>CANRYZ010000117.1 GCA_947644365.1 uncultured Oscillibacter sp. | reverse complement strand
CGCCCGGCTGAAATCCCACCCCGTCTGCCTCACCGCCGGGGAGGGGCTGAGCTTTGAGATGGAGAAATACTTCCAGGCGGTCCAGCCCGACGCTGCGCTCAAGGCCGACCGCATCCTGGAGCTGAACGTGGACCACCCCGCCTTCCAGGCGTTGGCCGCCGCCGTGGAGGCGGACCCGGAGAAGGCGAAGAAATACGCCTCGCTGCTGTACAGCCAGGCCCTGCTCATCGCGGGACTGCCGTTGGACGACCCCTCCGGGTACACGGATCTGGTCTGTGAGCTGATGAAATAAACAAACGGTAAAGACGGCATGGCCTCCGGGGCCATGCCGTCTTTTTATAGTATCCGCACATTTTGTACATCCGCAATTTCTCAGAGATGATGCTCCCGCAGCAGCTTTTTCGCCTGCTCCCACAGCTCGTCGCTGACGGTCTGGACTACCGCCACCCTCCGCACCAGCTCCGGCAGGGCCTTCACCAGCTCCGCCTCCACAATCGTCTCGTTGGTCAGGTCCGCCGAGGGACAGCCGGCGCACTGGCCCAGCAGCTTCACATACAGCACGCCGTCCTCCAGGCGGTCGATCTCAATCTCCCCGCCGTGGGCCCGCAGGGCGGGCCGGACCTTTTCATCCAGGACGGCCTCGATCTTTTTCCGCTCCTCAGTCATGTCCTTCCTCCTGTTCCGCCGCCCGGGCGGCGGCGATCTCCTCTCGAATCCGGTGGCGGGTGTCGTCAAACAACAGTTCCCGGTTGTGCCGGAAGTAGGCCTCGCAGCCGAAGTTCTCCACAAACCAGCTGGCGTCGTACCCGGCGGTGATCTCCGTCACAAAGATCACCAGCTCCTGGCTGTCGCCGAAGGTCTCCTCCAGAAAGCGGAAGGCGTTGTCAAACATGGCCCCGGTCTCCGCCCCCAGAGCGGCCCGGCGGTCCACCTCCTCCTGGAACCAATTCCGGACGGCGTCCATGGCCTCCGCCGGCGAAATCCCCTCCGCAGACAGACGCTGGCGGTATCCCTCCAGCGCCTGAATCTCCCGCTGGCCCAGGTCCCGGCGCTCCCGGTCCTGCCGGCCTGCCTCCCGGTCCCGCTTCAGCGTCTCCTGCCGCTTCCAGATCAATTGGGCCAGCACCGTCTGGGGCTCTGCCTCCCCGATTTTGGCCTTAAACTCCGTCAGCGCGGCGTGAAGGGCGGTGGTCAGGGCGTCCTGGATCCGGGTGTTCCGGGCCTCCCCGCTGAGGCGGGAGAGCACCAGCCCCATGACCGACAGCTTCTCGTCAAAGGGCGCGCTCCGCAGCTCCGACACGGTGATGGGCTGCCACGTCCCGCTCAGGATGTCCTCCACGTGGTAGGTCCGCTGGTATTTGTAGTACAGCTCCAAATAATTGGCAAAGTCCTTGGCGATCCGGGGCATCTGGATGTACTGCCCCACCACCTCCCGGCTCACCCGGAGGCCCAGCTTCTCATAGGCGCAGATCAGCTCGCTGAGGTCCTCCCAGCCCCGGGCCGTGGCAAATTCCAGCCCCTCCGCCGTAGTCTCCACCCGGTAGAAGTGGTCCTTTTTGATGTCGAGATAAGACACCACCGCCCCGTGGACGCCCCTGCCCCGGGCATACTCCTTCCACACGGCGAAATCCTCCGCCACGTCAATGCGTTTCACCCGGTCCAGCGTCACCACGTCGAAGTCCCGGACGGACCTGTTGTACTCCGGCGGGTTCCCCGCCGCGGCGATGAGCCACCCCTCCGGCAGGCGCTGGTTGCCGAAGGTCTTGCACTGGAGAAACTGGAGCATCATGGGGGCCAGGGTCTCGGAGACGCAGTTGATCTCATCCAGGAAGAGGATGCCCTCCTTGAGGCCCGTCCGCTCCATCAGCCGGTACACGGAGGCCAGAATCTCGCTCATGGTGTACTCGGTGACGGAGAACTCCTCTCCGCCATAGGTACGCTTTTCGATGAAGGGCAGGCCCACGGCGCTCTGGCGGGTGTGGTGGGTGATGGTGTAGGCCACCAGGCCCACGCCGGTCTCCGCGGCGATCTGCTCCATGATCTGGGTCTTGCCGATGCCCGGCGGGCCCATCAGCAGGATCGGCCGCTGGCGGATCGGCGGGATCAAATAGTTGCCAAGGGCATCTCTGGCGAGATAGGCCTTCAGGGTGTTTGTGATCTCTTGTTTCGCTTGTTTGATATTCATTGCAATGATCCTTTCCGGGGGGTTCCCGCCGCGGGCGGGGACGGGAGTTGTCCCGCCACGGGCGGGGACGGGGGAATCCGGCCACGGGCCGGGGACGAGGGGTATCGCGCCTCGGGCGCGGGACGGCGCACGGGCTTTGCCCGTGCTGGGAATGCACCCCCCATTCTCTTTTCTCTGTCTTGCCAGAGAAAAGAGAATGCGCCGTGCACGGTGGAAGAGAAAAGAGAGGCGCTTTTGGCACTCGCGGAAACCTCACTCTTCGATTGAAGGGCGCTCAGGAAATTATGGGTAGACGCATAGACGTTTTTCTCTTCCCGCGCTTCGCGCCTAGTCCCCACCGTGTGGGGAAGAGAGTACGTCTACCGGCAGTAGGAGGGCAAACTTGCCCAAACGTGCCAGGCCAGGCGCGAAGCGCGGGAAGAGCAGCTAGGGACGATGCGTCAAAGCAGCAAAACAACTTCGGAGGTACTTGCAGATGCGGCAGAGCGCCCCCGCAAGGTACGCTGTCAGACGCAGCCGGTAGGGGATTGGCAATTCA
>CANRYZ010000116.1 GCA_947644365.1 uncultured Oscillibacter sp. | reverse complement strand
CACCCCTCTACCGGCTGCGTCTGACAGCGTACCTTGCGGGGGCGCTCTGCCGCATCTGCGAGTGCCGACCAGGTTGTTTTGCTGCTTTGACGCATCGTCCCTAGCTTCTCTTCCCGCGCTTCGCGCCTAGACTGGCACGTTTGGGCAGGCCTGCCCTCCTACCGCCGGTAGACAAACCCTCTTCCCCGCACGGCGGGGACTAGGCGCGAAGCGCGGGAAGAAAAGAACGTCTATGCGTCCACGCATCAAGTCTGCTGAGCGCCCCTCCATCGAAGCGTGAGGCTCCCGCGAGTGCCAAAAGCGCCTCTCTTTTCTCTTCCACCGTGCACGGCGCATTCTCTTTTCTCTGGCAAGACAGAGAAAAGAGAATGGGGGGTGCATTCCCAGCACGGGCAAAGCCCGTGCGCCGTCCCGCGCCCGAGGCGCGATACCCCCGTCCCGCGCCCGAGGCGCGACGCCCTTCGTCCCCGGCCCGTGGCCGGATTCCCCCGTCCCCGCCCGCGGCGGGCAATCCCCCATCCCGCCCTCGTGGGCCGGATTCCGCTTACATCGTAAATCTAAAGATCGATCTCCAGGACCACCGGACAGTGATCGCTTCCGGTCACCTCACTCCAGATGTCCGCATTGCGAATCCGCCCCCTCAGCCTCTCGGAGACGATGAAGTAGTCGATCCGCCATCCGGCGTTGTTCCTCCTGGCGTTGAAGCGGTAGCTCCACCAGGAGTACGCCCCCGTCTTGTCGGGGTACAGCGCCCGGAAGGTGTCCACAAATCCGCTCTCCAGCAGACGGGTCATCTTCTCCCGCTCCTCGTCGGAGAAGCCGGGATTCCGCCGGTTGCTCTGGGGATTTTTCAGGTCGATCTCCCGGTGGGCCACGTTCAGGTCCCCGCAGTAGACCACGGGCTTCCTCCCGTCCAGGTCCAGCAGGTACTCCCGGATGTCGTCCTCCCAGGCCAGCCGGTAGTCCAGCCGGGCCAGCTGGTCCTTGGAGTTGGGCGTGTAGCAGCACACCAGGTAGAACTCCGGGTACTCCGCCGTGATGACCCGCCCCTCGTGGCGGTGCTCGTCGATGCCGAAATCGTACGTCACCGCCAGGGGCCGGCGGCGGGTGAAGACCGCCGTGCCGGAGTAGCCCGCCTTGTCGGCGCTGTTCCAGTAGCGGGCGTAGCCGGGCAGGTCGAACTCCGCCTGCTCCGGGCGCATCTTCGTCTCCTGCAGGCAGATCACGTCCGCGTCGGCAAAGGCGCAGAAGTCCAGAAAGCCCTTCCCCAGGCAGGAGCGCAGGCCGTTTACGTTCCAGGATACCAGTTTCATCGCCGGTTCCTCCCTCATCATATCCATAATATTCTATTTTACCTGATCTATGGGAAAAACACAACAAAGACCGCCGCAAAAAAAGCGGAAAAAAGGTGAAAAAAAGGGAAAATTTCCGTAGCATTTTGAAGCGAAATATGATACGCTGAAGGGGAGAGAAAAACGCCCCGGACAGCGTGCGCCGTCCGGGGGAAAGAGGGGGGAAGCGGGATGAAAAAACGGATCTGCCTGTGGCTGCTGCTGTCGCTTTTGCTGTCCGGCTGTGGAAGCGCCGCCGTGTCCTCCCCGGCGGAGGAGGACGATTCCGCCCAGGCCCTGGAGACCGGCGCCGGGCTCACCGCCACCCAGCTGGAGTCGGAGGCCCGCCCGCTGCTGGAGGAGGAGATCCTGGCCGCCTACTACCGGGCGGAGGAGGCCTACGGCTGGTTTGACCTGGCCCCCCTGCCGGACAGCGGCGAGACCGTCCGGCTGGACGGCGCGGCCTACCGCAGGGTGGAGTACCCCGGCATGGAGACCCTGGACGACCTGCGGGCCTATCTGCGGAGCCTGTTCTCCGCCGAGCTGACGGACCGCCTGCTGGCCCTGGGCGGCCCCCGGCCCTACTATCGGGACGTGGACGGGGCGCTGCACGTCTCGTTCTCCGGAAGAGACCGGGACGGCGGCAAGGGCACGGTCCAGGTGGAGGCGGTCCAGGTGGACGGCCGGACCTACTCCCTGGAGGTCTCGGTGGAGCTGCTGGACCCCGCCCGGGACGCCGTGATTGGGCTGGAGTGCTGGTCCTTCCCCTACGCCTATGTGGACGGCCGCTGGGTCTTTACCGACTTCCAGCTGGTCAGCTGAGGGCGGCCACGGTCCGCAAATTTTCACGCAAAATCCCGCGGAGTTTCACGCAAAAAAACGCATTTTTCTGGGAGGCCCCAAGGGCCTTCCAATTTTTTGTCAGCTCGTTAACGAAATTTGCGCTATAAAACGCCGAAAATCACGCAAAATTTTACGGAAATTGGGGCAATCTGCAATGAATCCCTACCGCTATTTTATGCAAAAGGTAAAAGTTACAACGTTTGCGTAAAATATAGCGTAAGATTTACTTGAAAAAACGTTCACGTATGCTACAATAAGAGAACACCCAGTAACAACGCAAAAGGAGTGGAAGTATGGAAAATTTGTTTTGGATCGGATTCATCGGCGCCATCGTCGCCGGCCTGTTCGCGCTTATGCAGGCCAAAAAGGTGATGGCCTACTCCGAGGGCACCGAGCGGATGCAGAAAATTGCGGCCAATATCCGCGCCGGCGCCAACGCCTACCTGAAGCAGCAGTACACAACGGTATTCAAGGTCTTTGTGGTGGTGTTCATCATCCTGCTGGTCCTGGCCTTCGCCACCGGCGGGCAGATGCTCTCCAAGTTCACCCCCTTCGCCTTTGTCACCGGCGGCGTCTTCTCCATGCTGGCCGGCTTCATCGGCATGAAGATCGCCACCAACTCCAACGCCCGCACCGCGCAGGCCGCCTCCGAGAGCCTGAACAAGGGCCTGCGGGTGGCCTTCTCCT
>CANRYZ010000115.1 GCA_947644365.1 uncultured Oscillibacter sp. | reverse complement strand
CGGGCGGGGAAGGACGTGTTCGTGGAGAAGCCGGTGGACTACCGGATCGAGCGGGTGCGGGAGGTCATCGCCGAGGCGGAGAAGGCGGGCGTGAAGCTCCAGGTGGGCTTCAACCGCCGGTTTGACCACAACCACCGGGCCGTCTATGAGGCCGTCCGGGCGGGGAAGGCGGGCAGGGTCAACCTGGTGAAGATCAGCTCCCGGGACCCCGAGCCCCCGTCCATCGACTACGTGAAGGTCTCCGGCGGCATCTTCTACGATATGATGGTCCACGATTTCGATATGGCCCGCTTCCTGGCGGGGTCCGAGGTCACGGAGGTGTTTGCCTGCGGAGCCGTGCTGGTAGACCCGGCCATCGGCGAGGCGGGGGACGTGGACACCGCCGTGGTCACACTGAAATTTGAGAACGGCGCCATGGGCGTTATCGACAATAGCCGGAGAGCCGTCTACGGCTACGACCAGCGGGTGGAGGTCTTCGGGTCCGAGGGCGCGGTGATGGACGGAAACGACACCCCCAACAACGCCGCCTGCTACGGGGCGGACGGCACGGTTTCCAGCGCCTGCTACAAGATCATGTGGGACCGCTACACCATGGCCTTTGCCGCGGAGCAGAGGGCGTTTGCCCAGGCGCTTCTCAACGGCACGGAGCCCCAGGTCACCGGCGAGGACGGCCTCTACCCCATCCTGATCGCCGCCGCCGCGGATAAGTCCCTGAAGGAGGGGCGGCCTGTCAAAATTGCGGAGATCGAGTGAGACTGGCCGTGGGCCGCTCTCGCGTCAACACCGCCTCGGGCGGAATCTGAGGCGGCTCCTGCCGCCGGCAAGGAGCGGGGCCTTATCACCTGCTGCGAGGAGGAGCTATCCGTAATGGCCGGCGCGCGTTTCGCCGGAGCGGTCCGCGGCTCTTGCGGAGAAGTTTTGAGAGCCGCCGGTTTTGAAAAATACCCCCGCAGGTCCTTTGGACCTGCGGGGGTGTTTGCGTCTTGCGGGGCCGGCGCTGTCAACCGAAAAAGTCTTCGATCTCCTCCAGAAACGCCCTGCCGTAGCGGCTGGCCTTGGCGTCGCCCACGCCGCCGACGGTCCGCAGCGCCTCCATGGTCCGGGGCTGGAGGACCGCCATCTCCCGCAGGGTCTTGTCGGAGAACACCACGTATGCCGGCACGCCCTGCCGCCGGGCGATCCGGGCCCGCAGGGCCCGGAGGCGGCCGAAGAGCTCCGCCTGGCCGCCCTCCAGCTCCGTGGGCACCGGACGGCGGCTCACGGCGGCGGGCCGGTCCTCCTCCAGGGTCCGCATGTACAGCGCCGGGCCGTTCCGGGCGACGTCCTCCGCCCGCTCCCCCAGCAGGAGCACCGGGTACTGTCCCGGCGAGAGGGTGAGAATCTCCTCGTCCAGCAGGAAGCGGATGCGCTCCCGCACGGCCTTCTGGGTCAGGTCCTCCAGCGCGCCGTAGCTGGCCTGGCGCTCCATGCGGTATTTCCGCACCCGGTCGGTGCCGGCCCCGCAGAGAGTCTCCGCGATGACGCCCACGCCGAAGTGCTGGCCCGTCTCCGCGATGCACCGGACGATGGCCTGGGCCTCCCGGCCCACCTCCACCTCCTTGAAATTGTGGAGGCAGTTGTAGCAGGTGCCGCAGTAGTCCGGCTCGTCCTGGCCGAAATAGCGCAGAATGTGCTGGCGCAGACAGTGCCGGGTGCGGCAGTAGCCGGTCATCTGCCGCAGGCGCTGGAGATCCCGCTCCCGCAGCCGCTCCGCCGCGGCTTCGTCCAGGCCCTCCCGGGCCTCGCCGTGGGTGATGAGATACTCGCCCGTCCGCACGTCCTGGCCGCTGTACAGCAGCACGCAGGAGGCGGGCAGGCCGTCCCGGCCCGCCCGGCCCGCCTCCTGGTAGTAGCTCTCCATGTCCTTGGGCATGTTGTAGTGGACCACGTACCGCACGTCGGACTTGTCGATGCCCATGCCGAAGGCGTTGGTGGCCACCATCACTTGCGCCCGGTCGTAGAGAAAATCCTCCTGATTTTGGCGGCGCTCCTCCGCCTCCAGCCCCGCGTGATACCGGGCGGCGGGGATTCCCCGGTCCTGCAGGAATTGGCACACCTCCTCCACCGCCTTGCGGGTGGTGCAGTACACGATGCCGCACTTGCCGGGGCGGCCCCGCACCAGCTCCAGCAGGGCGGCTCTCTTGTCGCCGGGCTGGCGGACCTCGAAGTACAGGTTCTCCCGGTCAAAGCCGGTGGCCATCCGGAAGGGGTCCCGCAGGTTCAGCAGATTTTCAATATCCTCCTTCACATCCGGCGTTGCGGTGGCGGTGAAGGCCCCCACCGGGGGCCGGTGGGGCAGCGAGGAGACAAAAGCGGGAATATTCAGGTAGGAGGGCCGGAAGTCCTGGCCCCATTGGGAGATACAGTGGGCCTCGTCCACCGCCACCAGGGAGACGTCCGCCGCCTGGACGAAGGAGCGAAAGCCCTCGGTCTCCAGCCGCTCCGGGGCCACGTAGATGATCTTGTACCGCCCCTCCCTGGCCCGGTCCAGGGCCAGCAGGTACTGGCGGAAGGTGAGGCTGCTGTTCAGAAACGCCGCCGGGACGCCCATCTGCACCAGGGCCGTCACCTGGTCCCGCATGAGGGACACCAGGGGCGAGATCACCAGGGTGATTCCCGGCAGCAGCAGTGCGGGAATCTGATAGCACACCGACTTTCCCGCCCCGGTGGGCATGATGGCCAGGGCGTCCCGGCCGCTTAAAAGGGCGTCGATCACCGCCTCCTGTCCGCCCCGGAAGGCGTCGTAGCCGAAATAGGTTTTCAGGGCTTCCTCTTTGGTCATGGCTGGTCCTCTCTTTCTCTTCGAGACCATTGTATCATGTTTTGTGCGGTTTTGCACGGGGATTTTGTGTGGGCTGGGTGCCGCCCCACGGGGGGCGGGACGGGGGTTTTTCCGCCCTCTGGGCGGGGACGGGGGAAACCGGCCACGGGCCGGGGACGAGGGGTGTCGCGCCTCGGGCGCGGGACGGCGCACGGGCTTTGCCCGTGCTGGGAATGCACCCCCCATTCTCTTTTCTCTGTCTTGCCAGAGAAAAGAGAATGCGCCGTGCACGGTGGAAGAGAAAAGAGAGGCGCTTTTGGCACTTGCGGGAGTTTCACGCTTCGATTGAAGGGCGCTCAGCAGACTTGATGCGTGGACGCATAGATGTTCTTCTCTTCCCGCGCTTCGCGCCTAGCCTGGCACGTTTGGGCAGGACTACCCTCCTATCGCCGGTAGACGTACTCTCTTCCCCGCACGGGACCGACTAGGCGCGAAGCGCGGGAAGAGAAGCTAGGGACGATGCGTCAAAGCAGCAAAACAA
>CANRYZ010000114.1 GCA_947644365.1 uncultured Oscillibacter sp. | reverse complement strand
ATTCCCACTCGATGGTCCCAATGGGCTTCGGCGTCAGGTCATACAGCACCCGGCAGACCCCCGGCACCTCCGCCAGGACGCGGCGGGTAACGGTCTCCAGCACCGCCCAGGGGAGCTGGGGCACCGTGGCGGTCATGGCATCCACGGTGTTGACGGCCCGGATGATCACCGGCCAGTCGAAGGCCCGCTTGCCGTCCCGCACGCCGGTGGAGCGGAAGTCCGGCACTACGGTGAAGAACTGCCAGATCTGGTCCGCCAGGCCCGCCTTGGCGAACTCCTCCCGGAGGATGGCGTCGGACTCCCGCAGGGCCGCCAGGCGGTCCCGGGTGATGGCCCCCAGGCACCGCACGCCCAGGCCCGGCCCCGGGAAGGGCTGGCGCTCCACCATGGAAACCGGCAGGCCCAGGGCCTTGCCCACTACCCGGACCTCGTCCTTAAAGAGGAGCTTTACCGGCTCCACCAGCTTGAAGTGCATCTCCTCGGGAAGGCCGCCCACGTTGTGGTGGGCCTTGACCCCGTCGCTCTCCAGGATGTCGGGGTAGATGGTCCCCTGGGCCAGGAAGGTGATGCCCTCCAGCTTGCGGGCCTCCTCGTCAAAGACCTTGATGAACTCGCCGCCGATGATCTTCCGCTTGCGCTCCGGCTCGTCCACGCCGGCCAGCAGGTCCAGGAAACGGTCCGTGGCGTCCACGTAGATCAGGTTGGCGTCCAGCTGATTCCGGAACACCTCAATGACCTGCTCACTCTCGCCCTTGCGCATGAGGCCGTGATTCACGTGGACGCAGACCAGCTGCTTCCCGATGGCGCGGATCAGCAGGGCGGCCACCACGGAGGAGTCCACGCCGCCGCTGAGGGCCAGAAGCACCTTTTTGTCCCCCACCTGGGCCCGGACTTTTTCCACCTGCTCCGCGATAAAGGCCTCCGCCAGCTCTGCCGTGTTGATCCGCCGCATATCGGCGGGACGTACGTTGCTCTCCATATTCCATCCTCCTGTGTAAAATTTAGGTTTCTGGCTTTTTTATACCATAACGGCGGGGCAAAAGCAATAAAAATCTGAGGACCGGGGGAAGTCTCCGGCCCGGTCTGTATAACTCCCGGAAAACCTGTCCATACTCTCCCTGTACCAATTTAAGGGAGGGACAAGCAATGAACAAATGGAAGTCGATTTTTGGCAGCGCCGGGTTCTACGCGGTTTTGGCCCTGTGCGTCCTGGCCGTGGGCGTGGGGGGCAGCTTCGCCCTGTTCGCGGGCCGGGACAAGCCCGCGGAGGAGGACCCCGCGCCCCCGGACGCGGGGTTCATCGCCCCCGCGGCGCCGGAGGACGCCGAGACGTCCGCCGCGCCGGAGCTTCCGGCCCTGGTGGAGACCATCGCCCCAGCGGAGGAGGAGACGGCCGGGCCCCCGGAGCGGGAGGCACCGCCCCCCATGCCGGAGGTTCCAGTGGACGACACTCCGGTGGTGGTGGAGGCCCCCAGGCTGATCGTCTCGCCCCTGAACGGGGAGGTGGTGACCGTCTTTGCCGTGGACCAGCTGGTGTACAGCGAGACCCTGGGGGACTGGCGGACCCATGACGGCATCGACATCTCCGCCGTGCAGGGCACCACCGTGCTCTCGGCCAGCTCCGGCACCGTGGCCTCGGTGACAGACGACCCGCTGATGGGCACCACGGTGGTGATCCGCCACGACGGCGGCTATGAGACCACCTACTCCAACCTCCAGGCCCGGCCCAACGTGGAGGCGGGGGAGACCGTCTCTGCGGGACAGATCATCGGCGCGGTGGGCCGCACCGCGGCGGCGGAGTCCGCCCAGGGGCCCCATCTCCACTTCTCCGTCGCCAAGGACGGCGAACCCGTGGACCCCAGCGAGTACCTCAAGCGGTAAAACGCAGAAGCGACCCCCGGAGCGCTGCTCCGGGGGTCGTTCAGGCTGTCGAAAAACGCGGGGAATGTATTCGACGGTAAGGAGGGGTGTGTGCGGGGAACCCAAGAGGGGTTCCCTGCGCCATTCAAATCAGGGGTTTTCAGAACTTTTCAAAGTTTTGAAAACCCCGGCCAGCTTGCCGAAAAAGTATTTTCGGCAAGCTGGCCGACCCCCGGAGCGCTGCTCCGGGGGTCGCATTTGTTATTTGTAATACGCCACCAGGAGATCCACTACGGTGCCGTAGGACTGGATGCCCCGTTCGTCGCCGTAGGCCTTGAGCATACTGTCGTAGACCTTGTTGGAGACCTTTTTGGCGGCGGAGTCCCGGAACTGGGCCCAGTAGGCGTTGTTATACGCCAGGTCTGCCTGGACCGTCTCCGGCAGAGTCTCCCGAAGGGCCCAGTAGGTCTCCGGGTCCAGGGAGTACAGGGCGTTGCCCAGGTAGATGTACCCCATGAGCCAGCCGGAGTAGACATAGGCGGGGTTTTCGCTGGTGGTGGAGGCCAGCACCGCCAGGAAGTTGCACTCCTGCTCCGAGGCGACGCCCCGCTGGTGGGCCAGCTCGTGGGCCGCGGTGGAGGGCAGGAGGCAGGCGGGGCTGTCGATGTTCACGTTGGACTCCCCGGTGTAGGCGCAGTAGAAGCCGGTGAAGTCCATCCGGCTCATGAGACGGGAGAAGAACATGGGCTTCACCCCCTTGTCCTCAAAGGCCAGGAAGGGGAACTCCTCCTCCAGCGCGTCGTAGACATGGGGGCTGTCCGCCACGATCTCCTGCCAGGACACGGCGAACACGCCGTTTTCGTCCCGGGGGACGGCGCTTGCCGAGAGGGCCGTCTGCTGGGCGAAATAGGCCGTCACCGCTGTGAGGTCCTCCGGGGCCACGGGCTGGGCATAGACGCCGGACTTGTCCTGAAAGCTGTCCGTCCAGAAGCTGAGGCCCCACAGGAAGAAGAATAGGGTGTAGACCGTGACGGCGGCGCAGGCGGCGCCCAGGAGGGCGCTATAGGCCCGGCTTCCCCGGCGGCCCCTGGCCCGGACTACGGCGGCGGCGCTCCAGATCACGTACGCCAGGGCCAGCAGGGCCGCCAGGACATAGATCGCCTCCATAACGGAGAAATCCACCCGGTAGCACAGCTCTCCCAGCCCCCGCCGCAGGGGGATGGTGACGTGT
This sequence comes from uncultured Oscillibacter sp., assembly GCA_947644365.1. GTDB lineage: Bacteria > Bacillota > Clostridia > Oscillospirales > Oscillospiraceae > Oscillibacter. The sequence goes on along the minus strand of CANRYZ010000114.1, from coordinate 305 downwards.
TCCGCCAGGGCGTTCATCCAGACCCGGTTCCCCCGGCACAGCCGGAGGGCCAGCAGGACGCCCAGGGCGGAGAGAAGCCAGATGTGCAGTTTTTTATGTTGGAGGAAAAAGTGTTTCATAGTCAATATCCGTACGGACTTTTGCCGGCAGGACGGCGTGCGGGTGCGTCTATTCCGCGGCGGCCAGCAGCTGCCGCGTGTAATCCTCTTTCGGATGCTCAAAAATCTCCGCCACAGTCCCCTGTTCCACGATGCGGCCCTGCTTCATCACCAGCACCCGGTCGCAGAGCTGGTAGACCACGTTCA
>CANRYZ010000113.1 GCA_947644365.1 uncultured Oscillibacter sp. | reverse complement strand
AGAAATGGGGGGTGCAGCCCCCAAGCCCGCCGGGCTCCGGCGGGCTTGTCGTCCCGCCCCCGTGGGGCGGATTCCGCCAGGAATAAAAATCCCCTCTCACCGCCAGGGAAGGCGAAAAAGAGAGGACCGCCCCCGCGGTCCCCTCTATCTTTATTGGTATCTGTACTGCTTCCCGGTATACTGCTCCACGCAGCTCCAAAACAGCTCCCGGCTGCGAAACTCAATGAGCTGGCAGCCCTCCTCCTCGTGGAAGGACACGATGCGCCGGTGGTTATCCACCCACACCCGCCACAGATTTTCCGCGTTCCTTGTTTGTTCCATATCCAGAAGGCTCCCTTCCCAAATTTTCACACAGCGGGGCCTCTCACAGGCTCCCTCTATTTATAAGACGAAAGAGCGGGCCCTTTTGTTTCACATTTCCCAAAAATTTTTTCAGGAATTTTTTCCGTCCGCCCGCTCCGCGGCCTCCAGGTCCTCCACCGCCGCCGCCACGTCCTCCAGAAGGGCGTCCCAGGCCGCCGGGTCCTCCACGTAGTACAGGGGGCACAGCTTCCCCGTCACGTCGTAGTGGCGGATCACGTCCCTCTCCGGCTTGAGCTGAAACGTGTGGCACAGCCACGCCGTCAAAGCCACGCAGCGATCATAGGCGGGGCGGTTGAACACCCCCGTCTCGTCCGGGTGGCAGACCTCCACGGACACCGTGTCGTCGTTGCGGCTGTTGGAGGCGTAGGCGATCTCCGTCAGGGGGACGCACTGGACCACCTCCCCCTCCAGGCCGATGATAAAGTGGCTGGAGGCGTAAGTCCCGTCCTTTCCGGAGGAGAGGGACTCGAAATAATTCCGGTTGGCCTCCGCCGTGGTGCCGGGGTTGCCCACATAGTGGATCACCACGCCTCGGATCTTTTTCAGCGGGTCTCCGGGGCGGGACCAGGGGTTGACGGTGAGATAGTCCTTTTCCACATAGTCCGGCACGGGCACGTCCTCCGCCGGAGGCGGGCCCCCCAGCAGCCTGGAGAGCCCCACGGCGATCACCGCCAGAGTCAGGCACGCCAGCACGGCGCACAGGATCACAAACCGGGGGTTCAGCCGCCTCCCGCGCCGGGATTCATACCGCTCCATGGCTCAGCCCACGGTCCCCGTGACCACGACGGTATGGAAAGCGGTCTCCGGGTAGACTATCTCCTCCGCCGCCGGACGGGCCTCCCGGACGCTCTCGTACTCCTCCGGGTACAGCTCCGCCCGGGTCACCAGGTCCTCGCTCCGCACCAGGCCCAGCTCCAGGAGGCAGGCGGTGGTGGCGGTCATGCCGGGACGGACGGTGATGCTGATCCAGTCGCCCGCCTGGATGCCCTCCGCCTCCCGGAGGAAGTTCAGGTCCAGGCCCATGGCGTAGGCCTCACCCTCCCGGGCTTTGCCGTCCTCCAGCCAGTCCACCCGGCCCCAGCGGTCCGCCAGGGCGTCCCGGGCGACGGCCTCCAGAATGGCGGCGGCCTCCCGGTCGCTAAGCTCCACGCCCTCGCCCCGGGCGTTGAGGTAGAGGCTGCCGCCCACGGGCTCATAGCCGTCGCCGGAGGCGTGGATGCGCTTGAGGCGCATCTCCTGGCTGTTGATCAGCTTATCCAGCAGATTGTCATAGGTGCCGGACTGGCCCAGGCGCTCCCGGGTCAGGGGCACGCTGTAGCGCCGGTTCACCTTCTCGCCGCCCCTGGTGACGTAGGCCAGGCTGAGATAGGTCCAGGTCCGCTCCGCCTGCTTGTTGGCAAGGGTCTCATCGTCCAGGCTCAAAATGTAGTCCCGGTCCGCGGCAATGGCGGCGTGGACGGCCCGGACCTGCTCCAGCAGCGCGTCCTCCTCACCGGGGCGGAATTCATAGTTGTCTCCCTCCAGGTAGAGCTGCACCTCCCGGACCTGGTCGATCTCCGGCACCCGGCCGGCCACGTTCAGAACGTCCGCCTTCAAAAGGCCGCAGGCCAGCGCCGCGCCGGCCGCCGTCAGCGCCAGCCCTCTCCAGCTGCCCCGAAAGACCCGGAAGGTCTTGGCCAGCAGCATGGATGCGGCGTAGTACCCCACGGCCCCGGCCACCATCATGCACAGCGCCAGGGGGACCACCTGGAAATACTCGCCGTCCAAAAACAGGCTGTAGATCAGCTGACCCCCCAGCAATGCCGCCAGGCCCGCGATTCCGTACCGGAAGAAGGGCCGCATCCAGCCCACGGCCACCACCTCGCCGGCCCGCTCGCTTCTTCTGCGGCGGTACAGGGCGAAGGCCAGGGCCAGCAGCGCCGCTCCCGCCAGGGCGTACACGGCGATGAGCCAGAGGCCCTCCAGCCGGACGGAGACCATCTCCCTGGACAGGTACTCCCCGGCATAGTTGGTGCGCTCCATATACTCCGCGTCCACCCGCACCTCATTGATGAGATGCACCGTGGGGGACAGAAACTCCAGGGCGCCGGTGTAGTCGGTGCTGAGGCCGAAGATGAACCCCTGGGCAAAATAGGACAGCAGCAGGTCCAAAATGGCCTCCAGGAAGTGGAGCAGGAGGTACAGGGCCGGCATGGCGAAGAGATTGCCGGTGATGAAGGCCGCAAGCGTGGCGCTGGAGAAGTAGAAGAAGCTCTCCCCCAGCACCGCCAGGACGGTCACCCCCAATCCCACGGGGTCGAGGATGCCGAAAGCCGCCGTCACCAGCACGCTCAGCGCCCCGGTGACGCCAAAGGGGATCAGCACCATGGCGTAGCCCGAGAGAAAATTCGTCACGAACAGCCCCTCCCGCCGGATGGGCAGGGTGTGCAGCAGTCCCACGCTGCGGCTGCCGCACAGGTAGCTCCAGACCGCCAGGGCGCACAGGAGACCGTAAAACAGGCACACGAAAGGCAGGGCCTCCCGGACCACATGGTAGTATTTCCAGGTCATCTCCAGAACCGTGTCGACGACCCAGCCCCGCAGCAGGCGGGACAGCAGCGCCAGGGGGAACAGCGCCCCGATGAAGGACGCCCCGCCCCACAGGGGCCAGAACCGGGTGAGGTTCTTCCGGAACAGCGCTTTATTAAAGTACGATGTCTTTGACGGCATAGTTCGCACCTCCCAGCTCGTAAATAAAGATCTCCTCCAGCGTCAGGGGCACCGCGTCCACCAGCAGGGGGCTGTACGCCGCCAGCCGGTCCGCGGCCTCCTGGGCGTTCATCCGCATAATCAGGGTGTGGATGCGCCCGATCTTGGACGCGTGGAGCACCGGCAGGTCCTCCGGGACCTCCGTCACGCCGTCCTGGAACACCACCTGGAGCTTCACCATATTGTCCTGCAGCTGGGCCAGGCTCCGCTCCAGCAGCACCTTCCCGTGGTCCATAATGCCCACGTGGTCGCACACGTCCTCCAGCTCCCGCAGGTTGTGGGAGGAGACC
>CANRYZ010000112.1 GCA_947644365.1 uncultured Oscillibacter sp. | reverse complement strand
CGTCCACCACCAGGGCGTCGGCGGTGTAGGAGACCTCGCCGGGGAACTTGCCGTGGACGGAGTCATACTTCAGCATATAGGCCATATACTCGGGATTCATGAAGGGGTCGTTCAGGCCCACAACCTCCACGTCGTCCCGCTTCAGAGCGGCGCGGAACACGATGCGGCCGATGCGGCCAAAACCATTGATACCAATCTTAGCTTTCATAGATGTTTGCTCCTTTTCCATATAATTATAGTGTCTGCAATGTCGAAACGTTTGCGTAAACGATTTGCCCAACCGATTTTCCAGAAGTATCGTACCACACTGTCAGCTTTTTGACAATTGTCATTTCAAATAACAATCGCCTTACAAGGTTGTTAATTTTTGATAATAGAATCTCAAAAAAACTGGGGTTTGCGGAAAATCCCCGGGAAAAAACTTGACGAAAAAGGGGGAGTATCCTATACTGTTAATTGATTACGCAAATTGGATTACGCAAAGAAAGCAACCTTTGCGCAAGGAGTGGGCAAAATGAAAGTGACCATCAGCGATGTGGCCCGGCTGGCGGGGGTGTCCACCGCCACGGTGTCCCACACGATCAACAATACGCGCTACGTCTCCGGGGAGACCAAGGAGAAGGTCTACCAGGCCATTGCGGAGCTGGGCTACACGCCGGACGCCTCCGCCCGGAGCTTTCGCACGGGGAAGAAGAAGACCATCGGCTTTATCGTGCCGGACATCTCCAACAAGTTTTTCGCCACCATGATCGAGGCGGTGGAGAACCAGCTCTCCGCCCGGGGCTACCATCTCATCATCGCCAACACCAAGGAGAACATGGAGCGGGAGGAGAACACCATCCGGCTCCTCACCGCGGGGCTGGTGGACGGGCTGCTGATCGCCAGCACCATAGACGATTTCGCCCGGTTCGACAGTCTGATCCCCGCGGGCTTCCCGGTGGTGCTGGTGGACCGCACCTTTGAGGAGAAGAAATACTCCTCCATCTGCGTGTCCAACTTCCAGCCCATCTACCGCAGCGTGTGCCGTCTGGCGGGGAAGGGGGCCCGCCGGGTGGGCATCATCGGGGGGCTGCCGCGCCTGTCCACCACGAAAGAGCGGATCTTCGCCTATCAGCAGGCGGTGGCGGACTGCGGCCTGGTCCAGGAGGAGGAGCTGGTCCAGTACGGTGACTCCATGGAGAACAGCGCCCGGGTCTGCCTGGAGAAGCTGCTGGAGCGGGGGTGCGACGCGCTCATCGTCTGCCAGGGCCTGATGTCCCTGGAGACCATCAGCTATCTGAACCTCAAGAACATCCGGCTGGCGGAGGATATTGACCTGGTCAGCTTCGTAGATTATGATTACGATTTTTATCAGCTTTATTCCAGCCGCATGGATTCCATCATCCAGCCGGTGGAGGAGCTGGGCAGCGCCGCCGGGGAGCAGATCCTGCGGCGGGTGGAGGAGCCGGAGGCGCCGGTTTTTGAGAAGGTGCTGACCTCCGCCTACAAGCCCTGCGATCTATCCGCCCAAAGCCGCTCGGACCGCTGAGACGGCGGGCTGCACATTAAAATACAGGGGGAGCGTCTATGAATACCCGCATCGAGCACGACACCATGGGAGAGGTCGCGGTCCCGGCGGAGCGCCATTGGGGGGCCCAGACCCAGCGGAGCCTGGAGAATTTCAAAATCGGCGGGCAGCGCCAGCCCCGGGAGATCATCGCCGCCTTCGCCTACCTGAAAGAGGCCTGCGCCCGGGCCAACGCCGCCGCGGGCAAGCTGACGGAGGAGCAGGCCGCCGCCGTCGCCGCCGTTTGTGAGGAGATCCGGGCGGGGAAGTGGGAGGAGGAGTTTCCCCTGGTGGTCTGGCAGACCGGCAGCGGCACCCAGACCAACATGAACGTCAACGAGGTCATCGCCCACCTGACGGGGGAGCGGGGCGTCAGGCTCCACCCCAACGACCACGTCAACGCCTCCCAGTCCAGCAACGACACCTACCCCTCGGCCCTGCACATCGCCGCGGCCCTGGCGGTGGAGCGGCAGGTGCTCCCGGCGGCGGAGCGGCTGGCGGGGGCCTTCCGGAGCCTGGAGGAGGCGTACCCGGACCTGATCCGCATCGGCCGCACCCACCTCCAGGACGCCACGCCGCTGAAATTCGCCCAGGAGGTCTCCGGCTGGCGGGAGCTGGTGGAGGCCCCCTGCCGGATGCTGCGGGCCTCCCTGGAGGAGCTGGGGCGCCTGGCCATCGGCGGCACCGCCGTGGGCACCGGCCTCAACGCCCCCAGGGGCTACGACGAGGCCGTGTGCGGGGAGCTCCGGCGGCTGACGGGCTTTCCCTTCCGGCCGGACGGCAACAAGTTCCACGCCCTCACCAGCAAGGACGCCCTGGTCTTTGCCCACGGGGCGCTGAAAGCCCTGGCGGCGAATTTGATGAAGATCGCCAACGACATCCGCTGGGAGGCCAGCGGGCCCCGGTGCGGCATGGGGGAGCTCCGCATCCCGGAGAATGAGCCCGGCAGCTCCATCATGCCCGGCAAGGTGAATCCCACCCAGTGCGAGGCCGTCACCATGGCGGCGGTGCAGGTCATGGGGAACGACGCCGCCATCGGCTTCGCCGCCAGCCAGGGAAATTTTCAGCTCAATGTATTTCTGCCGGTGTCGGCCTATAACTTCCTGCTCTCCGCCAATCTCCTGGCGGACGCCATGGACTCCTTCCGGACCCGCTGCGTGGAGGGGATCGTCCCCGACGCGGAGAAGATGGGGGAGAATTTGAACAGCTCCCTGATGCTGGTGACCTGCCTCACGCCGAAGATTGGCTATGAGCGGGCGGCGGCGTGCGCCAAGAAGGCCCTCCACGAGGGCACGACACTGAAAGAGGCGGTGCTGGCCCTGGGGCTTTTGACGGCGGAGGAGTTCGACGAGACGGTTCGGCCGGAGAAAATGGTATAAATATGAACAGGAGTGAGGACGGCCCGCCGTCCTCACTCCTGTTTGCCCCGGGGGGCCCTCTTGTCGGTGCACTCCGCGAGATAGTCAACGCTGGTGTGATGGATGCACGCGAGACCGCAGATGACCTCCAGGGGAATGTCTGCGGCCCCGCGCTCGTAGCGGGAATAGGCGCTGCGGCTGATTTGCAATAGCTCCGCCATCTGCCGCTGGGTCAGTTTTTTCTCCTCCCGCAGTTCTCGGATACGCTTGAATTGCATAAAATCCCTCCTTCTGATTTTTTGATAACAACATAGCACAAAAAAACATGTTTGTGAAGGAATTGACATCAGAGTGATATCACCTTAATTTAAAAAAATTGCAAAATTGTGAGAGACAGGCCGCTGAGGACGGCAGTCCTGCAAATCGTATCATATCCCCCGAAAGAAAACGGTTTTGTTCAGTGCGTCTCCATGTCCCGGCGGTAGATGAAGAGAGCGTCCCACACGGGACCGGCCAGGCGCGAAGCGCGGGAAGAGAAGAACGTCCATGCGTCCACGCATCAAGCCCGCTGCGCACCCCTCTATCGAAGCGCGAGGCTCCCGCAAGCTCCAAAAGCGTCTCTTTTCTTTTGGACCGTGCACGGCCCGTTTTCTTTTCTCCGCAAGAGGAGAAAAGAAAATGGGGGGTGCAACCCCGGACCAGCCATCGACATGGCTGAATCCCGCCCCGCCCGCCAGGGCGAGCATCATCCCCATCTGCCACACTTTCTCAAAATATGCAAAATCCGCCAGTCCCCCGCCGGAATCTTGTACAATCTCACAATTGAATAAATATACACGCGAGGCGTATAATGCACCTATCATCAAATTACACGAGGGAGGACCCTGTTATGAAGAATAAGAACGACATCAAGAAGATTGTGCTGGCCTATTCCGGCGGCCTGGATACATCCATCATCATCCCCTGGCTGAA
>CANRYZ010000111.1 GCA_947644365.1 uncultured Oscillibacter sp. | reverse complement strand
TGGGGCGGATGACCTGCTCCACCACCTGGTCCGCCCGCTCCCGCTCGTAGGGGCCGGGCGTGGCGGAGACAAACACCGCCTGCCCGATGCGGCCCTCGAACTCCTCGAATTTCAAAGGGCGGTTGTCGTAGGCGCAGGGCAGACGGAAGCCGTACTTCACCAGGCTGTCCTTCCGGGCGTGGTCCCCGTTGTACATGGCCCGCACCTGGGGCAGCGTCACGTGGCTCTCGTCCACAAACAGCACGAAGTCCTCCGGGAAGAAGTCCAGCAGCGTCATGGGGGCGGAGCCCACCGGGCGCTCGGAGATGACCCGGGAGTAATTCTCGATGCCGGAGCAGTACCCCAGCTCCTGCATCATCTCCATGTCGTACTCCGTCCGCTGGCGGATGCGCTGGGCCTCCACCAGCTGGTCGTTGGCGGTGAAGACCCGCACCTGCTCCTCCAGCTCCCGCCGGATCTCCCCGATGGCCCGGTCCATCTTGTCCTTGGTGGTGACATAGTGGCTGGCGGGATAGACGGCGATGTGGTTCAGAATGCGGTTCACGGCGCCGGTGACGGGGGAGAAGTCGCTGATCCGGTCGATCTCGTCCCCGAAGAACTCCACCCGAATGGCGTGGTCCTTATAATACGCCGGATAGATCTCAACGGTATCTCCCCGGACCCGGAACATATTCCGCTCAAAGGCCACGTCGTTGCGCTCATAGCGGTTCTCCACCAGGCGGCGCAGCAGCTCGTTCCGGTCCCACTCCGCCCCGGTGCGCAGGGAGATCACCAGCTTCGCGAAATCGTCCGGCTCCCCCAGGCCGTAGATGCAGGAGACGGAGGCCACCACGATCACGTCCCGCCGCTCCAGCAGAGCGCAGGTGGCGGAGAGGCGCAGCCGGTCGATCTCGTCGTTGGTGGAGGCGTCCTTGGCGATATAGGTGTCCGTGTGGGGGATATACGCCTCCGGCTGGTAGTAGTCGTAATAGGAGACAAAATACTCCACGGCGTTGTTGGGGAAAAACTCCTTGAACTCGGCGCACAGCTGGGCCGCCAGGGTCTTGTTGTGGGCCAGCACCAGCGTGGGCCGCTGGACGGCCTCAATGACCTTGGCCATGGTAAAGGTCTTGCCGGACCCGGTGACGCCCAGCAGAACCTGCTCCTTCAGTCCGTTCTCAATGCCCTCCGCCAGGGCGGCGATGGCCGGCCCCTGGTCCCCGGAGGGCTGATACTCAGAAACAACTTGAAATTTCGGCATAGCTTCCTGTCTCCACTGTCTCTCAAATTGGGCTCCGGCGGCCAGCCGCGGGTCCGGAGTCCGCCGCCCCAAACGCGGCTTTCATTATACCACAGCGCCGGAGCACTTGCAACATATGTTCGATATATTTCCGCCGCCCCGGCCAACAGCCCCTCAGAACTCCGCCAAAAAGCCGGAGTCCGCCATGGAGACATAGTCCCCGTCCGCCACAATGATATGGTCCAGCAGGGTCACGCCGATGGTATTCAGGGCCACCCTGGCCTGCTCCGTGGTGTTAAAATCATCCTGGGAGGGCAGGGCGATGCCGCTGGGGTGGTTGTGGGACAGAATCACTCCGCTGGCAGAGGTCAAAATGGCGTTTTTCATCAGCAGGCGGATATTCAGGTCCGTGGTGTTGGCGCTGCCCTCGCTGAGGCGCTTGCAGGCCAGCAGCTTTCCCTTCTGGTCCAGGCACAGCTGGTAGAGCACCTCCTGGCTCAGTCCGGCAAAGAGCTCGAGAAGATAGGTCCCGACCCCCTCCGTGGACTTCAGCATCGTCTCCCGGGCGTCCGCCAGCCGCGCCTTATGGTTGATCTTGGAGATCAGGCTCAGCAGGATCGCCGCGTGCTCCCCAATGCCCTCCACCTTCCGCAGGTCCTCCACAGGGGCCTCCAGCACGGCGGACAGGGAGCCGTAGCGCTCCATCAGCGCGTGGGCGATAGGGTTGGTGTCCCGCCGGCGAATGGCGTAGTACAGCAAAAGCTCCAGGGCCTCGTGGTCGGCGAAGGCGTCCAGCCCCGCGGTGAGAAAGCGCGCCCGCATCTTCTCCCGGTGCCCGTCGTGAATGCCCATTGGCCAGCCCCCTTTCCGTTTTTCCGCGGCCGAATCTCCGCAACGGTTTATTATACCATGAAACAGGAGTCCTCACAAGCGGTTTCCCCCTATAAAATTTTCTTCGCCGTTCCTCCCAGAACGCCCGCCTCCCGGGTTGACAAGCGGCAAAATGAAGCATATTATAGAAGTGTTGAAAAGTGCATACTGTCCGGTAGGTAAGGCTACCACAAGGATACGGGTCGCTGCCGCGGAGTGATGGAGACATCATGAGAGGGTTTGAACAGGCGATATCGAACACGAAGGTATCATCTAACGCGATTTCATCGCCTTGTGAGGCTAAAGCTTGAACGGTTGGGGGAGACTGCCCGCAGAGGCGGTTCCCCGGCAGAGGAGTTTCTCCAGTCGTACCGGGCGGCGCGATTGGGGATATTTTTATTGCCCTCCGGAGCCTCTTTGAAACCCGGCATCCCCCCGGTTTCAGCAAAGGCCCCATCTCCCGGGGCAAAACAGCAGATTTGGAAAGGAGGTAACGCGGCGTGTTTGAATCTGAGAACAAATGGGAAGAGCTGGCGGAGCAAGTGGAAGATCTGGTGTCCCGGAAGCGATATGCGGAGCTGCGGGACCTCCTGCTGCCCATGGAGGCGGCGGACATCGCGCTGCTGTGCGACGAGCTGGACGCCCGGACGCCCATCCTGGTGTTCCGCCTGCTGCCCAAGGAGCTGGCGGCGGAGGTATTCGTGGAGCTGGACAGCGACGAACAGGAGATCCTCATCCGGGGCTTTTCCAACACGGAGCTGAAAGAGGTGCTGGACGAGCTGTATTTGGACGACACGGTGGACATTGTGGAGGAGATGCCGGCGGGAGTGGTGAAGCGCATTCTCCAGCACGCCGATCCGGAGACCCGCAAGAGCATCAACGAGATCCTGAAATACCCGGAGGACTCCACCGGCAGCATCATGACCACGGAGTTCGTGGACCTGAAGGAGACCATGACGGTGGAGGACGCGCTCAAGCGCATCCGCCGCACCGGCCCGGACAAGGAGACCATCAACGTCTCCTACGTCATCGACGACCAGCGGCGCCTCATCGGCCTTTTGACCATCCGCACGCTGCTGCTGGCGGAGGAGGACGACGTCATCGGCGACATCATGGAGCGGAATTTCATCGCCGTGCAGACCCTGGACGACCAGGAGACCACCGCCCGTGCCCTGAGCAAGTACGACTTCCTGGCCCTGCCGGTGGTGGACACGGAAAACCGCCTGGTGGGCATCGTCACCGTGGACGACGCCATGGACGTTTTGCAGGAGGAGGTCACGGAGGACATCGAGAAGATGGCGGCCATCCTCCCCGGCGACAAGCCCTACCTGAAAACCGGCGTATTTGAGACCTGGAAGGCCCGCACTCCCTGGCTGCTGATGCTGATGCTCTCCGCCACCTTCACCGGCATCATTCTGACCCACTTCGAGACCTCCCTCATGGCCTGCGCCATTCTCACGTCCTTCATCCCCATGCTCTCCGGCACCGGCGGCAACAGCGGCACTCAGGCCTCCACCGCCGTGATCCGCTCTCTGTCCCTGGGGGAGGTGCGGTTCTCCGACCTCTTTCAGGTGGTGTGGAAGGAGCTGCGGGTGGCCCTGTGCTGCGGGATCTGCCTGGCGGCGGCCAACTTCGTGAAGATGCTCCTCATTGACCGCTGGCTGCTGCGCAACCCCACCGTGACGCCCCAGGTGGCCCTGGTGGTGTGCCTCACGCTGGTCTGCACGGTGGTGTGCGCCAAGCTGGTGGGGTGTTCCCTGCCCCTGCTGGCCAAAAAGGTGGGCTTTGACCCGGCGGTGATGGCCTCGCCCTTCATCACCACCATTGTGGACGCGCTGTCCC
>CANRYZ010000110.1 GCA_947644365.1 uncultured Oscillibacter sp. | reverse complement strand
TCCTTCTGCATAGATAAACCCTCCATTTAAATGATAGGGCCCGGCCGGGGGTCCGGGCCCCGCAGCTGTGCCGGAAGCGCCGGCGGCCGGGGCGGGGCCGGGCGGTCCGCCCCCGCGGGGAAACGCTTACAGTTTTTTCCGCATGACGGCGTGGCGGAAGTAGCCGTCCACGAAATACTCCATGGAGCAGAACACCGCCCTGCCGTCGATGTCGTAGTCCACCTCGTCCATGTTCAGAAGAGGCGTCCCCACGGGGATCTGGAAGATCTCCGCCAGGGCCTTGTCCGCCGCCACGGCCCGGATGTCCGCCAGGTCCAGGTAGGGGTACGCGCCGCAGAACTCGTGGAGGAAGTGGAAGAAGGGCTGCCGGAGGTCCTCCTCCGTGTAGGGCGCTTTCACCAGGGACTTGTCCACCACGTCCTCGCAGTAGATGGCGGGCACGCCGTCGGCGGTGCACAGCCGGGCCGCCCGGAGCACGGGGGCCCCCTCCTCGATGCAAAGCTGGGCGGCGGTTTTGGCGTCCGCCGTGTCCTCGGACACCCGGACGTAGGCGATGGCCGGCCGGTGGCCGTTGCGGCGGATCATGTCCAGGAACTCCACCTCAATGTCCATGCGGGTGTGGACGTTCAGCACATGGCGGTTGATGATGGTGCCCACGCCGTGGCGGCGGGTGATGTAGCCCTCCCGCTCCAGGGAGGCCAAAATGTCCCGCAGCTGGGTGCGGCTGATGCCCAGGGTCTCCGCCAGGACGCTCTCCCGGGGTAGCCGCTCACAGGCGGCGTAGATTCCCTCCCGCATGTCGGACAGCAGCTGGGTGCGGATGGTTCTGTTCTGGGTCGGCTGGGTGCTCATTCCGCTCACCTCAATGTAAGATTGAAAATAGGTAATACCCTCCGTAAAGGTCGTACCTATTGTACCGGATTTCCCGCCGCCCCGCAATAGACAAAACTGACAGTTTCCCGCCCTCTTTTTTCAAAAGACTTGTAACGCCCCACGGGACCGCCGGGCATTTTTAGTGGTTGTATTCCGGAGCGGTTTGTGTTAAACTGTGAAAGATTATAATAGTATCGTTATGTGCGGAGCCGTCTGCTCCGCGCTGAAAGGATGAGTGGCGGTGAAAATCGTTGTGCTGGCGGGGGGCCTCTCCCCGGAGCGGGCCGTCTCCCTGGTGACGGGCTGCGGCGTGTGCCGCGCCCTGCGGGAGAAGGGCCACAGGGCGGTGCTGGTGGATCTGTTCCTGGGCGTGGAGAACGCCCCGGAGGACCTGGAGGCGCTGTTCGACGCGGAGGACGGGCTGTGCCCCGACGCGGCCATCGAGACCCGGGCCCCGGACCTGGAGGCGGTGCGCCGGAGCCGGCGGGACCAGGGCCCCAGCCGGATCGGGCCCCATGTGCTGGAGCTGTGCGCTCTGGCGGATATGGTGTTTATCGGCCTCCACGGCCAGGACGGCGAGGACGGCCGGGTGCAGGCCATGCTGGACCTTCTGGGCGTGCCCTACACCGGCAGCGGGTATCTGAGCTCCGGCATGGCCATGGACAAGGCCGTGGCCAAAGGCGTTATGGAGGCCGCGGGCGTTCCCACGCCGGCCTGGCGGCTGCTGGATTACACCGTGGAGAAGACGGAGCGCCTGGCGGCAGAGCTGCCCATGCCCTGCGTCATCAAGGCCACCACCGGGGGGTCCTCCCTGGGGGTGTTCCTGCCGGAGGACCGGCAGGCGCTGCGCAGGGCGCTGACGGAGGTGCGCCGCTTCGGCGGACGGGTGATGTGGGAGGAGCGGATCTCCGGCCGGGAGCTCACCGTGGCCGTGCTGGGGGACCGGGCCCTGCCCCCCATCGAGATTCTGCCGGCGGAGAGGGACTTTGACTACGCCGCCAAGTACCAGGCCGGGGGAGCCCGGGAGCTGTGCCCCGCCCCGGTGACGGAGGCGCAGGCGGAGCTGGTGCGGGACCTGGCGCTGCGGATACATAGGGCCCTGGGGCTGGAGGTCTACTCCCGGGCGGACTTCATCCTGGACCGGGAGGGCCGGGCCTGGTGCCTGGAGGTGAACTCCCTGCCGGGCATGACCCCCGGCAGCCTGATCCCCAAGGCCGCCGCGGCCGCGGGGATGGACTACCCCGCGCTGTGCCAGGAGATCGTACAGCGGTCCCACCACTTGAAGAGGAGAGGTTGAGCCTATGCAGCCCATGACCGTGCAGGAGATCGCCGCCGCCGCGGGAGGCGTGTGGAAAAATCCCCGGGCGGACGTTCCCGCCGTCTCCGCGGTGTCCACGGACAGCCGGAAGCTGGAGAGCGGCTGCCTGTTCGTCCCCTGGGTGGGGGAGCGGTTTGACGGACACGATTTTATCGACAAGGCCCTGGAGGGCGGCGCGGCGGGGTGCCTGTGCGCCCGCCTGCCGGAGACGCTCCGGAGCGACAGGTTCTACATTCAGGTGCCGGACACCCGTCTGGCCCTGCGGGCCCTGGCCTCCGCGTACCGGGACCGGTTTTCCATCCCCTTCGTCCAGATCACCGGCAGCGTGGGGAAGACCACCACCAAGGAGATGATCTCCGCGGTGCTGGGCGCCCGGCTGCGGGTGTACAAGACGCCGGGGAACTTCAACAACGACATCGGCGCCCCCCTGACCCTCCTGGGCCTGGCCCCGGAGCACCAGGCGGCGGTGATCGAGACGGGCATGAACCACTTCGGGGAGATCCGCTACCTGGGGGAGATGGTGCGGCCGGACATCGCCGTGATCTCCAACATCGGGGACGCCCACGTGGAGTTTCTGGGCAGCCGGGAGGGCATCCTCCGGGCCAAGTGCGAAATTCTGGAGAACCTGAAGCCCGGGGGGCTGCTGGTCCTCAACGGGGACGACGCCCTGCTGGACACGGTGAACGCCCCCTTCCGCACCGTGCGCTGCGGCCAGTCGGAGCACTGTCAGGCCCGGATCACGGAGCTCAGCGACCACGGCGTGGAGGGCATCACCTGCACCGTCGCCACGGCGCGGGACGTGTACCGCCTGTCCATCCCCGCCCCGGGGGAGCACATGGCCTACTCCGCCTCCATGGCGGTGGCGGTGGCCGAGGAGCTGGGCCTGAGCCGGGAGGAGATCGTCCGGGGCGTGGGGGCCTACGAGCCCGCCGGGTCCCGGATGCGGGTCCTCCGCCTGCCGGACAGGCGGCTGATCCTGGACGACTGCTACAACGCCAATCCCCAGTCCGTGGCGGCGGCGCTGGAGGTGCTGGCCAAGACCGAGTGCGGCCGCAAGGCGGCGGTGCTGGGGGACATGGGAGAGCTGGGGGACCTGACGGACCAGGCCCACTACAACATGGGGGCCCTGGCGGCCATGCTGGGGGTGGACTTCATCGCCGCCGTGGGAGAGAAGGCCGCCCGCATCGCAGACGGCGCCGCGGAGAGCGGCGGGTCCGTGCTGCATTTCGCCACAAAAGAGGAGGCCCTGCCGGAGGTGCGGGCGCAGCTGGGACCGGACACCGCCATGCTGGTGAAGGCGTCCCACGTCATGCGCTTCGACTGGCTGGTGGAGCGGTTGAGAGAGACGTATGATTGAGATACAGGTAAACGCCCTGGTCAAGTCCTTCGAGGTGGGGCACAACGTGCTGGACGGCCTCACCTTCCAGATTGACCAGGGGGAACGGGTGGGCCTGCTGGGCAGGAACGGCGCGGGCAAGACCACTCTCTTTAAAATCCTCACCGGGGAGCTGGAGTACGACGAGGGCTCCGTCACCGTGGGCCAGGGCCGCCGGGTGGGACTGATCTCCCAGATCCCGGTGTACCCCCCGGGGCACACCGTGGAGGACGTGCTCCGCTCCGCCTTCGGGAGGCTTGAAAAGCTGGCCCGGGAGATGGAGTCCCTGGCGGAGCGGATGGCGGCGGGGGAGAGCGATCCCGCCCTGCTGCGGCGCTACGGGGCCCTGAGCGAGCGGTTCGAGGTCTTCGGCGGCTACGACACCGACGTGGCGGTGAACAAGATCGCAAACGGCCTCTCCATCTCCCCGGAGATGAGGGGCCAGCTGTTCGACAGCCTCTCCGGCGGGGAGAAGACCCGGGTGAACCTGGGCCGCCTGATCCTGGAGGACACGGACATCCTGCTGCTGGACGAGCCCACCAACCACCTGGACCTCCACGCCACGGAGTGGCTGGAGGAGTATATCCG
>CANRYZ010000109.1 GCA_947644365.1 uncultured Oscillibacter sp. | reverse complement strand
TCTGCCGGCTGCGTCTGACAGCGTACCTTGCGGGGGCGCTCTGCCGCATTTGCGACTTCCTCCGAGGTTGTTTTGCTGCTTTGACGCATCGTCCCTAGCGCCTCTTCCCGCGCTTCGCGCCTAGTTGGGCACGTTTGGGCAAGTCTGCCCGTCTACCGCCGGTAGACCAACTCTCTGCCCCACACGGAGCCAGCTAGGCGCGAAGCGCGGGAAGAGAAGGAAGTCTATGCGTCCACGCAGCAGGTTTCCTGCGCGCCCTTCCATCGAAGCGTGAGGCTCCCGCGACCTCCAAAAGCGCCTCTCTTTTCTCTTCCACCGTGCACGGCGCATTCTCTTTTCTCTGGCAAGACAGAGAAAAGAGAATGGGGGGTGCATTCCCAGCACGGGCAAAGCCCGTGCGCCGTCCCGCGCCCGAGGCGCGATACCCTCGTCCCCGCCCGCGGCGGGAATCCCCAACACCCCCTTGCGCTTTGCCGCAAACCATGCTATACTGGTTACAGCCAGAGAAAAGTGAACAGCTCATATAATTTCGCTGTGATGGCGCGAAAGTTTCTACGGGGCCGCCCAAGGCCCTGCTATGAGTGTCTTTCCGCAGGGGACCCGCCCTGCCGGGGAGGCGCTTTTCTTTCTGCCAAATTTGTGAAAGAGGTGTTACCATGGCTTTGACGATTTTAAAGGGCACCATCCTTTCCGCCCCGGCCCTGGGGCGGCTGGACGTAACGGAGCACGGGTATCTCATCGCGGAGGACGGGAAAATCACAGGGACGTTCCCCGTTCTGCCGGAGCGGTACGCCGGGGCGGCGGTGGAGGACTTCGGAGACGCGCTGATCCTCCAGGCTCCGGCGGACCTGCACCTCCACGCCCCCCAGTACCCCATGATGGGCATGGGCATGGACCTCCCCCTGATGGACTGGCTGAACACCTACGCCTTCCCCACGGAGGCCCGGTTCGCCGACCCCGGCTACGCCCGGGAGGTCTACCGCCGCCTGGCCGGGAACCTGATCGCAAACGGCACCACCCGGGTGTGCATGTTCTCCTCCCTCCACCGGGAGGCCACGCTGATCCTGATGGAGGAGCTGGAGCGGGCCGGCGTCGCCGGGTATGTGGGCAAGGTGAATATGGACCGCAACGGCGCGCCGGGTCTCCAGGAGACCACGGAGGAGTCCATGGCGGAGACGCTGAGATGGCTGGAGGCGTGCCAGGACTTCCGGCATGTCAAGCCCATGGTGACGCCCCGGTTCACCCCCTCCTGCACCGATGAGCTGATGGCCTTCCTGGGAAAGCTGGCGGCGGAGCGGGAGCTGCCCATTCAGTCCCACCTGTCGGAGAACACGGCGGAGGGCGCCTGGGTCCGGGAGCTGCATCCGGACTGCGCCCAATACTGGGAGACCTACGCCAAGTACGGATTGTGGAACAGCCGCACGGTGATGGCCCACTGTGTCTGGTGCGATGAGCGGGAGCGGCGGGCCATGCGGAGCGCCGGGGTCACCGCCGTCCACTGTCCGGACTCCAACCAGAATCTGTGCTCCGGCGTGGCGGCGGTGCGGGTGCTGCTGAACGAGGGCGTGAAGGTGGCCCTGGGCACCGACGTGGCCGGCGGCGACACGCTGAGTATGCTGAACGCCGCGTCCTCCGCCATCCGGGCCTCCAAGGCCCGCCGGGTCCTGGACGGCTGGGAGCCGGACTTTCTGACCGCAGCGGAGGCGTGGTATCTGGCAACCTCCGCCGGAGCGGCCTTCTTCGGGGAGCGGCCCGGCTTCGCTCCGGGCAGCGAGCTCCACGCCCTGGCGCTGGACGACAGCCGTCTCCTCCAGCCCCATCCCCTGACGCCGGAGGAGCGGCTGGAGCGGTGCCTGTACGTCCGTCAGCCCGGGGCCGTCCGCGCCGTGTGGAGCGCCGGGCGGCGGGTATTTACCGCCAAGGATTGAGAAAAGGCCGTCCCGCCCGGAGCCCCGCCGGAGTCAAAAAGGAAAGGAGCGCAAGCGCCATGGAGAATACCTATCAACCCGTTAACCCGGACGTCCCCTTCTTCTTCCGGGACAGTCCCCTGTCCCTCCCCCTGTACTTGGCCCTGGAGGAGCGGATTCTGGCGGAGTTTCCGGAGACCCGCGTCCGGGTGCAGAAGACCCAGATCTCCTTTGCGCACCGGCGGAATTTTGCCTTCGCCTCCCTGCTGCCCGCCCGGCGGGCGGCGCTGCGGCCCAACCCCTATCTCACCGTCACCGTGGGCCTTGGCCGCCGGCTGGACTCCCTCCGGGTGGACGCCGCCTCGGAGCCCTATCCGGGCCGCTGGACGCACCACATCGTCATCGGCTCGGAGGAGGAGATCGACGGCGAGCTCATGGGCTGGGTCCGGGAGGCCGCGGAATTTTCCAGCCGGAAACGCTAGAGAACATCTATTGGGGGACGCTGTTTGCCGCCCCGTGAGGGGCGGCAAAGGCGCTCTCAGTTGGGGATTTTTGTTTTATGCGGCATGGAACGGGGAGTTTCGCGCCCTGTGGGGCGCGCCCCGGGGCTCTGCCCCGGGACCCCGCAAGCCTTTGAAAAGGCTTGAGCGAAACTTTTTGATGCGCTTTCCGCCTTTTTGGACGGGAATTTTCTGTTACCCCCTTGACATGGAAGTTACTTGACAGTTTACACTGGCCCCAAAAGGAGGCGGTGATATGACCAGCAAAGAGATGGAGGCCCGCTCCGGCGTGCCGAGGGCGAATATCCGTTACTACGAGTCGGAGGGACTGCTGTCCCCCGCCCGGGCGAAAAACGGCTACCGGGACTACAGCGAACAGGACCTGGCGGTTCTGGAGAAGATCAAGCTCCTGCGGCGGCTGGGGGTCCCCGTGGAGGAATTGAAGGAGCTCCAGAGGGGCTCCCGGAGCCTGCCGGAGGCCCTGGACCGCCGTCTGGCGGAGCTGCGCGGTGAGCGGGGGACCCTGGAGCGGGTGGAGCAGGTCTGCGGGGAGCTGCGCCGGTCCGGGGAGACCTTTGAGACCCTGGAGCCGGGGACGTACCTCTCGGCCCTGGACGCCCCGGCCCTGCCCCCTGCGGAGGGAGCGGTGTGGTGGAAGGCCCCCGCCGCCCCGGCCCTGCCGGAGGCGGACGCCCTGCCCGTGTACACCGGCCTCACCCGGCGGCTGGCGGCCAGGTTTTTCGACGAGTGGGGGCTGGTGTTCGTCCTGATAGCGGTCATCGCCCTGACGGGGAACAACCCCTCACTTGCCGGCGGACTGGCGATCCGGTTTGCCTTCCAGGCCATCTGGCTGTTTCTGGAGCCGTTGCTGCTGTTCCTCTTCGGAACCACCCCGGGCAAGGCGCTGCTGGGCCTGCGGATCACCGGAGGAAACGGGGAGAGGCTCTCCTATTCCGAGGGCTTCACCCGGCACCTGCTGCTGCTGTGGCACGGCAGGGGCTTCTTTATTCCCATCTGGTCCTGGATTCAGATGTACCGCACCGCCAGCCGGTGCTGGAACGACGAGCCCCAGCCCTGGGACGAGGGCACCGCCTATACGGCCGCCCCCTTCCGCCCCCTGCGGCACGCCGGGGCCTTTGTTCTGGCGGCGTGCCTGGTGCTGGTGTGCGGAGAGGCCGCCAACAGCTATTCCCAGCTGCCCCCTAACCGGGGGGACCTGACGGTGGCGGAGTTCGCCGAGAATTACAACCGGCAATCCGCCTATATCTCGGGCGGAGACGCCTCCTGGCTTCTGGACGAGGCAGGCCAGTGGAAGCGAAAACCGGACCCGCCGGGGACCGTTGTAATAAATGTGGGCGGCGGCTGGAGCAGGGAGGACAGCTTCCGCTACACCCTGGAGAATGGGGCGGTCCGGGCCGTCACTCTGGAGCGCACCGTGGAGAACACGGATGATTGGGTCGACGTCCCTGTGAATACCATCGCCACGGCGGCCACAGCCCTGATCTGGGCCCGGGAGGACGTTTCCTTCTGGACCTCCGGGCGGAAGGGACTTATCAGCGGCCTGGTAGACGCGGACTGGGAAAACGGCTTCACCGTCCGGGGGAACGGCGCTGTTATCACCTGGGAGGTGGAAAAGCGGAATTTCTACGTCAGCGGGGACTCCGGGATCGCCTTCCCCACCGATGACGGTAAAACGGACAATTTTTTCTCCTACCGCTGTACCATCGCCCTGGCGGGCGGGGGCGGGATTCAGCCATGAGGATGGCTGGTGCATTTGCACCCCCCATTTCTCTTTTCTCTGTCTTGCCAGAGAAA
>CANRYZ010000108.1 GCA_947644365.1 uncultured Oscillibacter sp. | reverse complement strand
CGCCCTGGTCCAGCAGGTACTGGATGGTGGGCAGGGCGGCGCGGATGCGCTTGTCGTCGGTGATGACGCCGCTGCCGTCCTTGGCCATGGGAACATTGAAGTCGCAGCGCAGCAGGACCTTTTTGCCGGATACATCCACGTCGCGTACGGTTTTTTTGTTGTAGTTCATAGCTATCCCTCCAGAGTCAATATCTCACGGCGCCGGCGCGCCGGGGGTTACAGGGTTCCGGCCATCTCGCCGGTGTTCAGCAGGCCGGGAAAGCCGGTCTGGCGCAGCGCCTCGTAGACGCACACCGCCACGGTGTTGCTGAGATTCAGGCTCCGGGCCTCGGCGGCCATGGGCAGGCGGATGCAGCGGTCCCGGAACCGCTCCCGGAATTCCAGGGGAAGCCCCGCCGTCTCTCTGCCGAAAAACAGCCAGCTGTCCGCCGTAAAGCGGGCCTCCGTATAGGGCCGGGGGGCCTTGGTGGTGGTGAGCCAAGCGTCCCCGGCGGCCTCCGGACGGCGGCGGAACAGATCGTCCAGATTTTCGTAGTCCGCCACCTCTACCAGGTGCCAGTAGTCCAGGCCGCAGCGTTTCATGTTCCGCCGGACGGCGCTCTGGGATATATCGAACCCCAGAGGGCGGACCAGGTGGAGGCGGCTGCCGGTGGCGGCGCAGGTCCGGGCGATGTTGCCGCAGTTCTGGGGGATCTCCGGCTCTACCAGTACGATATTGAGCATAGACCGTACCCCCTCCTCAAAAGAACGGTATCTATTGTAACTCGTTAAGAAGCTGAATTCAACCATTTCGTGTAAAAAAATCGATTTTCTCAGAACAAACCGTGAAAAAGCGGACAAAAATTTTGCATTGTGCTGAAAATTTGCCCCCAATTTTCGGCCGAATGCACGCAATTCCGTAGGCTCCGACAAAAAAAGGGAAAACGCACAAAAAAATTTGGGGAAATTTATTCAATAAATTCGCCGGAAATACTGGATTTTTCTGGGGACTTTGCTATAATGATAAGTAACAATATGTTATGAAGGGGCGGTGGCTGCCTGCCGCCCCCGCGAAAATCGCCGATAAGGAGGGGAGCACGAATGGATCAGCCTAAGCGCGCAGTTCTGATCATGGAGGAGGACGCCTTGGTCCCGGCGCATTCCAAACCGCTGATGCTGGAACCCGTGTTGTTCTGCCCGATCCTGACCTGGATGGGCAATCGATTGCGGGCCGACGGCGTACAGCGGTTTTTTGTTGTCTGCGGTCCCCGCTTCGCGGAGGAGGCCAGGGCCTGTTTTCCGGCGGAGGCGGATGTGACCGTCTCCGAACGGCAGGAGGACCTGGCGGCCTTTCTGAACACGCCGGACACGGCGTCCGTGCTGCTGCGGGCGGCCCTGCCCATGGAGGAGGCGGGCCCCGGCTTCGCCTACGCCGCCCCGGGCTATGAGCTCCAGGAGGCGTGGAAGAACGGCTTGACGAATAAGGTGGACGCGGCGGAGCTGCTGGAGGGCTGGGTGCCGGTGTTCAGTCTGGAGACCATCGCGGAGCTGGAGCTGGTTTTGCGGGACCGCGTTGTGAAGCGGCATATTCAAAACGGCGTCCGGGTGCTGGACCCCTCCGCCGTGTATATCGACCCCCGGGTGTCCATCGGCCGGGGGACCGCCGTGCTGCCCGGCAGCATCCTGCGGGGGGCAAGCGTCATCGGCCGGGACTGCGTCATCGGTCCCAACGCCCTGGTGCGGGACTGCACCGTGGGAGACGAGACGGAGATCAACGCCTCCCAGATCAACGAGAGCGCCGTTGGCAGCCGGACCCACGTGGGGCCCTTCGCCTACGTCCGCCCCGGCTGCACCATCGGGGACGACATCAAGGTGGGCGACTTTGTGGAGATCAAGAACTCCACCATCGGCGACGGCACGAAGATCTCCCACCTGACCTATGTGGGGGACAGCGACGTGGGCAGGAAGGTCAACTTCGGCTGCGGCACTGTCACCACCAACTACGACGGGTTCAAGAAATACCGCTGCACCATCGGCGACAACGTCTTTTTGGGGTGCAACACCAATCTGGTGGCCCCGG
Organism: uncultured Oscillibacter sp.; assembly: GCA_947644365.1. GTDB lineage: Bacteria > Bacillota > Clostridia > Oscillospirales > Oscillospiraceae > Oscillibacter. Next base: position 2,182 of record CANRYZ010000108.1, on the reverse strand, counting down.
TGACGGTGGGGGACGGCTCCTATACCGCCGCGGGCAGCACGGTCACGGAGGAGGTTCCGCCCGACGCTCTGGCGGTGGCCCGGAGCCGGCAGAAGAACATCGAGGGCTGGGCGGCCCGCCGCCGGAAGCTCCATGGGAAAGACCGGTAAGGGAACAGGGAACGAATTTTTTGGAAGAAATTTATTTATAGAAAAGAGGGCTTGGAAATGATTTCTCACGGCAAGGACATCAAGGTATTCTCCGGCAACTCCAATCCGAAGCTGGCCACCGAGATCTGCAAACTGATGGGCACCAAATTGGGCGAGTCCGAGGTGGGGACCTTCTCCGACGGCGAGATCTTCGCCTCCATGTACGAGACGGTCCGCGGCAGCGACGCATTTGTGGTCCAGTCCACCTGCGCGCCGGTGAACAATAACCTGATGGAGCTCCTGATCCTCATTGACGCGCTGAAACGGGCCTCCGCCGGGCGCATCACGGCGGTGATCCCCTACTTCGGCTACGCCCGGCAGGACCGCAAGGCCAAGGCCCGGGACCCCATCACCGCCAAGCTGGTGGCCAACATGATCACCGCCGCCGGGGCCGACCGGGTGCTGACCATGGATCTCCATGCCGCCCAGATCCAGGGCTTCTTCGACATCCCCGTGGACAACCTGGCGGGCAAGCCCATCTTTGTGGACTACTATGCCAAAAAATTCGGCTCCGAGTGCGAGAACATGGTGGTGGTCTCCCCGGACGTGGGCTCCGTGTCCCGGGCCCGGGCCTTTGCCCAGAACCTGCACATGAATCTGGCCATCGTGGACAAGCGCCGCCAGAAGGCCAATCAGTGCGAGGTCATGAACGTCATCGGCGACGTGCAGGATAAGGACTGCATCCTGTTCGACGACATGGTGGATACCGCCGGCTCCCTGTGCAACGCCGCCCAGGCGCTGGTGGAGGTGGGCGGCGCCAAGAGCGTCCACGCCTGCGCCTCCCACGGCGTGCTGTCCGGCCCGGCCATCGACCGGATCAACAACAGCGCCATCAAGGAGCTGACCCTGCTGGACACCATCCCCCCCATTGACCCCGCTCTCAGCGATAAGATCAAGTACCTGACGGTGGCCCCCATGTTTTCCGAGGCCATTGAGCGCATTTACCAGGAGGTCTCCATCTCCAAGCTGTTCCGGTAATCCGGCGTCCTCTTTCAACATATCATAATAGAGAGAATGACTGCGCAAGGCGGGAAGGGCGACTTTCCCGCCTTTGCGGGCGTTCAAAAGGAGCAATCTGATCTATGCTGTTTGGAAACAAGTCCTCCGCTGTGGATTGGCTGGTGGCGGGCCTGGGCAATCCCGGCCAGAAGTACCAGAACACCCGGCACAACATGGGCTTTCTCACTGTGGAGCTCCTGGCGGAGCAGAGGGGCGTGAAGCTGAATAAGGTCAAGTTTAAGTCCGCCTATAACATCTTGAGCTTCGCCGGGTGCAAGTGCCTGGTGATGAAGCCCCAGACCTATATGAACCTCTCCGGCGAGGCCGTGCGGGAGGCGGCGCAGTTCTACAAGATTCCGGCGGAGCGGGTGCTTGTGATCTACGACGACGTCTCCCTGCCCGTGGGAAAGCTGCGGGTGCGGCCCAGCGGGTCCGCCGGGGGGCACAACGGAATTAAGAATATCATCGCCCACCTGGGGACTCAGGAGTTTCCCCGGATCAAGATCGGTACCGGGGCCCCTGCCGGCGGCGGGGAGGAGATGGTGGACTGGGTGATTGGCGTACCCTCTCAGGCGGAGAGGAAGGTGCTCTTTGAGAGCTTTGAGCGGGCCATTCTGGCGGCGGAGTGTGTGATTGAGCATGGATGCCAGAGGGCTATGAATGATTTTAATGGGTAGTCCCCGCTGGGGACGGGGGATTTTTATTCCTGGCGGAATCCGGCCCACGGGGCCGGGACGGCAAGCCCGCCGGGGCCCGGCGGGCTTTGGGGCTGCACCCCCCATTTCTCTTTTCTCTGTCTTGCCAGAGAAAAGAGAAACGGGCCGTGCACGGTCCAAAGAGAAAAGAGAACGCCAGGGCGAGAATTTGCCTGTGCGGCAAATTTCGCCCAAAGTACGGGGGCTGGCCTGAACCGGTGCCAATGTGAATTGCCGGTCCTCTACCGGCTGCGTCTGACAGCGTACCTTGCGGGGGCGCTCTGCCGCATCTGCGAGTGC
>CANRYZ010000107.1 GCA_947644365.1 uncultured Oscillibacter sp. | reverse complement strand
CTCCGCCGTTTTCTCCTCAGTAAACGGCCGGGCGGGCGAAAGTATCCCGCCGCTGAAAAAATTTTTTCCGGGCCGGTTTTCATCATAGCACAGCCGGGGACGGACCGCAAAAGGGCGGCCCGGCGGGCCAGACCGCTCCCGACCCCGGGAAACCGCCGGACCGTCCCCTTTTTTTCGACAAATTCCGACGAAAATCAACAGGTTTCTCTTGAAAAGAGTAAAAATTTTTTGTAAACTTATATGGTTAAACAGACGCCGCGTTTGCCGCATTCCAGATGAGAGAGGATGTTTGATTTGGCGTTCAACACCGCCTCGTTTCTGTTCTTCTTCTTTCCGCCGCTGTTTTTGCTGTACGCTCTCGCGCCGGGCCGGCGGGGGAAGAATGCCTTTTTGCTGCTGGCCAGCCTGATCTTCTACGCCGCGGGACAGTGGCGGGGCCTGCCCTGCCTGCTCCTCTCCGCCGTGCTGAGCTGGGGCGCGGGGGCGCTGATCCCCCGGGTGCGGGCCAAGCGGGCCCTGCTGGCCCTGGCGCTGGCGCTGGAGCTGTCCATGCTGGGGGCGTTCAAGTACCTGGGGTTTTTCACCGGCATCGTAAACGGCCTGACGGGGCTGAATCTGCCGGAGACGAATCTCCCGCTGCCGGTGGGCATCTCCTTTTTCACCTTCAAGGCCATGGCCTACGCCATTGACGTCTACCGCAACGAGTACGCCGCCGCCCGGCGGTTCTTTGACGTGCTGCTGTACATCGCCTTCTTCCCCCAGGCCGCCTCCGGACCCATCTCCCGCTTCGGGGCCTTCGCCGCCCAGCTGGAGGAGCGGACGCCCCTGGGCGCCGTCCAGGCGGCCCGGGGCCTGCGGCGGTTTATCGTGGGCTTTGGGAAAAAGACCCTTGTGGCGGGTCTGGCCGCCCCGGTGGCGGACGCCGCCTTCTCCCTGGGGGCGGGGCTGGACTGCCGCCTGGCCTGGCTGGGGGCCGCGGCCTACACCATCCAGATCTACTTCGACTTCTCCGGCTACAGCGACATGGCCATCGGCCTGGGCCAGATGCTGGGCTTCCACACGCCGGAAAACTTCCAGTACCCCTACGTCTCCGCCTCCATCACCGAGTTCTGGCGCCGGTGGCACATCTCCCTGTCCTCCTGGTTCCGGGACTATCTGTACATCCCCTTGGGGGGCGGGCGGCGGGGCACGGCCCGCAAGTGTTTCAACAAGGCCGTGGTGTTCCTGCTCTGCGGACTGTGGCACGGGGCCAGCTGGACCTTCGTCCTCTGGGGCGCGTGGCACGGCCTCCTCTCCGCCGTGGAGAGCGCCCTGCCCCTGCGGCGGTGGCAGCGGCGCTGGCCTGTGCGCCTGCTGGGGTACCTTTACACATTGCTGGCGGTGTGCCTGGGCTTTGTGATGTTCCGGGCCGCCACGGTGGGGGAGGCCGCCGCGGTGTTCCGGGCCATGTTCACCGGCGGCGTCACCGCCGCATCCACGCTGGCCCTGGAGCGGATCAGCCCCGCGGCCTGGTGCGCCCTGGCGGCGGGCGCGGTGTGCAGCACGCCTTTGGGCTCCCGGCTGTGGCAGAAGCTCTCGGAGAGGACCTGGGCCGCGGCGCTGTCGTACCTGGCGGCGGCGGGACTGTTCCTCCTGTGCCTGCTGGCCATGGCGGGGGGCGGTTTCCGGCCCTTTATCTACTTCCAGTTTTGAGGTGGCGTCATGGGAAAGAAAGCTGCGTGCGCCCTCTTCACGGCGCTGATCCTGCTCATCTGCCTGATCCCCTGGGAGGGGCTGTTCCTGCGGGGCGGCACGGCCGCCGGCGGCCGGGAGAATCTGGCGCCCCTGCCCTCGGTCCGCGGCCGCCAGGGCGGGCTGAATGCCGATTACCCCGCCCAGCTCCAGCGCTACGCCGAGGACAACCACGGCTTCCGCCGGGAGATGATCACCGCCTGGTCGGAGCTGAACGCCAGGTATCTGGGCACCTCCATCGCGGAGAGCGTGGTGCTGGGCCGGGACGGCTGGCTCTACTTCGCCGACACCCTGCCGGACTACGCCGGAACGGCGCCCATGACGGAGCGGGAGCTCTTCTCCGCCGCCCGGAATCTGGCGCTGGTCCAGGAGTATTGCCGGAGCCAGGGGGCGGAGTTTCTCTTCACCGTGGCCCCCAACAAGAGCTCCCTCTATCCGGAGCACATGCCCGGGATCACGGCCTCCTCCGCGCCCCACGACGCGGAGCGGCTGGCGGCGCTGCTGGCGGAGGACGGGACGGCGTATCTGGACCTCTTCGCCCTCTTCCGGGAGCAGGGGGAGACGCTGTACTTCCGGACGGACTCCCACTGGAACAGCCGGGGCGCGGCCCTGGCCGCCGACGCCCTGAACCGGGCCCTGGGCCGGGAGAGCGGATACTCCGGCGGCCCCTTTGTCCCGGCGGACTACCGGGGCGACCTCTACGAGATGCTCTATCCCGCCGGGGAGGCGCTGGATACGGACCAGGCCTACGGCGGCGGTCTGGACTTTGACTACGAGGCCCCCATCCGCTCGGCGGAGAATCTGACCATCATGACCCGCGGCGGCGGGGAGGGGTCTCTGGTGATGTTCCGGGACTCCTTTGGGAACCTGCTCTACCCCTACCTGGCGGACAGCTTTGAAAGCGCCCTGTTCTCCCGCTCCATGCCCCTCCGGCTGGACCTGGCGGCGGAGCGGGAGGCGGACTGTGTGGCGGTGGAGCTGGTGGAGCGGAACCTGCGGTATCTGGTCCGGAACGTCCCGGTGATGCCCGCTCCCCGGCGGCAGGCGGTGGAGAGCGCCCGGGGAGAGGGGTACGTCCCCCTGGCCCGGGAGGCGGCGGAGGACCTGCCGGGGTTCGCGCTGCTCTCCGGGACGTTGCCCGCGCCGCCGGACGACCGCTCCCCGGTGCTGGTGAACACGGCGGACGGCGGCTGCTATGAGGCCTTTTTGCTGGAGGACGGCGGCTTCGGCCTGTACCTGCCGGAGGAGGCGGAGCCGGAGAACGCGGTATTTTACCGCGGCGGACAGGCGGTCCGCCTGCCCCTGGTGTGGTAAGGCGGCGGGCGCTCTCCGGAGCGGGCCCCGCGGAATACAGGATACTACGAGAGAGGAAGAGATGGCGATGAAAAAAAGAGGAATTCTCATGGCGCTGGCGGCGCTGCTGCTCTGCGGCGGCGTGCTGGCCCATGCCGTCCGGCAGGGCGGCGGACGGCGGGCGGAGGACGCCCCCGTTCCCCTGGCCGCCGTGGTCCCGGCGGAGGAGCAGGCGCCGGAGGCCGCCGCGCCCCCGGTGGGGGTGGCGCTGGAGACGGAGCGCCACGTCCCCTTCGCCTACGGCGACGGGGGAGAGCTGCCCGCCTTCCGCCCCTGGCGGGAGATCACCCGGGCCCAGGCGGCCCAGATGCTTCTGCGGCTGCTGCCGGAGGAGACGCCGGCGGGCGCGTCCTACACGGACGTGGCCCCGGACGCCTGGTACGCCCGGGCGGCGGAGACCCTGGGCGCCCTGGGGGTCGTCCGCCCCGGCGAGACGGAGTTTTTGCCGGAGGAGCTGGTGACCCGGGGGGAGTTCGTGCGCTACGTGGCCAGCTTCTTCCCCCTGCGGGAGGACGCGGAGCTCTTCGCCGACGTGCCGGAGGATTCCCCGGACGCGCCCTACATCCGCTCCGCCCGGGCGGCGGGCTGGGCCCGGGGGAAGGAGGACGGCACCTTCCGCCCCGATGAGCACGTCACCCGGGCCGAGGCGGCGGTGCTCCTGAACCGGGCCCTGGGCCGGGAGGCGGACCGGGAGTATATCGACTCCGTCCACCCGGCGTTCTATGTGGACGTGTCCCCCAGCCACTGGTTCTACTACGACGTGATGGAGGCCTCTGTGGCCCACGGGCACGAGGGGGGCCGCTGGACCGGCCACACCCCCCGGGAGAAGGTCCCCGCCGACGGCTTCCACCTGGTGGACGGCTGGCTCTACTGCTACGACAGCCAGCGCGGGGACATCCTCCGGGGCGAGAGCCGGGGAAATTTCCCCTTTGACGCCGCCGGGCATTTCACCTCCGGCAGCGCGGAGCTGGACGCCAAGCTCCACACCATCGTGGTGTCCCGCACCGACAGCTCCATGACGCAGGAGGAGAAGCTCCGGGCCCTGTACCTCTACACCAGGGACTCCTTCACCTACCTGCGCCGCCCGGCCTACGCCTTCGGCGCCACGGGCTTCATGCAGCAGGACGCCCTGAACATCCTGAACACCGGCTACGGCAACTGCTACTCCTACGCCTCGGTGCTCTGGTACCTCACCCGCTGGATCGGCTACGACTCCGTCATCTACAGCGGCACCGTGGGCTCCAACCGGGCCCCCCACTCCTGGGTGGAGATCGAGATGGACGGCAAGACCTATATCTTCGACGCGGAGCTGGAGATGGCCTACCGCAGAAAAAAACGTTTTGACATCAACCTGTATAAGTTTTATGATTATGACAACAGGTGGCTGTACCGGCGTCCGCCCACGGCAGCCTGACACGGAGGAGAGAGCAGTATGAGAAGAGTTTTATCAATTGCGGCAGCGGCGGTGCTGCTGTGCGTCCTGTGCGCCTGCGGCGGCCAGAGCCAGCCGGCACCGGAGGCCCCGGCGGACGATCAGGCGGCGGCTCCCGCGGCCCCGGCCCCGCAGCCGGAGAGGGA
>CANRYZ010000106.1 GCA_947644365.1 uncultured Oscillibacter sp. | reverse complement strand
AAGCTGGACAAGGACCGCTTCCGCCGGGACCTGGGCGGCGTGGAGGACGCCTACGCCGAGGTCATGCGCCGCATGACGGAGGCCCTCTGATGGGCGGCTTTTTCGGCGCCGTATCGGAGCGGGACGTAACGCTGGACATCTTCTTCGGCGTGGACTATCACTCCCACCTGGGCACCCGCCGGGGCGGCATGATCCTCTACGACCGGGAGGAGGGCTTCCAGCGGCAGATCCACTCCATAGAGAACACCCCCTTCCGCACCAAGTTTGAAAAGGACCTGGCGGACTTCCGCGGGTGCGCCGGCATCGGCTGCATCAGCGACACGGACCCCCAGCCCCTGCTGGTGCGGTCCCACCTGGGGCTGTACGCCATCACCACCGTGGGCATCATCAACAACGCCGAGGCCCTGGTGGAGCGCTACTTTTCCGACCACGGGCACCAGTTCATGGCCCAGAGCTCCGGCAAGGTCAACTCCACGGAGCTGGCCGCCGCCCTCATCAACCAGAAGGACGACCTGGTATCCGGCATCCTCCACGCCCAGGAGATCGTCGACGGCTCCCTGACGCTGCTGATCCTCACGGACGGGGGGGAGATCATCGCCGCCCGGGACCGCATGGGCCGCCTGCCGGTGCTCATCGGCAAAAACCACCAGGGGCACTGCGTCTCCTTCGAGTCCTTCGCCTGCCGGAAGATCGGCTACGAGGTGGACTACGAGCTGGGCCCCCGGGAGATCGTCCGCATCCGGGCCGGCGGCTACGAGACCCTCTCCCCCCCGGGGGAGCAGATGAAGATCTGCGCCTTCCTCTGGACCTACTACGGCTACCCCAACAGCAACTACGAGGGGGTCAACGTGGAGGTCATGCGCTGCCGCAACGGCGCCGTCATGGCCCGGGAGGAGCGCCGCCGGGGCACGCTGCCGGCGGTGGACTACGTGGCCGGCGTGCCGGACTCCGGCGTGCCCCACGCCATCGGCTACGCCAACGAGAGCCGCATGGAGTTCGCCCGGCCCTTCGTGAAGTACACCCCCACCTGGCCCCGGTCCTTCATGCCCGTCAACCAGGACGTGCGCAACCAGGTGGCCAAGATGAAGCAGATCCCCGTGCCGGAGCTGATCCAGGGCAAGCGGCTCCTATTCGTGGACGACTCCATCGTTCGGGGCACCCAGCTGCGGGAGACCGTGGAATTTCTCTACGAGTCCGGGGCCAGGGAGGTCCACATGCGCTCGGCCTGCCCCCCCATCATGTACAGCTGCAAATACCTCAACTTCTCCCGGGGCAACTCGGACATGGACCTGCTGGCCCGGCGCATCGTCCAGGAGCTGGAGGGCGACGAGGGCCAGGAGCACCTGGACGAGTACGCCGACGCCTCCACCTGCCGGGGCCAGTGCCTGCTCAAGCGCATCTGCGAGAAGCTGGGCTTCGACTCCCTGGGCTACCAGTCCCTGGAGGGGCTGCTGGAGGCCATCGGCATCGACCGGGAGAAAATCTGCACCTACTGCTGGACGGGGAGGGAGTAATCCCCCGGAAATGCTCATCTCCCGTTAAATGGGGCGGCCAAGGGGCTGTCCCCTACAACACCATTTACGGAGGTTTTTTATGAACAACTCCCATTCCGCCTCCTACGCCGCCGCCGGCGTGGACATCGAGGCCGGGTACAGGGGCGTGCAGCTGATGAAGGCCCACGTGGCCCGGACCATGGTCCCCGGCGTGGTCTCCGGCATCGGGGGCTTCGGCGGCCTCTTCGCCCCGGACCTGGCCGGCATGAAGGAACCCGTGCTGGTCTCCGGCACCGACGGCGTGGGCACTAAGCTGCGCGTGGCCCAGCTGCTGGACAGGCACGGCACCATCGGCGTGGACTGCGTGGCCATGTGCGTCAACGACATTATCTGCTGCGGGGCAAAGCCCCTGTTCTTCCTGGACTACATCGCCATCGGCAAAAACGTGCCGGAGAAGGTGGCGGACATCGTCTCCGGCGTGGCGGAGGGCTGCGTCCAGTCCGGCTGCGCCCTCATCGGCGGCGAGACCGCCGAGCACCCCGGCGTCATGGCCCCGGACGACTACGACATCGCGGGCTTCGCCGTGGGCGCGGTGGACCGGGAGAAGATCATCGACGGGTCCAGGGTCGGCGAGGGGGACGCCCTTCTCGGCCTGACCTCCTCCGGCGTCCACTCCAACGGCTTCTCCCTGGTGCGGAAGGTCTTCGACATTGAAAACGCCGATCTCACCGCCCCCATGGACGAGCTGGAGGGGAAGAGCCTGGGGGAGGTGCTGCTGGCCCCCACGAAAATCTACGTCAGGGCCGTCCGGGCCCTGATTGACGGCGGCGTGGACCTCCGGGGGGCCAGCCACATCACCGGCGGCGGGTTCTTCGAGAACATCCCCCGGATGCTGCCGGAGGGTCTCGGCGCGCGGATCGCCCCCGGCGCCATACCCAAACAGCCCATCTTCGACCTGATCCAAAGGCGGGGGGACATCTCGGACCGCGACATGTACAACACCTTCAACATGGGCCTGGGCATGGTGCTGGCGGTGCCCATGGACCAGGCGGAAAGAGCCCTGGAGCTGCTGGCGGCGGCGGGAGAGGCGGACGCGGCCCGCGTCGGCGTTGTCACCAAGTCCGGCGGCGTGGCCTTTGACAGCGTATGAGCAGGAAGAGGATCGCCGTGCTGGTCTCCGGCGGCGGAACCAATCTGGAGGCCCTGCTGAACGCCCAGGAGGCGGGAAGGATCCCCCACGGGGAGATCGTGCTGGTGTGCGCCAGCAACGAGGGCGCCTACGCCCTGGAGCGGGCCCGGAACCACGGGGTGGCCGCCACTGTGGTGGCCCGGAAGGCCATGAGCCAGTCCGCCTTTGAGACGGCGCTGAACATCAAACTGGCGGCATACCGGGTGGACGTGGTGGTTCTGGCGGGATTTCTGTGCATCCTGTCGGAGGACTTCGTCTCCCGCTGGCCGGACCGCATTATCAACGTCCACCCCTCCCTGATCCCCTCCTTCTGCGGCAGGGGCATGTACGGCCTCAAGGTCCACGAGGCGGCGCTGGAGCGGGGGGTGAAGGTCACCGGGGCCACGGTGCACCTGGTGAACGAGGTCCCCGACGGCGGGCGCATTCTGCTGCAGAAGGCCGTGGAGATTCTCCCGGACGACACGCCGGAGGTCCTCCAGCGCCGGGTGATGGAGCAGGCGGAGTGGATCCTCCTGCCCCAGGCGGCGGAGATGGTCTGCCGGGGACTGGCGGGAGATTCGGACGGCGGCAGCCCGGAATCCCCCTACTAGGGTCTGTTCACATAAACCAAATGTGCGGATTTTCGAGCAAATTTTCGCCGGATGCAAGGCAAAAATTTGCAGGCGTACTGACGTACGTCAAAAATTTTTAACGCAGCAGGCGGGAAAATTTGCCGAAAAGACGTGCGTTTGGGCTTATGTGGACAGACCCCAAATATCAGGAATAAGGAGCTTGCATCATGACGGAACTGGAACTGAAATACGGCTGCAACCCCAACCAGAAGCCCTCCCGCATCTTCATGCGCAATGGCGGCGAACTGCCCGTGACCGTGCTCAACGGCAAGCCGGGCTACATCAACTTTCTGGACGCCCTGAACTCCTGGCAGCTGGCCCGGGAGCTGAAGGAGGCCACCGGCCTCCCCGCCGCCGCCAGCTTCAAGCACGTCTCCCCCGCCGGGGCCGCCGTGGGCCTGCCCCTCAGCGAGACGGACAGAAAAATCTACTTCGTGGAGGGGGACCGGGACCTCTCTCCCATCGCCTGCGCCTACATCCGGGCCCGGGGGGCGGACCGCCTGTGCTCCTACGGCGACTGGGCGGCCCTCTCCGACGTGTGCGACGCCGACACCGCCCATTACCTCAAGGCGGAGGTCTCCGACGGCGTCATCGCCCCGGGCTACACCGGCGAGGCCCTGGAGATTTTGAAGACCAAGAAAAAGGGCAATTACAACGTGGTGCAGATCGACCCGGACTACGCGCCCGACCCCGTGGAGTACAAGGACGTGTTCGGCGTCACCTTCCAGCAGGGGCGGAACGAGTACAGGATCGACGAGAGCCTCCTGGCCAACATCGTGACAAAAAACCGCGGCCTGCCCCAGGCGGCGAAGATCGACATGGTGGTGGCCCTCATCACCCTGAAATACACCCAGTCCAACTCCGTGTGCTATGTGAAGGACGGACAGGCCATCGGCGTGGGGGCGGGCCAGCAGAGCCGCATCCACTGTACCCGCCTGGCGGGCACCAAGGCCGACAACTGGCGGCTGCGGCAGCACCCCAAGGTGCTGGCCCTGCCGTTTATCGACAATATCCGCCGCCCGGACCGGGACAACGCCATCGACTGCTACCTCTCGGAGGAGGAGAGCGTGTGGCTCCTGGCGGAGGGGAGCTGGGAGAGGACCTTCAAGACCCGGCCGGAGCCCCTGACGGCGGAGGAAAAGCGGGAGTGGATCGGCCGGATGACCGGCGTCACCTGCGGGTCCGACGCCTTCTTCCCCTTCGGGGACAATGTGGAGCGGGCCCGGCGGAGCGGGGTGCAGTATATTGTTCAGCCCGGCGGGTCTATTCGGGACGACAATGTGATTGAGACCGCGGACCGGTATGGCATGACCATGTGCTTTACGGGGATGCGGCTGTTCCACCACTGAGGAAGAGGGTGGTCGCCCTGGCGGGCGGGGCGGATTTCAGCCATGATGATGGCTGGTGCATTTGCACCCCCCATTTCTCTTTTCTC
>CANRYZ010000105.1 GCA_947644365.1 uncultured Oscillibacter sp. | reverse complement strand
CGGATGTCCATGCCGATCTCAAAGGCCCGGTCCCAGGGGAAACGGTAGTTCTCCAGGGCCACGCCGCCCCAGCCCCGCTCCCCCTCCGGGGAGAGGGCGAAGAAGTTGCTCCGCTGGAAATTTTTCACCACGTCCTTCACGGCGCTCTCCATGCCGCTCTCCAGCCGGGATTGAACGGCCTCCAGATCGATCTTTGGGGACCAGAAGTTGTTGGAGTCGCCGCCCAGGCCGTTCCGGACATAGTCCAGCAGGTCGCTGCGCACCACGTTCTTGTAGCAGAAGTCCTTGATGACGCTGTCCGCCAGGGTCCGGGCGAAGGCCCGCTCCGCCGCCTCGCTCTCCTCCCCGTTTTGGAGATACGCGTACCGGGCCACGCCGTGGCTCAACGCCGTGCCGGTGACGATGGCCATGTCCAGGAACCCGGCGTAGCTGAGAAGCCAGCCCAGCTCCGCCTCCTCCGTCAGCGCCTCATGGAAGGCCGTGCCGTAGCGCCCGTTGCCCGCGTCGATGAGAACGACCGGCCGGTTTTGCTCCCGGCACTCCCGAAGGTCCCGGATCAGCGCCTCGCAGTAGGCGCTCTTGGATTCCTCCGCCGCCGGCTGGGTCAGTACCAGGACCTGGAGCCCCGCCGCCTGATAGTTGGCGCTCTCCGTCAAGCCGAACAGCTCCAGGTGCTCCTCCATCACAGTGGTCAAGGGCTGGAAATCGTAGTCGCAGGCGGGGCGGTCCTGGGTAGCGCCGTAATACCGCACCGCCGCCGTATCCCCCCGCCAGCCGGTCTCGTCCAGGTACATCCGGGCCACGGCCTTAAAGGCCAGGTCGTCCACCCCGGCCAGTAGCCAGTCCAGCGGGTTTCCCGCCCGGTCCGTCCGCAGGCCCTGCCGCAGATAGGCGATCTCGTTTTTCTGGATGCAGTCCTCCAGGGAGGAGTCGTCGATGCCGATCAAAAGGTGGAAATTCTCATACCCCGGCCCGGCGAGAATGCGCTGGACCTCATCGGAGAGCCGGAGCTTCCTCCCCCGGGCGTAGAGATTGTCTTCCAGAGGCTCGAAGACCTCGTGGTAATAAGACTCCGGATCGGTTCCGGAGGATTGCTCGGCCTCCTCGTAGAAGGTCTGCCAGTCCGGCTCCGTCTCCCAGTAGTTTTGGACAATGTTTTCCACGGTCAGCGCCCCGCCCTCCAGCGTGGGCCGGGGCAGCGCGCCGAAGGCCCGAATCAGGTTGTACTGCTCCAGCGTCCCCCCCTCGTAGCCCACGGTGGGGGCCAGGCGCATGACGGTGTCCAGCAGCCAGACGCGGTTGCCCGGGTCGGCGGAAAGGGTTTCCAGAAGTCCTTCCAGCAGCTGCGTGGTCAGCATAACGCCGCCGGAGGGAGAGTCGAAGCCGTATCCCATCCGTGTGCGGGAGGCCACCAGCCCCCCGGAGAGGAGCTGGTCCAAAGAGAGGACATAGCGGTCACACCCGGCTTCCTCCTGCTCCAGCACCCATTGGTACAGCCGTCCCATGTCCCCGTGCTGGGTCCCGTTTTCGTTCAGGGGCTGGCCGTCCAGGGCGGTCCGGTACAGGTCCCGGTCCGGCATGGCCAGGGTGTACCCCAGGGACTCCGCCAGGTACACCACCCGCTCCACGTTGTCCGGCCGGTCGTCCAGGGGCACGTAGGCCACGGTTTTCGCCGTCTCTGAGCCGGCGGGCTCCGGGTAGGGCTCCGGCTCCGTGGTCCGGGGCCCGCAGCCCGTCAGAACCAGGGCGCAGACCAGCAGCGCCGCCAAAAGGCGGAATTTGTTCCTCATCATCGCACTCCTCTTTCCGTGAGACAAAGGGGGGAGCGTGCCCTCCGGCCCCGCTCCCCGCCTGTCTGTCTGTGTCAAAGTCCAAAGCCGCCCAGGCCCAGCCCGCCGGTGACGCCGCTCATGCCGGCCTCCATGGCCTCGTCGGCCTGGCGCAGGGCCTCGTTGACGGCGGAGACCACCAGGTCCTGGAGCATCTCCACGTCCTCCGGGTCCACGGCCTCGGGCTTGATGGCCACGGACAGCACCTCTTTTTTGCCGCTGACCCTGGCCTCCACCACGCCGCCGCCCACGCTGGCGGAGAAGGTCTGGGCCTCCACCGCCTCCTGGGCGGCCGTCATGGCCTCCTGCATCTGGGCGATCTTCTGCTGTACCTCCGCCTGGCGCTGGGCGCCGGTGACTTTCATCCCGCCGTTGGTAAAACCGCGGCGCGCGCTGTATCCCATAGCAATTCTCCTTTTATTTAATGGTGATGTTATCGAACTGACTGCCGAATTTCAGCAGGTTCTTCAAATTCTCCTGGGGCGACGCCTTGGGGGGCTCCCCCACCCGGAAGAGCAGACGCACCGCCCTGCCGGCGGCCCTCTCCGCCTCCTCGGCCAACGCGCCCCGCACCCGGTCGTTGTCAAGGCGGCCCAGGGTGATGTCGTCCGGGGCGTAGACCGTCACCTGGTCCCCCTCCAGCGCGCCGCCGCACATGTCCAGAAACGCCCGGTACATGGGGGGCAGGCGGCCTTTGCAGCTCTCCGCCAGGGCCCGCCACCAGCTCCCGTCCACCGCCGGGGCGGAGACAGGGGCGGAAATGGCAGGCTCCTCCGGGGGCACAGAGGACCGGGAAACCGGCGGGGTCTCCGCCGCCCGGGGCGGCTCCGGCTCCTCGGGCACGTCGAACACCCGCGCGCCGGGTTCCTCCGGCAGGGGCGGCTCCTCCGGGGGCGCGGCCTCGTCCCAGGGGGGACGGTCCTCCGGCGCGGGCCCGGCCGGCGGCTGTTTTTCCTCCGGAACAGACTGCCGCCTCTCCGGAGCGGCGCTCCGCTCCAGGCCGGAGCGGAGCACCTCCCCCCGGGCCGCGGCCTCCTCCAGACGCCGGATGCGGGCGTCCAGGGCCGTCAGGTCGCCGGAGAGAGACTCGTCGCAAAGGCGCAGGAGGCACAGCTCCGCGTCGGTGCGCCGGTTGGCGCTGTAGTAGAGGTCCGCCGCCGCCTTTTGCAGCGTGGACGCCAGATAGAGAAAGCGGCCGGCGGGCACGTCCCTGCCCAGATTGTCCAGGGCGGCCGTGTCATACCCGCCGGACAGCAGCACGCCGCCGCCCTCCGGGGCGGTCTTCCGCAGCAGCAGGTCCCGGGTCAGGACGGAGAGCTCCCCCAGCACCGCGCCCACGTCCTTGCCGTCGCCGTAGAGCTGGTTCAAAAGCAGCAGGGCCGCCTTGGCGTCCCGGGCCAGAATCCGCTCCATCAGCTGGGCCGTGCGGAGGTTCCCCGCCAGGCCCAGCGCCTCCAGCACCGCGTCGCTGTCGATGGTCCCTCCCACGGCGGCGCACTGGTCCAGAAGGCTCAGGCCGTCCCGCAGAGCTCCGTCCGCCAGGCGGCTCAGAATCTCCGCGCCGTCCGCCGTCAGGCTGATGCCCTCCTGCCCCGCCACGAATTCCAGCCGCCGGGCCACGTCCGCCGGGGTGATGCGCTTGAAGGAGAACCGCTGGCACCGGGAGAGGATGGTGGCGGGCACCTTGTGGAGCTCTGTGGTGGCCAGAATGAACATCAGGTGCTCCGGCGGCTCCTCCAGAATTTTCAGCAGAGCGTTGAAGGCCGGGGTGGAGAGCATATGGACCTCGTCGATGATGTACACCCGCTTCTTCACGTGGGCCGGGGAGTAGATGGCCTCGTCCCGCAGGGCCCGCACCTGGTCCACGCCGTTGTTGGAGGCGGCGTCCAGCTCCAGCACGTCCAGGAAGCTGCCGTTCTCCAGTCCCCGGCAGGCGTCGCACTGGTTGCAGGGGTCGCCGTCCACGGGGTTCTCGCAGTTGACGGCCCGGGCCAGAATCTTGGCGCAGGTGGTCTTGCCGGTGCCCCGGGTGCCGGTGAAGAGGTAGGCGTGGGAGGTCCGGCCCTCCGCCACCTGCCTGCGAAGCGTCTCGGTGATATGGGGCTGGCCGATGACATCGGAAAAGGTCTTAGGCCGCCACTTGCGATACAGGGCCTGATACATAGCGCGCCTCCCTATAAAAAATGGAAAAAGATCCTCCGTACGCAGCTGCGGAACCGGCGCCCTCGCGGCACATGAAACATCCCGCTTAATGCTGCTCGGTTCCCCGCCTGACATGGTTCGCAGGGCTTCATTGCGCGAGACCGGCTCCGCAGCTGCACGCGGAGGATCTATTCATAGCTTGTCTATTTTACTATATCCCCGGGAGATTTTCAACTAAAATTTTCTGCGGTTTTGAAAAAATCATACTTTACAACGGGAGAATTTATGGTATAATAGCCAAAGTGGTCTCGCGGAGGTTGGCGGAGACTAGGACATGGGCTCGCAGCTCAGTTGGGAGAGCAAGTTATCCGCTAAGCAGGTTCATAAAATAACAGAATATCGTCATTTGGGCCTGTAGCTCAGTTGGGAGAGCGTTCGGTTCGCATCCATAGTGAGACACATCCGATCCGATTTTCTGCTCCCCGTTTTCCTGTCCGATTTGTTGGACTTTCCCCTGAAAATCGAATATTTGAGAAATCCAAAATTCGCAACTTTTTTCGCATGAAAAGTGCCGATTTGGGCCTGTAGCTCAGCTGGGAGAGCGCACGGTTCGCATCCATAGCGAGACACATCCGACCCGATTTTCTGTTCCCCGTTTTCCTGTCCGATTTGTTGGACTTCCCCCTGAAAATTGAATATTTGAGAAATCCAAAATTCGCAACTTTTTTCGCACGAAAAGTGCCGATTTGGGCTCGTAGCTCAGCTGGGAGAGCGCTGCGTTCGCATCCA
>CANRYZ010000104.1 GCA_947644365.1 uncultured Oscillibacter sp. | reverse complement strand
CATCCAGTCCTCCTCCGCCATGACGGTGATGCTGGTGGGCCTGGTGAACTCCGGCGTCATGGAGATCGGCCAGACCATCGGGGTCATCATGGGCTCCAACATCGGCACCACGCTGACGGCGTGGATCCTCTCCCTGACGGGCATCGAGAGCGAGAACATCCTCGTCAACATGTTCAAGCCGGAAAACTTCTCCCCCCTGCTGGCCCTGGCGGGCGTGCTGCTCATCATGGGCTCCAAAAAACAGCGGCGGCGGGACATCGGCCGCATTCTGGTGGGCTTCTCCATCCTGATGTACGGCATGGAGCTGATGAAGAACTCCGTCAGCCCCCTGGCGGATATGCCGGAGTTTTCCCAAATCCTCACCGCGTTCCAGAATCCCCTGATCGGCGTGCTGGTGGGCGCGGTGGTCACCGGCGTCATCCAGTCCTCCTCTGCCTCCGTGGGCATTCTGCAGGCCCTGGCCCTCACCGGGTCCATCACCTACGGCATGGCCGTGCCCATCATCATGGGCCAGAACATCGGCACCTGCGTCACCACCCTCATCAGCTCCGTGGGCGTCAACCGCAACGCCAAGCGGGTGTCGGTGATCCACATCGCCTTTAATGTCATCGGCACGGCGGTGGGCCTGGTCCTCTTCTTCGGGGGAAACCTGCTCTTCCACTTCGCCTTTATGAACGAGGCCGCCGGGGCTGTGGGCATCGCCCTCTGCCACACGGTGTTCAACGTCTTTACCACCGCGCTGCTGCTGCCCTTCTCCCGCCAGCTGGAACGGCTGGCGCGGAGAATGATCAGCGACGAGTCCAAGGCGGAGCAGTTCGCCTTCCTGGACCCCCTGCTGCTGCGGACTCCCGGCGTGGCCATCAGCGAGTGCGCCGCCATGACAAACCGCATGGGCGCCCTGGCCCGGGAGAACCTGCTGCTGGCCATCCAGCAGCTGTCGGACTTCTCTGACGCCCGGGAGACTCAGATCGTAAAAAATGAGGACAAGCTGGACATCTACGAGGACCACCTGGGCGGCTATCTGGTGCAGGTCTCCCAGCACGGCGTGTCCATGGACGACATGCGCACCGTCTCCCGCCTGCTCCACGCCATCGGCGACTTTGAGCGCATCGGAGACCACGCCCTGAACCTCCAGGACTCCGCCCGGGAGCTCCACGAGCGGGCGCTCTCCTTCTCCGGCCCCGCCGAGGCGGAGCTGCGGGTCCTAATCTCCGCCCTGGAGGACATCCTGGAGGCCTCCCTCAAGTGCTTCACCGCCGCCGACGCCGCAGCCGCCCAGTCCATCGAGCCCCTGGAGGAGACCATCGACCGGCTGATCGAGGAGATCCGCAGCCGCCACATCACCCGCCTCCAGACCGGGGCCTGCACCATTCAGCTGGGCTTTGTGCTCAACGATCTGCTGGGCAACTTCGAGCGGGTCAGCGACCATTGCTCCAACATCGCCGTCAGCGTCATCGAGGAAAAGCGCGGCGGCGTCAGCCGCCATGCCTATCTCCACGAGCTGATCTCCGGAGACCAGTTCTCCTCCACCCTGCGCTCCGACCTGGGCAGGTACCGCCTGCCGGAGGAGCCGTCCTGACGGACAAGCCCTTCATCCGTATCCGCGCCGGGGACTATGTTCCCGGCGCGTTTTTCCGCCCAACGCATAAATCCTCTCTGGGGTGGAATCCTGTTGGTATACCGCTCTTCCGGAGAAAACAGGCATTTTCTCCGAAAGAGGCCGCCCTTGCGGCGGCGGCCATTTGCGCGCAGGCGCAAATGGCGTCCCATGAAACTTCCACGCGCCCGCGGCGCTATAAGAAGCAGGCGGCGCCCGCTTTTTAAGGAGGTTTCGTAACACGCTGAAAACAGGAGGAACCTCTGATGTCTGTGGATTTCAAAAACAGCGAGACGCTGCAAAACCTGATGCGGGCCTTCGCCGGCGAGAGCCAGGCCCGAAACCGCTACACCTTCGCCGCCGGGCTGTGCCGGCAGCAGAAGCTCAAGGTGCTGGCGGACGTGTTCACCTTCACCGCCGACCAGGAGAAGGAGCACGCCGAGATCTTCTACAACCACATGAAGGAGCTGGCCGGGGAGACCGTCCACATCGACGGCGGCTACCCGGTGGACATCACCAACGACATTGTCCAGCTGCTGCGCCGGGCCCAGCACAACGAGTTTGAGGAGCACGACCCGGTGTACAAGGACTTTGCCGACGCTGCCCAAAGGGAGGGCTTCCCCAAGGTGGCGGCCTCCTTCCGCAAGATCGCCGAGATCGAGAAGACCCACGGAAACCGCTTCGCGTATCTCGCGGACCTGCTGGACCAGGGACGGCTGTTCTCCAGCCAGGGCAAAACCGCCTGGATGTGCCTGAACTGCGGCTATATCTACGAGGGTGCCGAGGCCCCCCAACAGTGCCCGGTGTGCGAACACGACCAGGGCTACTATATCCGCCTGGACATGGCCCCCTACGGCGGCGCCGCGGTCCTGGGAAAGTGAGGCCGGCATGACCAACATCAGTCCCAAGGTCCGCTCCCAGTTTGACTCTCTGTCCCCCTCTCTGCAAAACGCCATCCTGGCGAAAAACGTGAGCATCAACACCCTGTACGACCTCATCGGCGTGTTGGATGAAATCATCCGGGAGGCCGAGGCGGAATAGCATCAAAATAAGGCCGGCATGGACGCTCCATGCCGGCCCAGCTTGTCGAAAAGTCCTTTCGACAAGCTGCTGGAAATTTTAAAAACTTTAAAAGTTTTTAAAATTTATGATTTAAATGGTGCAGGAAACCCTTCCTGGGTTTCCCGCACACACCCTTCCTTCCCGTGTCACTCATTTTTTGCGCTTTTTCACAGTCTAAGGCCGGCATGGACGCTCCATGCCGGCCTCTCTCCATTCTTTTAATATCCGATGATGAGCCCCTTCTCCATGGCGTAAAAGCTGGTGAGCCCGCGGCAGGTGATGATGTCCACGCTCTTCACCGACAGGGTCTCCTGAATGGCCTGCTTCAGCTTCAGCGCGCCGGGGAGGTTCTCACAGTGGGAGATCACCACCCGGGCCCCGGTGCAGTCCTTGCTGGCCCCCATGAGGGCGGCGATGGCCCTGCAGGTCTTGGCCTCTCCCCGGGCCTTGTCGGCCACGTGGATGGTGCCCTGGGGCGTGGCGTCGGCGATGACGTGAATCCCCAGGGAGTGGAGCAGGTTGCCCACCAGGGGCCGCATACGGCCGTTTTTAATGAGGTTGTCGAAATTCTCCAGAGTGAAGCAGGTCCGCAGGGCCGCCTGATAGAGGCGCAGCTGGTCGCAGATGTCCTCAAAGGCCTCCTCCTCCGCGTCCTTCATCAGGGCGATGGCCCGGTGGATCAGCAGCGCCATGGCCCCGGCGGTGGCCTTGGAGTCGATGACGCAGATCTTCTTCTCCGGGTGCTCCTCCAGCACCATGTCCCGGGCCATCACGGCGGCGTTGTAGGTGCCGGAGAGGTTGGCGGAGATGGTAAAGCACACCGTGCAGTCCCCGGCCTCAAAGGCCTTGGCAAAGGCCGCCGGGGAGGGACACGCTGTGGAGGCCGCCGCCTTCTCCGCCGCCATGGCCGCCAGCAGGTCGGGGATCACCAGCTCATCGTTGTCGATGAACTCCCGCTCCCCCACCTGAATGCGCAGAGGGACGATCTCAAATCGCACGGGGCTGTCCTGGAAGGACCCCATTCTCAGATCGCAGCTGCTGTCGCTCACAACGTTCCAAATCATAACATACTCCTTGTAATATGGTTTTACATACCACATTTTCTATTATCATACCGCACAAGCGCCTGTTTGTCAATGCTAAAATGGCCGCGGACAAAGAAAACCTTGACGGCGGCCGCGGCCCGTGGTATAGTCATACTTGTTCTTTTTAAAACAGTTCTTTTCAAAACGATTGGAGGCGTACCATGCCCACCGTCACCACCCGGCTCCTGCTGTTCTCCAGACAGTTTGAGCGGTTTTATGAGCACCGGTTCACCCCCCTGCTGGAGCGGACCGGTCTCACCATGCGGGAAATCCACGTGCTCCTCTTTCTGGCCAACAACCCGGGGTACGATACCGCCCGGGACGTGGCGGAATACCGGGGGCTGGCCAAGTCCCAGGTCTCCCAGGCGGTGGACCTGCTGGCGGCCCAGGGCCTGCTGCGCCGGGCGCCGGACGGGGCCGACCGCCGGGTGGTGCGCCTGTCCATCACGGAGGCGGGCGCTCCTCTGGCCCGGGAGGCCCAGGCGATCCAGGCGGCCTGCGGGCGGCGGCTCCTGGCGAATTTCTCGCCGGAGGAAGAGGCCCGGTTCCGCCGCCTGCTGGAGACGGTGCTGGAGAACGGCGCGCATCTTATGGAGGAGGAACCATGAATCAAAAACAAGTGGATCTCGGCAGCGGCCGGGTGGGAAAGCTCCTGTTCTCCCTGGCCCTGCCCACCATTACATCCCAAATCGTCAACATGCTCTACAACCTGGTGGACCGGGTGTACATCGGCCACATGCAGCCCGCCGACACCGTGGGCAAGCTGGCCCTCACCGGCGTGGGGGTGTGCCTGCCGGTAATTATGATCATCTCCGCCTTCGCGGCGCTGATGGCCATGGGCGGCGCGCCCCGGGCCTCCATTCAGGAGGGCAGGGGCAACCCGGCGGAATCCGAGCGGATCATGGGCGGCTGCCTGACGCTGCTGGTGGTGACCTCCCTGTGTCTGACGGCGGCGTTTCAGCTCTTCGCGGAGCCGCTGCTGCTGACCTTCGGCGCCAGTGAGAACACCATCGGCTACGCCCTGAGCTACATGCGCATCTACTCCCTGGGCACGCTGTTCGTCCAGCTGACCCTGGGCATGAACGCCTACATCACCGCCCAGGGCTTCACCACCGTCAGCATGAA
>CANRYZ010000103.1 GCA_947644365.1 uncultured Oscillibacter sp. | reverse complement strand
TGTTGCCGTGGTCGGCGGTGATGGCCACCACATAGCCCTTGCCCAGGGCGTCGTTCACCACCTTGTCCAGATACTGGCTTACGTAGCCGCAGGCTTTGATCTTGGCCTCGGTGTTCTGGGTGTGGCCGATGACGTCGCCGTTGGCAAAATTCGTCACCACGAAGTCATACTTGCCCAGGGCGTCCATGACGGCGTCCGCCACCTGGGGCAGGGACAGCTCCGGCTTCTGGTCGAAGTCAATGCCCTTGGGAGAGGGGAAGCACAGGTCGTCCTCCCCGGGGAAGGCGTTGTTCTCGCCGCCGTTGAAGAAGAAGGTCACATGGGCGAATTTCTCGCTCTCGGCGCAGTGGAACTGGGTCTTGCCGGCCTCGCTGAGAACCTGGGCCAGGGGCTTCACCACCTTGGCGGGGGCGAAGGCGATGGGCAGGTCCTTGAATTTGTCGTGGTACATGGTCATGATGACAAAGTCCAGGTCGTTGAGCTTCCGGCGCTCCGCCTTGTCAAAGCCCTCCTCTGTGAACATCTCGGTGAGCTCGATCTCCCGCTCGCCCCGGCGGCAGCAGAAGATGGCCGCGTCGCCGTCGCCGATCTTTCCAACGGGCTTTCCGTCCTCCACCAGGACCATGGGCTCCAGGTGGTAGTCGTCCTGGCCCAGCTCGTATGCCCTCTTGACGGCCTCCGCCAGCTGCGCGCCGCCGCGTTTCAAGTCTGCCATATCAAAAACCTCCTAATATCTCGATCATGGGTTACTGTCCGTCCGCGGGGGCGATCAGCTTGTCAACCGCCACCTGCCCGCAGGCGGGGAAGATGTCCAGCAGCTGGGGGAAGGTGTAAACCTTGCCGTCGGGCATGTTCTCCTCCGTCAGCTTCAAGGGCTTGCTCCGGTCGTACTGCACCGTGACGGTCATGCCGAAATCGCAGGCCTTGGCGCCCACAATGTCCCGGTTGAGGTTGTCGCCCACGTAGCAGCAGTTCTCCGGCTGGGCCCCCACCTCGTCCAGGGCGTAGTAGTAAATGGCGGGGCCGGGCTTGCGGACATAGGTAATGGAGGACTGCTGGACGGTCTTGAAATAGGGCCGCAGGCCGTCGGCGTCCAGCCACTCGTCCACCTCCCGCTTGCCCACCAGGTCGCTGATGATGCCCAGGGTGTAGCCCCGGGCGCAGAGCTCCTTCACCGTCTCCGCGCCGCCGGCCACCACCGTGCGGCGGCCCTTGGTCTGGCGGTACTGGTACGTCAGCTCCGCGGCGTTTTTCAAAATGCGCTCCCGGTCCATGTCATAGGCGAGCCACCGGGTCCACAGGACCTCCTCCGGGGCCTCGCACATGAATTTCAGGGCCCAGTCCCGGTACTTGTCGTACCGCTTGTCGATGACGTCGCTGAACCACTGGTTGGGGTTATCGGTCTCCACGCCGCAGAGCTGGGCGATTTTGGCCCGGGCGGCGGAGAGGTAGGCGGGGTCCTCGTCGATGACCCGGAAGGTGCCTCCCAGGTCCAGGAAGATGTATCTGATGTCGGTGTTCATATTCCATCAACCTCCTTGTTGTGTGATTTCTCTGGAAAACGGGAGATACGCCCGAAGGGCTCCCGCCCCCGGACGTTCTCCAGATCCATTTAATTCAGGGGCGGAAGCAGGTCCAGAATCTCCCGGAAATCGCTGACCACCGCATCGGGGCGGTTGGCCTCGGTGAACTCCACGGCGTGCTTCTTCTCCGGGGAGCGGAAGATGATATTGCAGCCGATGCCGGCCTCCTTGGCGCCGGTGATGTCCCGCTTCACGTTGTCCGCCACGGACACACAGTCCTCCGGGGCCACGCCGATGTCCCTGCACGCGATGTCGTAGATCTCAGAGCAGGGCTTGCGCAGTCCGCAGACGGAGGAGAGGATCACGGTGTCAAAATACTGGTCCAGGCCGTCCTCCTCCAGCCAGTCGGGCACCTCGTTCTCGCCGATGAGGTTGGAGATAATGCCCAGCTTATAGCCCCGGTCACGGAGGCCCTTGATGACCTCCACGCCGCCGTCGACCACCACCCGGCGGCCCTTGCACTGGCGGTACTGGAAGCTCAGCTCGTGGCAGACCTGCTTGATCCGGGCCTGGTCGTAGTCCGGCAGCAGCCACTTGCACCAGAGCTCCTCGTCATTGGACTCCTTGTTCTCGGTCAGCGCCCAGTCCCGGTAGGGCTCGTAGCGCTCCTCCACCATCTGGTAAAACTCCTCGTAGGGCACGGGGGACCCGGCGATTTCCGCCATCTTCCGCCGGGCGTGCCGCATCCAGGGCTCCTCCAGCAGCGCGATGCGCAGCGTGCCTCCCAGATCAAAGAAAACGGCCTTGTAACGCTTGCTCATGTCCATGGCGTTCTCCCTCCTTCTTTTATCGTTTAAGCGCGGGCGGGAAAGATGTCCAGCAGCTCGCTCAGCTGGGTAATGACATGGTCGGGGGTGAACTCCTTGCCGGTGGCGTGCTCGTTGTTCAGGGTGTCGGGCTCGTCGATGCGGATCATCATGCCGAAGCCCGCGGCCTGGGTGCCCTCCACGTCCCGGACCGGGTTGTCGCCCACGTAGGCGCAGTTGGCCTCGGGGGTGCCGATGCAGCGGCAGGCCAGGTGGTAAATCTCCGGGTTGGGCTTGCGCAGCCGCACCTTGGAGGAGAGAATGGTGGTCTTGAAGCACTGGGCCACGCCGTCGGCCGCCATCCAGTCGGGGATCTCCGTCTCGGTGACGGTGTTGGCGATGATGCCCAGGGTGTAGCCCCGGGCGCACAGCTCCTTAATCGTCGCCACGGCGTCGGGCCGGGCCACCCGGCGGCCGTCGTGGTCCCGCCACAGGCGGGTGAGCTTGGGCGCGTTGGCGAAGATCATGTTGGGCTCGTACTCCGGCAGCATGTACTGGGTCCACAGCTCGCCCTCGGAGGCGTCCAGCAGCGTGTCCTTGGACAGCTTGCGGTATTTCTTCCACCGCTCCTCCAGCTTGGCGAAGAGCTCGTCGTGGCTCTCCTTGGTCTGGATCAGCTCCATGAGGCCGGCCTCGGCCCTGTCGATGAAGTCCTGCTCCTTGAGCACGATGCGCAGGGTGTTGCCCACGTCAAAGAAAATCGTCTGAATATCCGGGGTCATTTCAAAGTCCTCCTTCAAAATAGTCTGTGAATCTCAATCTGCGGGAAACCCTCCGGATGGCCTGGCGGGGGGGCGGCTGTCCGGAGGCCGGGAGCAAACCTGTAAACGTTTGCGGCCTTTTACAGGTTTCATTCTAAATAACAGCGGGTTCTTTGTCAATATCCCAAATGCCAAAGTGTAGGGCCGTTTTTTCGTTTTTATGACCAAAAGGCGGAAAAAATCAGATTGTTATTGACAATAGCGGGAAAATCATATATGCTTTTACTATATGGCTGGCAGCGGAGGGCTCCGTGCCAGCCGCAAAATATAAAGCGGAAACGTTTGCGATTTTTCAGGCCGGGGAGGATGGTTCAATTCTATGAAGAGCGTAACGTTAAAAGATGTGGCAAAAGCCGCCGGCGTCTCCTATGCCACCGTCTCCCGGGCCCTGTCCGGCAGCCCCCAGATCGGCAGCGACACCCGGGAGCGCGTCATCAAGCTCTGCGACGAGATGGGCTACACCACAAACTACGTGGCCCGGTCCATGGTGATGAAAAAAACGGACCTCATCGGCCTGGTGGTTCCCTCGGTGGATAACCAGTTCATGAGCGAGATGGCCTACCACGCGGAGATGAGCGCCCGGGCCCACGGCTACAACATCATGCTGTGCAACTCCGGTCCGGACCTGAAGCGGGAGAAAACCGTCGTCAAGCTGCTGCTGGGCCGCCAGGTGGACGGCATCCTCATCGTGCCTCAGGGGCCCCAGACCTATGAGAACATCCGGGCCTACACCGATCAGGTGCCCACGGTGTTCGTCAGCGAGAACCTGCGGGACCAGCCCCAGAGCTACGTCACGGTGGACAACAGCAGGGGCACCTACATCGGCACCAAGTACCTCTACGAGCTGGGCCACCGGGATATTCTGTACTTCGGCCGCCGCCGCACCACCACCCACCAGCTGCGGGCGGAGGGCTATATGCGGGCCTGCCAGGAGCTGGGCCTCCAGCAGCGGTTCTTCAACAGCGAGTACAGCCGCTCCTCCATCAGCAACGGCTATCAGATGGCCCGGGAGCTCTTCTCCCGGCCCATTGACTACACCGCCATCTTCGCCTCCACGGACTCCCATGCCCTGGGCGTCATGCGGGCGGCGGACGAGCTGCGGATCGACATTCCGGGGCACCTCAGCCTCATCGGCTTCGACAACATCCCCTCGGCGGAGCTGCCCCGCATTGAGCTGACCACCATCGAACAGCCCCTGCGGGAGATGGCCGTCCAGGCCGTGGACATGCTGCGGGACAAGATCGAGCACGGCACCCAGGGATACGTCCACCAGATCCTCCTGCCGGGCCTTGTGAAGCGGGGCACCTGCCGGACGCTGGATTAGGCCTTGTTTGAAAAATGTCAAAACGCCTAAACGGCGGGGCTTTTTCCGCCATACTGCGTTAAAAATTCTTGAAATACACAAAGTATTCCTGCGAATTTTTGCCTTGTCTGGCGAAAAAATCCCTCGCCGCTGGGCATATTGCCAGTTTTCAAACAAGGCCTAGTCATTGATCCAACAAGACCCAGGACACCGCCGCACATTATTTTATCACATCCGCCGCGCCGGAGCAAGACACTCCGGCGCGGCCGCGGAGAATCAAAAACCGGGACGCCCGACAGCCACGCCGGACCCCCATGAAAGAAAGGGAGCAGATCTCATATGAACGGCTATCTCTACGACCCCCACACCCACACGGCGGAGACCAGCAGATGCGGTCACCTCTTCGCCGCCGATGTGGTGGACCGCTACCTCCGCCACGGCTTCTCCGGCCTGGTGGTCACCGACCATCTCCACCCGGAGTACCTCTCCCGCATCGACACGGAGCACAACTGGGACAAGGTGATGGACCA
>CANRYZ010000102.1 GCA_947644365.1 uncultured Oscillibacter sp. | reverse complement strand
TTGGGTTTGCGGACCCGGCCCGCGCCCTTGCAGGTGGGGCAGGGGGTATGGATGAGCTTGCCCCGGCCCTTGCACTTGGGGCACTGGCCCGTGGACTGCATGATGCCCATGGCGGTGCGCCGGGTGGTGACCACGCTGCCCCGGCCGCCGCAGTCCGGGCAGGTCTCCGGCTGGGTCCCGGGGGCGCAGCCGCTGCCCTGACAGTCGCTGCAGGTCTCCACCATGTTGACCTGCAATTCCTTTTTGCAGCCGAACACAGCTTCCTCAAAGTCGATGGTCAGGTTGACCCGGAGGTTCTCGCCTTTTCGCGGCCCGTTTTGCTGACGGGCCCCGCCGCCAAAGCCGCCGAACCCACCGAAGCCGCCAAAGCCGCTGCCGCCGAAAATACTGCCCAGAATATCGCCCAAATCGTCAAAGCCGCCGAAGCCCCCGCCGCCAAAGCCGCTGTTGGGGTCAAAGGCCGCGTGGCCGTACTGGTCGTACTTGGCCCGTTTGTCCGGGTCGGACAAAATCTCGTAGGCTTCGTTGACCTCCTTGAACTTGGCCTCGGCCTCCTTGTCGCCGGGGTGTAGGTCCGGGTGGTATTGTTTGGCCATCTTGCGGTATGCTTTTTTTATTTCATCGTCCGCCGCGCCCTTCTGGACGCCCAGGACCTCGTAATAATCGCGTTTTTCCGCCATATTCGTTCACTTCCCTTTGCAATGGGGATATCTTATCATACTTCGGGCTGTCCTTGCAAGACTTCCCGGGGATTTCGCGTTATATTTCCCGCTGTAAGCGGCATAGTCCACATACTGGAGATTATTGTAAAGGACCTGCCGCAGACGGCAGGCGCTTTTGCTCGGCGGGGGTCATTCCGTCAAAGTCCGGTCCAGACTGGCGGGAAACCTGCGGGGACGGTGCGCCGCAAATGGCTGTCCGGCCGGAGAGACGCGGTAAGACCGCCAAGGATCAAAAGAATGGTGCGCAGTAGCGGACAAAGGCGTTTTCCGGACATGTTCTCACCACGTTTATCCATATCCAGGGAGGTCTTGAAAAGACCTCCCTGGATAGTTTCACAGAATTTCGCTCTGCAGAGCGAAACAAAATCAAATTGATTTTTCCGGGAGCATGTATCACGGAAAAAGTACTGCTCGGCCGGCGGGGTGTGTGCGCAGTCGGCCGCAAGCCCCTCGATCAAAGTACAGCTTTGATTGAAATTTATTCGTCGTCTACCACAGTGTAATCCGCATCGTAGTAGTCCTGACCGCCGGAGGCCGCGCCGCCGCCCATGTCGGGGCCGGGCTGTCCCGCGCTGGGCTGGGCTTGTGCCTGTGCCTGATAGAGCTTCTCGCTGACCTTATAGAAGGTCTGCTTCAGTTCTTCGGTGGCGGCCTTGATGGCATTGAAGTCGCCGCCGGACAAGGTGCCCTTCAGGGCTGCCAGCTTGCCTTCCAGTTCGGACTTGTCGGAAGTGTCCAGCTTGTCGCCCATTTCTGTGAGGGTGTTTTCCGCCTGATAGGCCATGGCGTCGCCCTCGTTGCGGATGTCAATTTCTTCTTTCCGCTTGGCGTCCTCGGCGGCGTACTGCTCCGCTTCCCGCACGGCCTTGTCGATATCGTCCTTGGACATATTGGTGGAGGAGGTGATGGTGATGTGCTGCTCCTTGCCGGTGCCCAGGTCCTTGGCGGAGACGTTGACGATGCCGTTCACGTCGATGTCAAAGGTAACCTCGATCTGGGGCACGCCCCGCCGGGCGGGGGCGATGCCGTCCAGGTGGAAGTGGCCCAGGCTCTTGTTGGCGGCGGCCATCTCCCGCTCGCCCTGGAGGACGTTGACCTCCACGCTGGTCTGGTTGTCGGCGGCGGTGGAGAAGATCTGGCTCTTCTTCACGGGGATGGTGGTGTTGCGGTCGATGAGGCGGGTCATGACGCCCCCCTGGGTCTCAATGCCCAGGGACAGGGGGGTGACGTCCAGCAGGAGGAGGCCCTTCACGTCGCCGGTGAGGACGCCCGCCTGGAGGGCCGCGCCCATGGCCACGCACTCGTCGGGGTTGATGCCCTTGAAGGGGTCGGAGCCGGTGAAGCCCTTCACCGCGTCCTGCACGGCGGGAATGCGGCTGGAGCCGCCCACCAGCAAAACCTTGGAGAGGTCGGAGGGCTTGAGGCCCGCGTCGCTCATGGCCTGGCGCACGGGACCCATGGTAGCCTCCACCAGATGGCCGGTGAGCTCGTTGAACTTGGCCCGGGAGAGGGTCACGTCCAGGTGCTTGGGGCCGGTGGCGTCGGCGGTGATATAGGGCAGGTTGATGCTGCTGGTGGTGACGCCGGAGAGCTCGATCTTGGCCTTCTCGGCGGCCTCCTTGAGCCGCTGCATGGCCACCTTGTCGCCGGAGAGGTCCACGCCGTCGGTGCGCTTGAACTCGCTCACCAGCCACTTCATAACGCACTCGTCGAAGTCGTCGCCGCCCAGGCGGTTGTTGCCGGCGGTGGCCAGCACCTCGATCACGCCGTCGTCAATGTCCAGGATGGAGACGTCGAAGGTGCCGCCGCCCAGGTCGTAGACCATGATCTTCTGGGTCTGCTCCTTGTCCACGCCGTAGGCCAGGGCCGCGGCGGTGGGCTCGTTGATGATGCGCTTGACCTCCAGGCCGGCGATCTTGCCGGCGTCCTTGGTGGCCTGGCGCTGGGAGTCGGTGAAGTAGGCGGGAACGGTGATGACCGCCTCGGTGACGGCGCCGCCCAGGTAGGCCTCTGCGTCGCTCTTGAGTTTCTGGAGGATCATGGCGCTGATCTCCTGGGGGGTGTAGTTTTTGCCGTCGATGGCCACTTTGTGGTCGGAGCCCATCTCCCGCTTGATAGAGGAGATGGTGCGGTCGGGGTTGGTGATGGCCTGGCGCTTGGCCACCTGGCCCACCATGCGCTCGCCGGTCTTGGAGAAGGCGACGACGGAGGGGGTGGTGCGGTTGCCTTCGGCGTTGGCGATGACGACGGCCTCGCCGCCCTCCATGACGGCCACGCAGGAGTTGGTGGTTCCCAAATCAATACCGATTACTTTAGACATAGCGTTTGCCTCCTAATATCTATCAGAAAAAATTTTAGATTTCTTTTCAGCGGACAGGCGGGCGCGCGGCTCCGCCCGCGCTCCTCAGTTGGCCACCTGCACAATGGCGTGGCGGACCACCTTATCCCCCAGCCGGAACCCGGCCTGGAAAACCTGGGCCACCACATTCTCGCCCAGGGTTTCATCGTCCGTGTGCATCACGGCGTTCATGGTCTCCGGGTCAAAGGGCTGGCCCAGGGCCGCGATCTCCTCCACGCCCAGCTTTTTCAGGATCTCCTGATACTGGTGGAAGATCATGACGAGCCCCTTCTTGTGGGGGGAGTCATCGTCCCCCTCCGCGGCGCAGGCCCGCTCCAGGTTGTCATACACGGCCAGAAATTCCCGGATGGTGTCCACCCGGGCGTCCTGGTACAGGCCGTCCTTCTCCTTGGCGGTGCGCTTGCGGTAATTCTCGTACTCGGCGGTGAGGCGGACGAACTGATCCTTGACGGACTCCAGCTGTTTGGCCGCCAGCTCCATCTGCTCCACCTGCTCCCGGGTGAAGGTGTAGCCCTTTTCCCGCTTCTTTTTGGGCTTCTTCCCGGCCTTCTCCGCCTCCTCCTCCGGGGCGGGCTCCTCCGCCGGCTCCTGCTGGGCCGGGGTCTCCTCCACCTCCTCAGGGGTGGGCTGCTTTGTCTCTTCGCTCATTCCTTGTGTTCCTCCTTCGGGGGTAATTCTTTTCCAAACAGCCGCATCAGGCCCTCGGCAAAGCCGGCGAGCCGTGCGGTTACGGCGGCGTAATCCATCCGGGTGGGGCCCACCACGCCGATGAGGCCCCGCATATCGTCCCCGATGTCGTAGCTGGCCACCACTACGCTGGCGTCCCGCAGGGCGTCGGTGACGTTCTCCGGGCCGATCAGAATCTTCATGGGTCCGTCGTCCGGCAGGGGGAGACTGTCCTTGCTGTCGGAGAGGAAGCTCATAAGCTCGTGGGCCTTGTCGGCGTCCCGAAACTCCGGCAGCTTGAGGAGCTGGTTGGTCCCGGCGGTGATGATCTCCCGCCGTCCCGCCTCCTCCAGGGCGTCCGCCGCGTAGGAGACGGCCTGGGACAGCAGCAGAAAGGCCGGGGGAGGGATCTGCTCCGCCACGTTCATCAGCCGCTGGTTCATTTCGTCCACGGACACGCCGGTGAAGTGGGTGTTCAGCAGGTTTACCAGCATGGACAGCTGGTCCATGTCCACCTTCAGCTGCATCCGCAGCAGCTGGCTCTTTACCCGGCTGCCGCTCATCATCAGTACGGCGATGCAGCTGTGGTCATCCACCGGCAGCAGCTCGAAGCGCCGGGCGGTCTGGGTGATGCGGTTGGCGGCGGCCACATAGGCGGGGTAGTTTACAAAGGAGGACACCGCCCGCCCCGCCTGAGAGAGGAGCCGGTCCAGCTCCTCCATCTTGCCGTGGAGAGACTGGTTGATCTTCTCCGTCTCCGCCAGGGACAGCCGCTGCCGCTCCATGAGCTCGTTGACGTACAGCCGGTAGCCCTTGGGGGAGGGAATCCGCCCGGCGGAGGTATGGGGCTGCTCCAGGTAGCCCAGCTCCACCAGGTCCGCCAGCTCGTTGCGGATGGTGGCGGAGCTGACGCTGCCTCCCATCTCGGCGGCGATGGCCTTGGAGCCCACCGGCTCGGCGGTGCGGATGTAGGACTCCACCACCACTTTCAGTATCTGCTTTTTTCGGTCTGTCAGTTCCACGAAAGACGCTCCCAACCGCTCCGCTTCGCAGTAAAAAATTGGATTAGCACTCCTTTTCCTTGAGTGCTAAAAGGAGTTTACCACCGCCGCCCGGCAATGTCAATGGATGGATATAAATAAATTGTAAACAAAGCGCGGACGAAGTTTGAACTTTTTGGATTAACGGTTTTTTCAAAATCACAGGGGGTTGGGGGATACCGCCCCTGCGGAGGAGGGGGGCTTGTACTCGCCCTTGCGGGCGGGGCGGGATTCAGCCATGTCGATGGCTGGTCCAGATGCACCCCCCATTTTCTCTTTTCGCCG
>CANRYZ010000101.1 GCA_947644365.1 uncultured Oscillibacter sp. | reverse complement strand
CCGGACGATGGCCACCCGCTGCTTCTGCCCGCCGGAGAGCTGGCTGGGGTAGGCGTCCGCCTTGTCCGTCAAATCCACCCGCTGGAGCAGGGCCCCGGCCAGCTCGTCGGCCTCCTCCTGCTTCATCAGGCCCGTGCGCACCGGAGCCAGGGTGATGTTCTTTCGAATCGTCATGTTGGGGAAAAGATTGAAGTGCTGGAACACCATGCCCATCTGCTGGCGCACCTGGTCGATTTTCACCTTGGGGTCCGTAATCACCGTGCCCTGGAAGGTGATGGTTCCCGCAGACGGCGTTTCCAGCAGGTTCAGGCAGCGCAGGAAGGTGGACTTGCCGGAGCCGGAGGGCCCGATGACCACCACCTTCTCTCCGGGATGGATGTGCTGGGAGATATCGTCCAGCACCAGATGGTCCCCGAAGGACTTGGAGAGGTTTTTAACGTCGATCACTTTCCCGCAGCCTCCTTTCCAGCTTCCCCTGGAGCCAGGTGAAGATGATGACAACGGCTAAGTACATGGCGGCGATGCCAAGCAGCGGCGGCATGTAGTCGAAGGTCCGCCCGCCGATGGTGCTGGCGTAATAGAGCATCTCCGCGCCGCCGATGGCCTGGGCCAGGGAGGTGTCCTTGAACAGGGTGATGAACTCGTTGCCAAGGGAGGGCAGGATGTTCTTGAACGCCTGGGGAACGACGATAAAGCGCATGGTGTCGAAGTATCCAAGGCCCAGGGACCGGCCCGCCTCCGACTGGCCCGCGTCCACGCTCATGAGGCCCCCCCGGATGATCTCGGCAACATACGCCCCGGAGTTGACTCCCAGGCCGATGAAAGCCACCAGTATTTTGTTCCGCTGGGTGGGGAAGATGACGAAGGTCCAGATGAACAGCTGCACCAGCATGGGCGTGCCCCGGATGACGGTGGTATAAACCTGGCAGAGGATGTTCAAAACGCCCAGGGCGGGATTGTTCCGGCCCGCGCGCTGTTGGTCGTGGGCGGAGCGGATGACGGCCACCACCAGCCCCAGCAGCACGCCGAAGATCAAGGCGGTGACGGTCAGCTCCAGGGTGGTCCCCAGGCCCTGGAGGTAGAGCTTCCAGCGGCCACCCTCCAAAAAGGCGGAGGTGAAGCGCTGCGCGAGTGTCGCTTTCATGGCGGGGCTCCTTTCTCTTTACATGGTACGGGAAGAAGGGCGGCCTTGCGGGCCGCCCTTCTTGAACGAGGTTTACTCGGCGGTGATATATTTGTCCACGATGGCCTGGAAGGTGCCGTCGGCCTTCAGCTCAGCCATGGCGGCGTTGACGGCCTCCAGCAGGGCGGTGTTGCCCTTGGCAAAGCCGATGGCGTAGTCCTCCACGGCGAACTCGGTGTCCAGAATCTCCAGGCCCTCGTTGGCGGCCACGAAGCTCTTGGCGGGCTCGTTGTCGATGACCACCGCGTCCACCTGGCCGTTGACCAGGGCCATGACGGCCAGGGCGCCGGTGTCATAGGCGGTGACATGGTCCTCGCCGTAGCCGCCGTTCTCCGGGGTGTCGGAGCAGTAGATATAGCCGGTGGTGGCCTTCTGGCAGCCGATCATCTCGGCGTTGGCCAGGTCGTCCACGGTGGCGATGGGGGAGTCCTCTTTGACGATGATGACCTGCACGCCGGTGGCGTAGCTGTCGGAGAAATCCATGACCTCCTGCCGCTCGGGGTTGACGGTGATGCCCGCCATGGCGATGTCGCTCTGGCCGGTCTGTACGGCGGTGAGGGCGGCGTCAAAGCCCATGTCGTCCACCACCAGCTCCAGGCCCAGCTTCTTGGCGATGGCGTCCGCCACCTCCACGTCGATGCCCTCGAAGCCGCCGTCGTCGGTGGTCATCTCATAGGGAGGGAAAGCGGCGTTGGTGGACATGTGGAGCTTGCCCTCCTCCACGGTGGCAAAGACCGTGGCGCCGGCGTCCACATCGGCGGGGGTATCGGGGGAGGCGGGCTGGGAACCGGCGTTGTCGGCGGACTTGCCGCCGCAGGCGGCCAGGCTCAAAACCATGGCCAGGGTCAGCAAAAGCGCAAAAAACTTCTTCATAACTCGATCTTCCTTTTCCATCAATTTTCTTTCCTGTGTGGAAATATTACTCACTCAAACGGGTCCTCCCGTTGACAGGTGATACCTTATCACTCCCCGTCCCGGCTGTCAATAGTTTTTCAGAATTTATGTATATTTATTTGGTCACTTCTTCCATTCTTCCAGAAAATCCGGAACATACGCCCGCTCTTTTGTGGATTTTTTAGGCATCCCATACAGAATACAGTGAATATCAAAATGAATATTCACGATGCACGTTCGAACGGGCGGGCGCCGCGGCGCCCGCCCGTTTCTCTCCGCTATCCCAGCCACACGCCGGCCACCAGAAACGCCATCGTCAGCAGCAGGAAATACAGCGCCAGCTTCCAGACGTATTTGATCCACCGGTCATAGGGGACATGGCCCAGCGCCAGGGCCCCCATCACCACCGCCGCCGTGGGGGTGACGATGTTCACAAGGC
Organism: uncultured Oscillibacter sp.; assembly: GCA_947644365.1. Lineage (GTDB taxonomy): Bacteria > Bacillota > Clostridia > Oscillospirales > Oscillospiraceae > Oscillibacter. The sequence continues at coordinate 2,573 of CANRYZ010000101.1, read as the reverse complement.
CGGAGGCGGACTGGAAGGCCGTTACCACCAGGTCGCCGCCCACGCCGGCGAATTCCCCCAGGGGGGCCACAATGGGCACCGACAGCGTGGCAAGACCCGAAGAGGAGGGGATCAGCACCGTCAGGGGAAGGTAGAGCAGGTACACCAGCAGCACGAAGCTGATGGCCCCGGCGCCGGAGAGGGCCTCCTCTCCCCAGTGGAGAATGGTGTCCGTGATGCCGCCGTCGTTCATCAGCACGGTAATGCCCCGGCTGACGCCGATAATAAAGGCCACGCCCAGCAGGTCCGCACACCCGGCCACGAAGGTCTCCGCCACCTCGTCCTCCCGCTGGCCGTCCAGAAAGCCGATGACGACGCCGCCCACCAGGAACAGGGCGCTGAGCTCCGGAAACCACCAGCCCAGAGACGGCAGGGGCAGGCCCATCTCGTCAAAGGGGATGACCCCGTAAATCATGGTGAGAAAGACCAGGGTGAAGAGGATCATGATGACCCTGCGCTTGGGGGTAAACTCCGGCTGGGGCTCCTCCATGCTCACCTGGATCTTGCCCGCGCCCACGCCCACCACGGACTTTGAGGGGTTCTTCTTCACCTTGGCGGCATAGGCCATGACAAACCAGATGGCGGCGCTCTCAAACACGATCCACTGGAGGATGCGCAGCAGGATACCCTCCCCCAGGGACACCCCGGCAAAGCCCGCGGCGATGCCGGTGGCGAAGGGGTTGACCGTGGAGGAGATAACGCCGGCCCCGGCTCCCAGCAGAATCACGGAGATGCCCACCACGGCGTCATAGCCCGCCGCCAGGAACACGGGGATCAGCAGCGGATAGAAGGCCATGGTCTCCTCCCACATGCCGTAGGTGGTGCCCCCCAGGCCGAAGAGCAGCATGAGAATGGGGATCAGCCACTTCTCCCGGCCCCCCAGCCGCTGGATGATCCGGGCCACGCCGGCGTCCACCGCGCCGGTCTTCATGACAACGCCCAGGAAGCCGCCTACCATCAAAATGAACACGCACACGTCCACGGCGTCGTAGAACCCGGAGAAGGCGGCCTTGAGCACCGCTCCAATCCCCTGGGGCATGGGTTCGGTGGGGTGATAGCTGCCCGCCACCGGCACGCCGTCCACATACTCATAGGCGCCGGAGGGGATCAGCCAGGTGGCGGCGGCCACCAGGATAATGAGGAGGAAGAGGATGGTATAGGCCGTTGGCATCCGGAATTTGGACTTCTCCAAAGGAACGCCCCCTTTTTATTTGCCGATGGTGGCCACCAGCACGGCCTTGATGGAGTGCATCCGGTTCTCCGCCTCGTCGAAGACCACGCTGTGGCGGCCCCGGAACACCTCGTCGGTGACCTCCCGGATGTCCACGCCCTTGTCCTTCCACTCCTTGGCCAGCTTGGTCTCAAAGTCGTGGAAGGAGGGCAGACAGTGCATATAGAGCACGTCGGGGTTTCCGGTGGCCTTGAGGGTCTCCTCCGTCACCCGGAAGGGGGACAGCAGCTCCGCCCGCTCGGGGATCAGCGCCTCCTCGCCCATAGAGGCCCAGATGTCGCCGTAAATCACGTCGGCGTCCTTCACGTCGTTCATGTTGTCGGTGATCTCCAGCAGGCCGCCGTTCTCCCGGGCGGTGGCGAAGGTGGTTTTGACAATCTCCTGGTCCATCTCCTTTGCCAGCTTCTCCGGGCCGATGCCCACGAAGTGCATTCCCATCTTGGCGGCGCCGATCATCCAGGCGTAGCACATATTGTTGCGCACGTCGCCGGGAAAGACGATCTTGATCTTGTTCAGGGGCTTGTGACAGTGCTCCTCAATGGTCATCATGTCCGCCAGAATCTGGGTGGGGTGGTCCGCGTCGGTGAGGCCGTTCCACACGGGGACGCCGGAGTATTTCGCCAGCTCCTCCACGGCGCTCTGGGCGTAGCCCCGGTACTCGATGCCGTCAAAGAACCGGCCCAGCACCTTGGCGGAGTCCTCCAGGGACTCCTTTTTGCCCATCTGGGAGCTTCCGGCGTCCAGGTAGGTGACGTGGGCGCCCTCCTGAGTGGCGGCGACCTCAAAGGAGCACCTTGTGCGGGTGGAGGTCTTCTCAAAGAGGAGAACGATGTGCTTGCCCTTGAGGGCGGGGTCGCAGATACCAGCCCGGCGCTTGGCCTTCAGGTCGTGGCCCAGGTCCAGGAGGTAGCGGATCTCCGCAGGGGTGAAGTCCTGTAATGTGAGAAAGCTTCTGCCTTTCAAATTGACTGCCATAGTGAAATTCTCCTTATTATTTTCTGCAAAATCGTGTGGGGGGATGTCCGGTCTCGGACCGGGGATGGAGGGTGGTATTCCTTCGGAATCCGGCCCACGGGGCCGGGACGGGGGATTTTCCGCCCCTGCGGGGCGGGGGCGGCCTGTACTCGCCCTTGCGGGCGGGGCGGATTTCAGCCATGCCGATGGCTGGTCCGGGTTTGCACCCCCCATTTTCTCTTTTCGCCGCGCCGAAAAGAGAAAACGGGCCGTGCACGGTCCAAAAGAGAAAAGGGCGCTTTTGGAGGTCGCGGAAGCCTCACGCTTCGATTGAAGGGCGCTCAGGAAA
>CANRYZ010000100.1 GCA_947644365.1 uncultured Oscillibacter sp. | reverse complement strand
GTCGGTGGTGCGGATGAAGCGGTCGTTGGAGATGTTCATCAGCTTCCACAGGTCCAGCACGCCGCCGGGGCCCTCCACGATGCGGTCCACAAACTCCTTGGGGGTGACGCCGGCCTCCTTGGCCTTGTCCTCGATCTTCTGGCCGTGCTCGTCGGTGCCGGTGAGGAACATGACGTCCTCGCCCTTGAGGCGGTGGTAGCGGGCCAGGGTGTCGGTGGCCACGGTGCAGTAGGTGTGGCCGATGTGGAGCTTGTCCGAGGGATAGTAGATGGGGGTGGTGATATAGAACTTCTTGTTTTCCATGGGGGTCTCTCCTTTTCAGCGGCGGCCCCGAATGAAAGGGCGCCGGAATTCACAGGTGGTATTGACAGTATTTTTCAGTATAGCATATTTTTCCCGGGTCATCAAGTGCCGGGCGGGGCCGGGAGCGTCCGAACACGCATTTTATAGCGCAAAGCGCCATCCCGGACGGCTGCCGGGCAAACTCCAATCGATGAATTAAAACACGATCCCGTCGCGGTTGCCGACCTCCGCGGAAATGCGAAGCTCCGGTGTATCGCCGCCATACATGGAAAAGAGGAAACCGTCTCTGGCGGCCCTCTGGATGTGATCCTCCGCCGTTTCGACCTCGTATCCCATAGACGTCATGACCCGCTCAAACTCCGCGGGCTCTGATCCCGCCGTCAGCCCGTATACGGACACGGCCGGGTCGGTAATTTGTATCTCTGTGACATAACGCCCCCCGTCGGCGTAGTCCGGCCAGGCGGTCAGGATGTAGGATACCCGCACAGGGGGCCGTTCACCCCGCTCGTCTATGTGGTAGCCCTTCCCCAGAAATTCCTGGGCGCCCATCCAGCCGGTTATCTCGTCATGTCCGCTCCAGTCTATCGACGACCCATCGTCGCATATCCAGAATTCCAGAGCGGTATCCTCCGGCTTTGGCGGGAAATACGGCTCTGCGAAAACCGCCGCCGCCCATATCGCGGCGGCCAGAACGCCCAATGCCGCAATGGCGGCAAACGCCTTTTTCATCTTCATCGATACCTCTCTCTGCATACAAACGGCGGTTTGACAAACTGATGATACCACACAACAATTGCCGTATCAATCCGGTTTTGCAGAAACTGCCGGGATTATGCCGCAACAACGCTTTTCTTAAACGGGATCATGCCCGCCGTTGCCAAACCGGAGCGCTCCTGCTATAATAGACCCTATCAACTTTCAACGAGGTGGTTGCTGTGAAAAAACTGGCCGCTTCCTGGCTGGCCCTCGCCCTGTGCTGCCTGCTGCTGGCGCCCTCCGCCCTGGCGGCGGGACGCTACCCGGAGAAGGACCACCTGCCGGTGGATTTCGCCGACATGGCCTACACCGGCTATGACGGCGCGGCCCTCCGGTCCGCCCTGGCTGGCCTGGAGGAGATCGCCGCCTCCCCCGCCATCCGGACGGAGGACGCCGGGACCCGGGCGGAGGTGGAGTCCCTGTACGGCCGGATCCTCTCGGAGGTGGACCAGCTCTCCACCCAGTCCGCCCTCATCGGCATCCGCTACGACGCCAACGGGGCGGACCAGGAGGCCGCGGACGAGTCCGCCGCCCTGGCGGAGCTGTCCGTCCAGCTCTTCGACGAGTGCTTCCAGACCCTGGCCCTGCTGGCGGACACCCCCTATCAGGATATTCTGGAGCGGGACGCGGGGCCGGAGGCGGTGGAGCAGCTGCGGAGCTACCAGGCCCTGACGGACCGGGAGGCCGCCCTCTACCAGGAGCAGGAGCGGCTGGTGCAGGCCTACGATCAGACCATGGCCCAGCCGGTCCAGGTGACGGTGGACGGACGGGTGTGGACGGAGGAGGCCCTGGCCCAGGACCAGGAGCTGGACGACGAGACCTGGTGGGAGATCCGTGCCCGGCTTGAGCGGGAGCGGAACCGGGCCGCCGGGGAGATCTTCCTCCAGCTGGTGCGGGTGCGCACGGAGATCGCCAGGGAGAACGGCTACGACAGTTACGCCGATTACGCCTACCGGGAGACCTACGGCCGGGACTACACCGCAGAGAACATTCAAACCGTCCGTGAGGCGGCCAAGCGGTACTGGGTCCCCCTGGAGGTCCGGCTGGCGGACGCCGTCTCCGAACGGGAGCTGCGGTCCCTGGACGTGCGGACCCGGGCCTGCGGGGACGGCATCCTGGACGCCGTCCAGCCCTACATGGGCCGCATCGACCAGGAGCTGGCGGAGACCTTCGCCTTCATGCGCCAGTACCACCTGTGCGACATCGCCCCCAGCGAGAGCAAGCTGCCGGTGGGCTACACCGTGGGCCTCCCCGCCTATGGCTCCGCCTTCATCTTTGACAGCCCCTACGGGGACCACCAGGACTACGCCACCCTCATCCACGAATTCGGCCACTTCAACGAGACCTTCCACAGCGCGGAGAGCGATCTGTGGTCCTCCTTCCACATCGACGTGGGGGAGATCCACTCCCAGGGCCTGGAGGTCCTCTTCACCGCCTATGCCGAAGAGATGTTCGGCCCGGAGGGCGGCAGGGCCTTCTACTGGTCCACCATCTCCAATATGGTCAGCTCCGTGCTGGACGGCTGTATGTACGACGAGTTTCAGGAGGCGGTCTACAGCGACCCGGATCTGACCCTGGAGGAGGTCAACCGCCTCTTCAAGGACGTCTCCCAGGAGTACGGCTACCCCTATGAGGAGGACGAGGAGGAGAGCTATTTCTGGGCGGAGGTCCCCCACACCTTCCAGAGCCCCATGTACTACATCAGCTACGCCACCTCCGCCCTCTCCGCCCTGGACCTGTGGCTGCTGTCCCTGGAGGACCGGGACAGGGCGGTGGACGTCTACCTGGAGCTGGCGGCCATGGGCATGTCCCGGCCCTACCGGGAGACCGTCGAGGCCGTGGGCCTGCGGGACATCTTCCGGGGAAAGACCATGCGGCTCCTGGCGGACGGCATCCAGGACCGCCTGGCGGCGGAGACCGGGGAGCGCCCCGGCGGCGGGGCCCTTCCCGTCAAAATCCTGGCGGTGGCCGGCGGCTGCGCGGCGGCGGGAATCGCCGTGGGGGCGCTGCTGGGGCGCCAGCGGAGGCGGCGGCAGACGGCCGCCGCGGAGGACCCCTGGGAGCCCTTCTGATCCTGCGGCCCATAAACCGGCAGAGGCCCCGGAGACGAACAATCGTCTCCGGGGCTCTTTAGGCTGCCGAAAAACGCAGGGAATGTATTCGACGGTAAGGAGGGGTGTGTGCGGGGAACCCAAGAAGGGTTCCCTGCGCCATTCAAATCAGGGGTTTCAAAACTTTTCAAAGTTTTGAAACCTCCGCTCAGCTTGTTGAAAAAGCATTTTCGACAAGCTGAGCGGCCCCGGAGACGGTCATTCGTCTCCGGGGCCCTTTTCATCTTCATCATTTCACACAGAACCGCCAGGAGGTGCTCTCCCGGTACTCCTCCCCGGCCCGCAGGACGGGGGAGGGAAACGCCGGGTGATTCACCGCGTCCGGGAAGTGCTGGGTCTCCAGGCACAGCCCGCTGGCCCGGCCGTACCGGGCCCCGCCCTTGCCGGGGCGGTCCGTCAGGAAGCCGGCGGTGTAGAACTGCATCCCCTCCAGGGTGGTGCGGACCTCCAGGGCGACGCCTGTGGCGGGGCAGTACACCTCTGCCGCCGGAACCTCCCCGCCGTCCAGGACAAAGTTGTGGTCGTAGCCCCGGGTCCCCTCCAGGAAGGGGTCCCCCAGCCGCTCCTCCAGCGCCGCGCCCCGCCGCAGGTCCAGGGGGGTGCCGTCCACGGCGGCGATCTCTCCGGTGGGCACGTTGCCCGCCCCGCTGGGGGTGTAGCGCCCGGCTCCCAGGGTCACCCGGTGGCCGGCGACGGAGCCGGCGTCATGGCCCGCCAGATTGAAGTAGGTGTGGTTGCTGAGGTTCACCACCGTGTCCCGGTCGCAGACGGCCCGGTAGGCAAGGGTCAGCGCGCCGTCCCGCAGCGTGTAGGCTGCCTCCGCGTGGAGATTCCCGGGGAAGCCCTCCTCCCCGTCGGGGGAGTCCAGGGAGAATGTGACGCCGTCCTCCCCAACCGTATAGCTCCACAGCTTCTTGTGGAAGCCCACCGCCCCGCCGTGGAGGGTGTTGGCCCCCTCGTTGGCGGTGAGGCGGTACTCCGTTCCGCCGATGGTGAACCGGGCGCCGCCGATGCGGTTGGCGCACCGGCCCAGGGTCCCCCCCAGGGCGGAGTTCCAGTCCCGGTACTCCGCCGGCGTGTCGTAGCCCAGGCATACGTCCAGGGGCCGGCCCTGCCGGTCCGGCACACGGATGGCCCGCACCGCCGCCCCCAGGGGGATCAGCTCCACGGACACGGGACCGTCCGTCAATGTCAGCAGGGGGATCTCCCGTCCGTCCAAAATACCGAAAGTCGTCTGTGTCACCATAGTCTCTCCCTCACTTTACCGTCTCGATGAACCGCAAAAAGGCGGCCCGGCCCTCCGGGGTGCACTTGTAGACGCCGGCGTGCTCCAGCACCCGGGCAAACACAACGCCCACTTCCTTTTTCAGGACGTCCAGGGCGTTGTCCTGTGTGAAGGCGTACCGGTTTTTCAGCTCCTCCGCCCAGTCGGCGTGCTTGCCCAGCGTCTCGTCGTCCCGGACGTCCCGGCCCTGGACCAGGGCCTCCGCCAGGAGGGTCAGCTCGCCCTTGAGGCGGGCGGGCAGCACCGCCAGGCCCATGACCTCAATCAGGCCGATGTTCTCCTTTTTGATGTGGTGGAGCTCCTGGTGGGGGTGGTAGACCCCCAGGGGATACTCCTCCGTGGTGATGTTGTTCCGCAGCACCAGGTCCAGCTCATACCGGCCCTCCCGCATCCGGGCGATGGGGGTGATGGTGTTGTGGGGCTCGCCCTCCGTCTCGGCGAGGATGAAGGCCGCCCGGTCGGTGTAGCCCCGCCAGACCCGGAGGATCCTGTCCGCCAGCTCCACCAGGCGCTCGTCGTCGCCGCAGCGCAGGCGGATGACGGACATGGGCCACTTCACGATGCCCGCCTCCACGTCGTCAAAGCCGGGGAAGAACACCGCCCGCTCCACCGGGGCCCGCTCCATGGCGAAGGTGTACCGCCCGCCCTGGAAGTGGTCGTGGCTGAGGATGGAG
>CANRYZ010000099.1 GCA_947644365.1 uncultured Oscillibacter sp. | reverse complement strand
ACAATCCTTCTTATGTGAACAGCCCCTAGGGACGATGCGTCAAAGCAGCAAAACACCCTCGGAGGTACTTGCAAATGCGGCAGAGCGCCCCCGGGCGGTACGCTGTCAGACGCAGCCGGTAGAGGATTGGCAATTCACATTGGCACCGATTCAGGCCAGCCCCCGCACTTTGGGCACAATTTGACCCTCGCGGTCAAATTCGTGCCCGGCGTTCTCTTTTCTCTTTGGACCGTGCACGGCCCATTTCTCTTTTCTCTGGCAAGACAGAGAAAAGAGAAATGGGGGGTGCAAATGCACCAGCCATCATCATGGCTGAATCCCCCGCCCCGCGGCGCCAACCGCGCGCAGCTGCCCACAACATTGTATAACACTCAAGGAGACTCCCGCCTATGGAAACCACCCACCCGCCCCTGCAAAAGGGCAAACTCTACACCGGCACCGTAGAGGGCTACTCCAGCGAAGCCCTTGGCATCGTCCGCCTGGACGGCGCCGTGGTCTTCGTCCCCCAGGCCGTCCGGGGCGAGACCATCGACCTGCGGATCACAAAGGTGATGAGATCCAGCTATGCCGGGGAGATTGTGAAAATCCACGCCCCCTCTCCGGAGCGGACCAAGCCCGAGTGCCCCTATTTCGGCCGGTGCGGCGGCTGTGACTTCCAGCACCTGAGCTACCCGGAGGAGCTCCGGGCCAAGCGCCGGCGGGTACAGGACGCCCTCACCCGCCTGGGCGGCGCGGACATCCAGGTGGAGGAGATTCTGGGGGCCAGAGAGCCCACCCATTACCGCAACAAGAGCCAGTATCCCGTTGGGGCCGACGGCTCCATCGGCTTCTACCGGGCCCGCAGCCACGAGGTGGTGCCCGTCAGCCGCTGTCTGATTCAGTCGGAGGTCTCCGACCGCACCGCCGGGGCCGTTGGGGACTGGATGCGGCGGTACAAGATCTCCGCCTACGACGAGTCCACCGGAAAGGGTCTGGTGCGCCACATCTACGTCCGGGTCAACGCCGCCGGCGAGAGCCTCTGCTGCGTGGTGGCCAACGGAAAGCAGCTGCCCCGGGAACCGGAGCTGGCGGCTCTCATCCAGGCCGCCGCCCCCAGGACCGTGGGCGTGGTGCTGAACACCAACACCCGCCCCGGCAACGTGGTCCTGGGAGACCGGTACCGCACCCTCTGGGGCCGGGACTTTTTGATGGACACCCTCTGCGGCCTGGAGTTCAAGCTGTCGGTGCCCTCCTTCTATCAGGTGAACCGGGCCCAGGCGGAGGCACTCTACGGCAAGGCGCTGGCCTTCGTCGGCCTGACGGGCCGGGAGACGGTGCTGGACCTGTACTGCGGCACCGGCACCATTACGCTGTGCCTGGCCCGCCGGGCCCGGCGGGCCATCGGCGCGGAGATCGTGCCCCCCGCCGTGGAGGACGCCCGGGAGAACGCCGCCCGAAACGGCATCGAAAACGCGGAGTTCTTCTGCGGGGACGCCGCCGCCGTGGCCGCCCGCCTGGAGACGGAGGGCCTGCGGCCGGACGTGGTCACCGTGGACCCGCCCCGGAAGGGGCTCAGTCCGGCGGTCATCGCCTCCATCGCCGGCATGGCGCCGGACCGGGTGGTGTATGTCTCCTGCGACCCCGCCACCCTGGGGAGGGACGTGAAGCTCTTCGCCGGCTTCGGCTACCGGGCGGACCGGGCCTGCGCCGTGGACATGTTCCCGGGGACAAGACATGTGGAGGCGGTGGTACTGCTGCAGCGGGACTCCGCCGGCTGATTGGACCGCGGAGCTCTGGCAAGCCAGCTTTTCCGCAGGTGATTATATGAAACAGACAAGACGCTGGGATATTACGATGCGCAGGCCGCTTTCGTATATCGGAAACGGTCAATGAGAATATCCGTCCCGGCCGGAAGGCGCGGCAGCTCAGCCTGTTCCCGACAAACAAGCGGGTTCGACCGCAAGGTCTTCCCCACGCCCTTTAAAAAGGAGGTCCCCGCCATGCCCGCTCCCCGCACCCTTTTGATCCCCTCCCTGCTGGACGACTGGTTCCCCCTGCTGCAATACGCCTTCGCCTCCGACCGGTGGGAGCCCGTGCTGCTGACAGAGGACCAGGGCCTGGCCGACCTGGGGCTGCGGTACTTCCACAATGAGCTGTGCTACCCCGTCTTTCTGGTGGCCGGACAGATCCTGGCCGCCCTGAGCTCCGGAAAATACGATCCCGCCCAATGCGGTGTACTCATGGGCCAGGCCGGGGACGGGTGCCGGGGCTCCTGCGGCATCCGCCTGACCCGGAGGGCCCTGGACAAGGCCGGGTATCCGCAGGTGGCCCTGCTGAGCCTGAACGTGCGGGACATCGACCGGGACACCGGCCTGGCCATCACTCCGAAGATGGTCCGCCGGGCCCTGGCCGCCGCGGTCTGGGGGGACGTCCTGTCCATCCTGCGCAGCCAGACCCGGCCCTATGAGGTCTGCCCCGGCGAGGCGGAGGCCCTGTGGCGCACGTGGATGGAGACCCTGGGGGCAGACCTTCGGCATGGCCAACGCCTCACCCGCCGTCGGATCATGGACCGCTGCCGGGAGATGACCGCCGCCTTCCGCCGGATCGAGACCATTCCCCGCCCTGCCCAGCGGGTGGCCGTGGTGGGGGAGATCTACACCAAATACTGCCGCCTGGGCAACTGGGACCTGGCGGAGTACCTGGCGGCGGAGGGCTGTGAAATCGGGATAGGCGGCGTCACCTGGTACGCCCTGTACTACATGGACTCCCACGCCCTCAGGGGCCCTGCTCCCCAGCGGAAGCTGTACCGCCTCCTGGCCCGCTTTCTGGGCTCCGTCCAGCGGGAGATGCTGGACATCCTGAACGGGGCGGGCTTCCGCGCCCTGCCGCCCCTGGCCCTGATGAAACGGCAGGCGGAGGGGCTGGCCCCCCTGAACTGCACCGTGGCGGACGGCTGGCTCATCGCCGCCGAGGCCGCCGCCTGGGCCCGCCTGGGCTACCGGAAGATCCTCTGCGTCCAGCCCTTCGCCTGCCTGCCGGGGCATATCTTCGGCAAGGGGCAGTACGCCGCCCTCCAGCGCAAGCTGCCGGGGGCCCGCTTGGTCAGCGTGGACTACGACGCCAGCACCGGCCCCGGCACCGTGGAGAGCCGCGTCCGGATGCTGCTGGACGAGGAGCTGGATTTTTAGATACCATCCGTATATTCCGTCTATTGATATACTATCTGTCATCAAGCGAGGTGTTCATATGCCGCCTAAGACGCTGCTGATCCCCTCCCTGCTGGACGCCCACTGGCCTCTGCTCCAGTGGGCGTTCGCGTCTCCGGCATGGACCCCTGTGGTGCTGAGGGGGGAGCGGCCGGAGGTGGAGGACCTGGGACTGGGCCATAGCCACAACGACCTGTGCTATCCCTTCGTACTCATCACCGGGCAGGTGCTCCACGCCCTGCGCTCCGGGGCGTACGACCCCGCCCGCACCGGCGTGCTGATCTCCCAGACCGGCGACGGCTGCCGGGGCTCCTGCCTGATCCGCCTCCTGCGGCCGGTGCTGGACCGGGAGGGCTTCGCCCAGGTGCCGCTGCTGTCCTTCAACGTCCGGGGCGTGGAGCGGACCTCCGCCCTGCCCATGTCTCTGACCATGGCACGCCGGGCCCTGGCGGCGGCCTTCTGGGGGGACGCCCTGCTGCTGATGGGCAACGCGACCCGCCCGGCGGAGCGCCGCGCCGGGGAGACGGAGGCCCTCATCCGCCGCTGGGAGGAGACCCTCTCCGGGGACCTGGCCTCAAACCGGAACCTCTCCCCCGCCGCCGTCCTCCGGCGCTGCCGGGAGATGGCCTGGGACTTCCAGGCGGTGGAGACCGCCTGCCGTCCTCTGCAGAACATCGCCCTGGTAGGGGACGTGTACACCAAATACTGCTCTCTTGGCAACTGGGGCCTGTCGGACTTTCTGGAGCGCCGGGGCTGCCGGGTAGGGGTCAACGGCCTCACCTGGTACGCCCTGTACTACCTGGACAGCCACCTGGAGCTGGGCCCCCTGTCCATGCGGCTGAGAGGCAAGCTGCTGGCGGCCCTGGGCGGCCCCATGCAGCGGCGCTTCATCCAAATCCTGCGGGACGCGGGCTTTCCCGTCCTGCCACCCTACCGGGAGCTGAAAGCCCTGGGGCGGAAGCTGAACGGAACCCGATGCGCCCTTGGCAGCGGCTGGCTGCTGGCGGCGGAGAGCGCCGCCTGGGTCCAGGCGGGATACCGAAAGGTCCTCAGCGGCCTGCCCTTCCAGTGTCTGCCGGGGCACATCTACGGCCGGGGACAATACGCCGCCCTCCAGCGCAAGCTGCCGGGGAGCCTGATTGTGGGGGTGGACTTCGACGCCTCCCTCCGAGACGGCACGGTGGAGAACCGCGTCCGGATGCTGGTGGACACAGAGCTGTGAAGGCGGGAACCTTTTCCGTCTTTGAACCGTCCAAAATACCGGAGGTGTTTGAGATGAAAAAATGGTTTTTATCCTTGGCCCTGCTGGGACTGCTGACCCTGACCGCCTGCTATGGTGCGCCCAAGGTGGGAGACGCCTTTGACGGAGTGACAGACGACTATGAGGGCGTCGCCATGGCCGTTGTGGAGGGCACCGCCAAGCCCGGCGGCGTCACAGTGGAGGTGCTGAACACCACGGAGGCGGAAATATGCAGCGGCAACGAGCACGATTTTGGTCTTCAGATGGAACAGGACGGCCAGTGGTACTGGCTGGAGCGCAAGGGGGAGTCCGCCAACACGGCGGAGGCGTATGGCTTCCCCAAGGACGAGCCCCGGGAGCTGGACCTCACCTGGGGCGGTGGTTACGGCGACTTAGAACCGGGACACTACCGGGTAACAAAGTGGTTCTTTGAGTACCGCGGGCCCGGGGATACGATGGACTTTCTCCTGACGGCGGAGTTTACTCTGGAATAGCACTGGTGGTATTCTAAGGGGAATCCGGCCTGCGGGCCGGGGACGGGGGTGACCGCCCCTACGGGGCGGGGGCGGCTGGTACTCGCCCTTGCGGGCGGGGCGGATTTCAACCATGTCGATGGCTGGTCCAGATGCACCCCCCATTTTCTCTTTTCGCCGCGCCGAAAAGAGAAAACGGGCCGTGCACGGTCCAAAAGAGAAAAGGGCGCTTTTGGTGGTCGCGGAAGCCTCAC
>CANRYZ010000098.1 GCA_947644365.1 uncultured Oscillibacter sp. | reverse complement strand
GACTGCCGGTGCTGCGGCTGAAGAGCGACTACCTGGCCATCGCCACCCTGGGCTTTGCCGAGATTTTGAAGGCCTTTTTCCAGTGGAACACCCTGGGCCCCATCACCAACGGCTCCAACCTGCTCAAGAGCTACCCCGTGTTCTCCCACCCCACCGCCTACGTGGTGCTGGCGGGAGTGCTCATCGCCTTTATCGTGCTGCTGATCAACTCCACCTACGGCCGGGCCTTCATGGCCATCCGGGACGACGAGGTGGCCGCCGAGGCCATGGGCATCAACCTGGCCCGCCACAAGCGGATGGCCTTTGTCATCAGCTCCTTCTTCGCCGGCGTGGGCGGGGGGATGCTGGCCATGTATATGGGCACCATCGCCGCCGCCCCCTTCAAGAGCGCCATGACCTATGAGATATTGCTGATCGTGGTCATCGGCGGCATCGGCTCCATCACCGGGTCCGTGCTGGCCAGCTTCCTGTATATCCTCAGCTCCGAGTGGCTGCTGCGGGGCCTGGACTCCGGAAGCTTCCTGGGGATCAACGCCCCGGGGCTCTTCAAAAACGGCTTCCGCATGGCGGTGTTCTCCGTCATCATCATGATTATCGTGCTGTTCTTCCGCCGCGGGCTCATGGGCGACAAGGAGCTGCCGGACCTGCTGAGCCGGCGCGGCCGCCGGAAAGCGGAGGAGAAAGGGGGCGCCGAGAATGGCTGAGAACGTCCTGAAAGTAGAGAACGTCACCATGCAGTTCGGCGGCGTGGTGGCCGTGGACAACATGAACCTGGAGATCAACCAGGGGGAGATCGTGGCCCTCATCGGCCCCAACGGCGCGGGCAAGACCACGGCCTTCAACGTGGTCACCGGCGTGTACCAGCCCACCAACGGCGCGGTCTGGTTCCAGGGGGAGAAGATCGTGGAGAACCACCCCCAGGGCAAGATGCGCCAGCAGTACAAGGGCCAGCACGCCGGGGAGTATGCCCAGACGCTCTCCCCCACCCCCGACGCCATCACCAAACTGGGCATGGCCCGCACCTTCCAGAACATCCGGCTGTGGAAATCCCAGACGGTGTTCGACAACGTGCTCATCGCCAAGCACTGCCGGACCCACAGCAATTTCCTCTCCGCCGCCTTCCGCCTGAACCGGAAAGAGGAACAGGCCCAGCGGCAGCACGTGGAGGAGCTTTTGGAGCTGGTGGGCCTCTCCGGCGTGAAAAACGAGCTGGCCACCTCCCTGCCCTACGGCAAGCAGCGGCGGCTGGAGATCGCCCGGGCTTTGGCCACGGAGCCGAAGCTGCTGCTGCTGGACGAGCCGGCGGCGGGCATGAACCCTCAGGAGACCGACGAGCTGACGGCCTTCATCGGCGAGATCCGCTCCAAGCTGGGGCTGACCGTCTTCCTGATCGAGCACCATATGGACCTGGTCATGGACATCTCCGACCGCATCTACGTGCTGGACTTCGGCAAGCTCATCGCCGAGGGCACGCCGGCGGAGATCCAGAACAATCAGCGCGTCATCGACGCGTACCTGGGGGTGGCGGAGGATGCTTAAAATTGAAAATCTGCACGTGGCCTACGGCGGCATCCAGGCCCTGCGGGGCATCTCCCTGGAGGTGCCCGACGGCAAGATCGTCACGCTGATCGGCGCCAACGGCGCCGGCAAGTCCACCACCCTGCGGACCATCACGGGCCTGGTGAAGGCCGCCTCCGGCTCCATCCAGTGGAACGGCGGGGAGCTTCTGGGCAAGTCCATCGACAAGATCATCAGCGGGGGCATCGCCATGAGTCCCGAGGGGCGGCGGGTGTTCCCGGATCTGACGGTGCTGGAGAATTTGAAGCTGGGGGCCTACCTCCGCAAGGACAAGGCGGAGATCGCCAAGGACCTCCAGTGGGTCTACGACCTGTTTCCCCGGCTGAAGGAGCGGGACTGGCAGGTGGCCGGCACCCTCTCCGGCGGCGAGCAGCAGATGCTGGCCGTGGGCCGGGCCCTGATGAGCCGCCCGAAGCTCCTCTTGATGGATGAGCCCTCCCTGGGCCTGGCTCCCCTGGTGGTGCAGGACATCTTCTCCATCATCCGGGAGATCAACCGCCAGGGCGTGACCATCCTGCTCATCGAGCAGAACGCCAACATGGCTCTGAAAATCGCGGACCTGGCCTACGTGCTGGAGACAGGCAACATCACCATGAGCGGCACCGGCGCGGAGCTGCTGGCCAACGACAGGGTAAAAGAGGCCTACCTGGGCAAGCACAGGGGCTGACAATGGCAAAAAGCAGGGAGGAGCAAAGCTCCTCCCTGCTTCTCTTTTGTCCTCAGGCCCCTCGCCCGGCCTCCCGGTGAAGGGAAATCGCGGCCTTATACTAATTTCAAATAAAACTATTTCGTTTTATTTGAAATGGAAACGCCTTCTGCGTTTCCGTTTTGCGCCATTTTGGCGCAAAACACGTCTCATAAGAATCCAACGCGTCTTCGACGCTATAAAAAGCTTTTCAAGCTTTTTAATGGATTCTAGTATTACACGCGCCGGAGGGGGAACGGAATCACGCCAGCATATCCAGCCCCGCCTCCGGGGCCGGGGCCGCGGGTTCCTCCGCCGCCGTCACCGCCTGGGCGGCGGCGTACTGCTGCGCGGCGGCCGCCGCCGAGACGCCCGCCGTGGCGGCGGTGAGCTCCTGCAATTGGGTCCGCAGCTCCAGCTTGGCGGCGGACAGCTGCTCCTGTGTCCGATTGTCCATCTCAGCCTCCCGGATGTAGCCAGATTCCCGGATGCTCCGCAGAGCCCGGGTGCGGGTGAGCTCCTGCCGGAGGCGGGCGGCCTTCTGGCGGTTCTTCTCCTCCAGGGCCTTTTTCCGGCGGCGCTCCGACAGCTTCTCTCCCTCAATGTCCCGCTGCTTCTTTCCCGCCCGGCGGACGGCCTTCTGCAATTGCCGGATGGCCGCCTGGATGCGCTCCTTGTTATCCGGGTCGCTCCGCAGGGCGGACTGCAGCTGGGCGATCTTTCGCCGGGCGTAGCCGGAGGCGGCGGTGACCTCCCCGGACGTCCTGGCCCGGGCCAGCTTGGCGTAGGCCAGCATGGGGGCATCGCCGTAGCGGGTGTTCTTGGGCAGCTTGAACTGCTCCCGGCGGGCCTCCGCCTCTTCCCTGGCGTCCCGCATCATCTCGTAGATGCTCTTGGTCTCCCGCTGGGTCTCCCGCTGGGCGGGGGCGGCGTAGTCCTGCCGCTGGGGCGCGCCGGCGCCGCTGATGCCGCTGGTATCCATATGGCCGCCCCTCCCTCCTGCTTATAGGATGTATATCGGCAGGCGGGGGACAAAAGGAAAGAGCCGGGTGGAAATTTTATGCAGTCCGACGGCTTTTTTGTGAGATTCGCCAATGGGAAGACGGCTTATCTGGCCACAAACACCATAACGCTCCGGGGCCGGACAGTGACCTTGTCATCCACAGAGCCCTGGGGCGGCTGCGCCTCCTCCCAGGTGTCCACCGCCTTTTCCCAGTACATGGAGGCGGGCAGGCGGGGCAGCGTCACCTCCAGCTCCTCCCACCAGGCGTTGGAGGCCACATAGACGATCTGGGGACCGGTGTCCCGCTGCGCCCCGGCGAACATGACGCCTACGTACCGCTCGTGATCCTCAAAGAACCCGCCGTGCCAGGGCTCCACCCCGTGGAAGCTGACGTCCGGAAAGCCGCAGGCCCCGCTGCTCAGGTTGCTCCGCAGCACCCGGTGCTCCTTGCGGAAGCGGATCATGTATTGGAAAAAGCGGAACATGCCCCTGTTTTCCTCCAGCCGGGACCAGTCCAGCCAGGAGGTGATGTTGTCCTGGCAGTAGGCGTTGTTGTTGCCGAATTGGGTGTTGCAGAACTCGTCCCCCGCCAGGAACATGGGAATGCCCCGGCTGCACATCAAAAGGGCGAAGGCGCCGCGCATCATCCGCCGGCGCAGGGCGTTCACGGCCGGGTCCTCCGTCTCCCCCTCGGCGCCGCAGTTCCAGCTGTTGTTGTCGTTGGCGCCGTCGGTGCCGTTCCAGCCGTTTTTCTCGTTGTGCTTTTCATTGTAGGCGTACAGGTCGTAGAGGGTAAACCCGTCGTGGCAGGTGAGGAAGTTGATGGAGGCGTCCTTCCGGCCCGCGCCGCCGTAGATGTCCCGGGACCCGGTCAGGCGCAGGGCCGCCGCCTGGGCCATCCCGCCGTCCCCCTTGAGGTAGCGGCGCAGGTCGTCCCGGTAGCGGCCGTTCCACTCCGCCCAGCGGTTCCAGGCGGGGAAGGACCCCACCTGATAGAGCCCCCCGGCGTCCCAGGCCTCGGCGATGAGCTTCACATCCCCCAGAATGGGGTCGAAGGCCAGGGCCTGGAGCAGGGGCGGGTCCCCCATGGGGGCGCCCTCCTCGTCCCGGCTGAGGATGGAGGCCAGGTCGAAGCGGAAGCCGTCCACGTGGTAGGTGGTGACCCAGTAGCGGAGGCAGTCCAGGATCATCTGCCGCACAATGGGGTGGTTGCAGTTGACGGTGTTGCCGCAGCCGCTGAAATTGTAATACTTCCCGTCCGGGGTCAGCAGGTAGTAGATGTTGTTGTCAAAGCCCTTGAAGGAGAAGAAGGGGCCCTGCTCGTTCCCCTCCGCCGTGTGGTTGAACACCACGTCCAGGTATACCTCGATGCCGTTTTGCTGGAAGGTCTTGATGAGGTTTTTCAGCTCGTTGCCCTCCCGGTTGTACTCCACCCCGGCGGCATAGCTGGTGTTGGGGGCAAAGAAGCTGACGGTGCTGTACCCCCAGTAGTTGTACAGCTCCTGGCCGTCCACCACCCGGTAGTCCTGCATCTCGTCAAACTCGAAAATGGGCATCAGCTCCACGGCGTTGACCCCCAGCTCCAGGAGGTAGGGCAGCTTCTCCAGCAGGCCCGCGAAGGTGCCGGGGCTCCGGACGCCGGAGGACGCGTCCCGGGTGAACCCCCGGACATGGAGCTCGTAGATGATCAGATCCTCCATGGGGATCAGGGGCGGCCGGGCGTCCTTCCAGTCGAAGTCGTCCTTCACCACCCGGGCCCGGTAGTGCTGGCCGTGGGGGGCGGTCCTGCCCCACTGGCTCTGGCCCGTCACCGCCTTGGCGTAGGGGTCCAGCAGGTAGCGGGTGCGGTCAAAGATCAGGCCCTTCTCCGGCTCATAGGGGCCGTCCACCCGGTAGGCGTACTCGAACTCCTCGATGTTCAGCTTGAACACGATCATGGAGTACACGTTGCCGATGCGGTAG
>CANRYZ010000097.1 GCA_947644365.1 uncultured Oscillibacter sp. | reverse complement strand
CCTTCGGAGCTGCTATGAAAAGGGCTATGTCCTGGTGGACATCGGTGACGTGTGGAGTGAAGTCACCGGCGAAGACGGACAGCCCAGGATGGTCCGGAACACCCTCTACCTGCCGGAGGGAAAGAAACCGCTGATCCTCTCCTACGATGATACCAACTACTATCCCTATATGCTGGAAAACGGCTTTGCCTACAAGCTCATCCTTGGGGATGACGGCAAAATTGCCTCCTGGGGCCTGGACCCGAATGGGCAAGAGGTTGTCAGCCGGGATTTGGACGCCATTCCCATTCTGGACAAGTTTGTGGAGGAGCACCCGGATTTCTCCCCCTTCGGAGCCAAGGGTTCCCTGAGCCTGACAGGCTATCAGGGGATTCTGGGCTATCGGACCCAGACGGACACGCAGGCATGGGACGATGCCAAGGAGGCCAACCGCCAGAAGGAGCGGGAGGCGGTAAAGCCCATAGTGGAAGAGCTGAAGCGCACCGGCTGGACCTTCGGCAGTCATACCTGGGGCCACATTCGCCTGGGCGGCAAGAAGAGCCTGGAGACGGTGAAGGAGGACACTCAGCGGTGGCTGGACGAGGTGGGCAGCCTGGTGGGTCCCACCACAATCCTGTACTACCCCCACGGGGAGCGGCCGGACGGCAACGACTGGCAGAAGACGGGTCCTATCTTCCAATATCTCCAAAGCACGGGGTTCCGGGTATTCTGCTCGGTGGGCATTGAGAGCTTCAGCTTCATTAAAAAGGACATCTGCGCCGTCATCTGTGACCGCTTGCACCCGGACGGCACCACACTGCGCCACTCCCGGGACCGGTATCTCCAATTCTACGATGCCAAGGATATCATGGATGTGGACGTGCGGCCTCAAAGGGAGATTGGGTGGTCATGACGCAGGCGAAGAAGGAGGAAAGGGTATCATGACGAGAGAGGAATTGAAGGCTGCGGCCATTGCCATGCTGGACAGGGCCTATGTGCCGTACTCCCGCTTCCCCGTCGGAGCGGCGCTGGAGTGTGCGGATGGGACGGTATATACCGGGTGCAATGTGGAGAATGCGTCCTACCCGGCGGGACTGTGCGCGGAGCGAAACGCCATCTTTCACGCCGTGGCGGAGGGTCACACGGATTTCGTTCGGATTGTGGTGGCGGGGCGGAGCGAGGATTTCTGCGTACCCTGCGGAATCTGCCGGCAGGTAATGCGGGAGTTTGCGCCCAATTTGGAGATTGTCTGCCTCAACGGAGCGGGGGAGGAGCAGAGCTTCACCCTGCCGGAGCTGCTGCCCCACAGCTTTGGGCCGGAGTTTTTGCAGTAAAAAAGTTTCGTCCACCTTTTCAAAGGTGGCGGGGGTGCAGGGGGCGGAGCCCCCTGCGAGGAGGGCTGGCGGCGCGCGTCTCTAAAGAGAAAAAAGAGAATGGGCGGCGCTTTGCGCCGCCCGTCAGGACCCGCAGGGGCTCCGCCCCCGCACCCCCGCCAGCTTTTGAAAAAGCTGGACCAAAACTTTTATCTCACCAGCAGCCGCAGAGCCTCCAGATAGCCCTCCAGCCCGTGGCCCCGGATAGTGGCCACACAGGCCTCCCGAATGTACGACACATGGCGAAACTCCTCGCGGCTGTCCGGGTCGGAGACGTGGACCTCCACGGTGGGAATCCCCACCGCCTTCACGGCGTCCAGCAGCGCCACGCTGGTGTGGGTGTAGGCGGCGGGGTTGATCACGATGCCGTCCGCCTTGTCGAAGTACGCCTGCTGGATGGCGTCCACCAGGGCTCCCTCGTGGTTGGACTGAAAGAAGCTGACCTCCACGCCCAGTTTCTCCGCCTCGGCGGAGATTATGTCCACCAAGTCCTGGTAAGTGGCGCTGCCGTAGATTTCCGGCTGGCGAATGCCCAGCATGTTCATGTTGGGGCCGTTGACGACCAGGATTTTTTTCTTTCGCGGCTCCATAAAATCCCTCCAGATGCGCCCGGCGGTCTCCTCCGGGCTGCTTTCGTTTTCCATCAGCCGGTCTGCTGCCGCCTCGTACAGCGGTCCCCGGACCCGGGCCATCTCCTCCAGCTTCCCTGTCTGGGAAAGTGGCCGGCCCTCGGTGGGCAGGTCCTCCAGTTTCCGCCGGAGCTGATACACCCGCCCGGTGCGGCGCATCGCGGCGCGGTTTTCAGACCAGAGGACGGCCCCGCCGCCGGTGGCGATGACCTGGCCGCTCCTGGAGCAGGCCTCCTTCAGCACCTGGTTCTCCAAGGCCCGGAAGGCCCCCTCGCCCTCCTGGGCGAAGATGTCCGGAATGGGCTTACCCGCCTTGCGGACAATCTCCGCGTCCAGGTCCACAAGGGGCTTGCCGGAGAGGCGGGCCAGCGCTTTGCCAACGGTGGTTTTTCCGCTGCCGGGCATACCCACCAGAACAATATTCGTCATATCCTGCCAGAGCCTGGAGACAATGGACTCCGTTTCGCTGTCGGGAATGGGTTCTCCAAAAAACAGCTCCTCCGCCCGCTTGGCCTGGTGGACCAGCATGGGAAGGCCTCCGGTATAGCGAATGCGCCGACCACTCGATTCCGTCATGCCACGAGGCGTCTCCAGCCGGCCGTCCAGCTCCTCCGCCTGGAGAAGGAGGTTTGTCCGCCCGGGGTTGTAGATCACGTCCACCACGTCCGTCACAGCGGGCAGGAGCCGCAGGTCCACGGGAGCTTTATCCATATGGGGCCACATGCCCACAGGGGTGGTGTTGACCAGGACCTGGGCGCCGGCGTGGCGCTCCGGGAGGTTTTCGTAGTTGTCCTCCCCGGTGCGGGAGACCACCACGATCTCCCGGGCGCCCTCCCGCCGCGCCGCGGCCTGGGCCGTCAGGGACGCGCCGCCGCTGCCCAGGACGACCACCTTCTTGTCCCGCAGGGAGATCTCCGCCCGGCGGAGCATGTAGAGAAAGCCGTCGATGTCCGTATTGTAGCCGTACAGCTTTCCGTCCCGGCGGACCAGGGTGTTGACGCTGCCGATGGCCTCCGCCGCGGGGTCGATGACGTCGCAGAACCGCATCACGTCCCGCTTGTAGGGGATGGTGACGTTGAGGCCGCCCACGTCCTCCCGGCGGAGGAAGTCCCCCAGCTGCTCCGGCTCCAGCTCAATGAGGCGGTAGTCCCCGCAGCCCAGGCGGCGGTGGATGGGCAGGGACCAGCTGTGGCCCAGCTTCCGGCCCAGCAGGCCGTAAATTTTACCGCCCATGGATCACACTTCCGCGTAGCCGCCCAGGAACTGGAACTGGGCGCAGCTGCGCTCCATCTCCTCCAGCATGGCCAGAACGCTGGGGTCCTTCACCGAGGCCTCCAGCTCCAGGAAGAAGATGAATTCAAAATCGCTGCCCGCCACGGGACACGACTCCAGCTTGGTCATGTTGATGTCCAGGGCCGCCAGCTTGGACAGGAGCTCGTACAGCGCGCCGGGCTTGTTCTCGAAGGCGATGATCAGACTGATGCGGTTGGCCCCGGCGTAGATCACCGGCTTCTTGGTGACGCAGATGAAGCGGGTGTAGTTGTTGTCGCTGTCCTGGATGCTGCCGTTGATGCACTCCAGGCCGTACAGCGCGGCGCAGGGGTGGGAGGAGATGGCGGCGGCTGTGCGGCTGCCGCTCTCGGCCACCATCTTGGCGGCGGCGGCGGTGTTGCCGCAGGGGATGACCTTCACATCCTTGAGCCCCCCCAGAAATTTGGAGCACTGGCCGATGGCCTGCTCATGGGAGTAGATTTCCGTGACGTCCTCCGGCTTCACCCCCGGCAGGGCCAGCAGCTCATGGCGGATGCACAGCCGGGCGGAGCGGACGATGGAGAGGTCGTGCTCCTGGAGCAGCTGGTACACCGCCCGGACGGAGCCGTTGGAGCTGTTCTCAATGGGCAGCACGCCGAATTTGCACAGGCCCGACTCCACCGCGGCGGCCACCGCCTGGAAGCTCTTGACATACATGATGTTCCCCCGGGGCAGCAGCCGGTCGCAGGCCACCTGGGAGTTGGCACCCTCCACGCCCTGGCAGGCCGTCAGCCCCGTCTGGGGGAAGACCTCGCCCCCGGCGGCCAGGGCGGCCTGGATCCGCTCCGCCACATGGGTGGGGGCGTTGATCAGCTCCGCCTGGCGGGACCGGGCCAGCTCGAAGAGAGTGGAATACAGGTGGTAGGCGTAGCGCTCCTTGTCCCCGGCCCGCTCCGTGACCTTGGCCAGGATCTCCCGCTCCCGCTGCTTGTTGAGGATGGGGAGATGGTGCTCGTTCTTGTAAGCGGCGACCTCCTCGCTGAGGGCCATGCGCTCCAGGAAGAGGGAGAGCAGCTGGTCGTCTACGGCGTCGATTTTCGCGCGAATCTCAGAAAGTTCCATGATTTCCCTCCAACAGTAAGTCTAGCAGTACGGCGGCGGTCACCGCCTCCACCACCGGGACGGCCCGGTGGGCGATGCAGGGGTCGTGCCGGCCGTGAATGGTCAGCTCCGCGTTCTCCCCCCGGGAGAGGCTGACGGTTTTCTGGGGCCTCCCGATGGACGGCGTGGGCTTCACGGCCGCCCGGAGGACGATGGGCATACCGGTGGAGATGCCCCCCAGGACGCCGCCGGCGTGGTTGGTCACGGCGGCAATACGGCCGTTTTCCACGGCAAAGGGGTCGTTGTTCTCCGAGCCCCGGAGCCGGGCGGCGGCAAAGCCTTCGCCGAACTCCACGCCCTTGACGGCGGGGATGCCGAACAGGGCCGCGGCCAGACGGTTCTCCACCCCGTCAAACATGGGGTCCCCCAGCCCGGCGGGCAGGCCGACGGCGGCGCACTCAATGACGCCTCCCACGCTGTCCAGATCGTTTTTCGCGGCCAGGATGGCGGCCTGCATGGCCTCCCCGGCGCCGTCGTCCAGCACGGGGAAGGGCTTGGCCGCCAGAGCCGCGAACAATTCCCCTGTGGGACGCGGGGGAAAGGGGATGTCCTGGACCTGTTCTACGGAGGCCAGGTGCGCCCCCACGCGGATGCCCCGGCGGGCCAGGATCTGCTTGGCGATTCCGCCGGCAATACACAGGGGGGCTGTCAGCCGGCCGGAGAAGTGCCCGCCGCCCCGCATGTCCGCATGGCCGTCCCATTTGACGGCGGCGGTGTAGTCCGCGTGGCCGGGACGGGGCTTGTCCCGGAGCTCCGCGTAGTCCGAGGAGTGCTGGTCGCTGTTCCATATGACGGCGCACAGGGGCGCGCCGCAGGTCTCGCCGTCCTCCAGCCCCGAGAGAAACTCCGGCATGTCGGTCTCTCTCCGGGCGGTGGACAGGGGGCTCCTCCCCGGCCTCCGCCGGTCCAGGAACCGCTGGAGCTCCTCCAGGTCGATCTTCTCCCCGGCGGGCAGGCCGTCGATGTTCACGCCGACGGCCCTGCCGTGGGACTGCCCAAAGACGCTGATCCGCAGAATTTTCCCAAATTCAGAGGACACGCACATCACCTCCCAGGTTCTCGTAGTCCCGCCAGAAGCCGGAATAGGACTTCTTCACCGCCTCGGCTCCCCGGATGGTCACGGGGCCCTGGCAGCGGGTGGCGGCGATGGCCGCCGCCATGACGATGCGGTGGTCGTTGGCCCCGTCCACCGTGCCGCCGGGGAGGGTGG
>CANRYZ010000096.1 GCA_947644365.1 uncultured Oscillibacter sp. | reverse complement strand
GGCGGCACAGGCCGCTCCGGCGCCGGCCCCCGCTCCCGCGGCGCAGCCCGCCACGGCGGCGGATCTGGGGAGCATGATGGCGGCCATGATGACAGCCATGACCACGGCTATGGCCAACAACGCCCCGCCCCCGGCCGCCGTACAGCAGCCGCCTGACCCGAAGGTGATCGCCACCAGGCCCGTCACCATGAAGGAGATGGACGTGGAGGAGGTCCTGGGGAAGGAACAGGCGCAGAATCTGGACCTCATTATGGAGGTGCCCCTGCAGGTGTCGGTGGAGATCGGCCGCACCCAGCGGAAGGTGCAGGAGATCCTGTCCTTCTCCAAGGGCTCCCTGGTGGTGCTGGATAAGCTGGCCGGCGACCAGGTGGATCTGTTTGTCAACGGCAAGTGCATCGCCCGGGGCGATGTGGTGGTCATCGACGACAACTTCGGCGTTCGGGTCACAGAGATCGTGCAGAACCCTGGCTTTGAGCTTCCAAAGAAGAAGTAAGGCGCAAAAACAGGGATAAAGATACGAAATATGTAAATTACTAAGATTGAAAAGGATGGATACGACAATGGCTAAAAAGATTTTGCTGGTCGACGATGCCGCATTCATGCGGAAGATGATCAAGGACACCCTGAGCAAGAACGGGTATACCGAGCTCTTCGAGGCGGTGGACGGCGCCGACGCGGTGGAGAAATTCGGCGAGATCGGTCCGGACCTGGTGATTATGGACATCACCATGCCCAACATGGACGGCCTGGAGGCCCTGAAGGCCATCCGCGCCAAAGACGGCAGCGCCAATGTGGTTATGTGCTCCGCCATGGGTCAGGAGAGCATGGTTATGGACGCGGTGCGCTCCGGTGCCAAGGACTTCATCGTTAAGCCCTTCAAGCCCGACCGGGTGCTCAAGACCGTGACCAACATCCTGGGCGAGCCCTGATCGAGATGCCGGGGGAGGAATCCCAGATGCTCAGCGGCAACCCGCTCTTCTCCCTGCTGTGGATGATGATCTGCGTTGTGGCGATCATCGCTCTGGCCTATTGGTTTACCAAGTACGTGGCCGGCCGGGGAGGCCTGGGCGCCTTCGGCCCGCTGAGGGCCGGAGGAGGATTGGAGGTCCTGGCTCAGCTGCCCCTGGGACGGGAGCAGAAGCTGGTTGTGGTCCAGGCGGGAGAGCGGTTCTTTCTCCTGGGCGTCACCGCCTCGAAGGTCTCTATGCTGGCGGAGTTCACGGCGGAGGAGGCCGCCCTTTGGCGGGAGAATACGGAGAGAGAGAGTAAGAGCGAGACGCCCAGCTTCCGCCAGGCGCTGGATACGGTTTTGCGCCAGAAAGGGCGGAGGTGAGGGAATTGCTGCCAGAGGGACTGATCAGTATCAACGGCGACAACGTGCAGGTGCTCCAGGTGCTGTTCCTGACCACCATGATCACGCTGCTGCCCTCGCTCTTGGTGATGATGACCTCCTTTGCCAGGTATATCATCTCCTTTTCCTTCCTCCGCACGGCCATGGGCACCCAGCAGACGCCGCCCAATATCGTGCTGGTGGGGCTGGCGCTGATTCTGACCTATTTTACCATGGCCCCTGCCTTTTCCCAGATCAAGACCGAGGCCTATGACCCCTATGTGGCGGAGGAGATCGGCCAGGAGGAGTTTCTGGAGCGGGCCTCCGTGCCTTTGAAGGAGTTCATGATCCGCAACACCCGGGAGAACACCATGCGGATGTTCTGCGACCTGGCCCATGTGGACACGCCGGACACCATTGACGCGGCCACGGCCATGGAGCTGCCCATGCGGATCATCGTCCCCTCGTTTATGACCACGGAGCTCCAGCGGGCCTTTACCATCGGACTGCTGCTGTATATTCCCTTTATGCTGATCGACATCGTGGTTTCCTGTACGCTGATGTCCATGGGTATGATTATGCTGCCGCCGTCCATGATTTCCGCGCCGTTCAAGCTGCTGCTGTTTGTGTCGCTGAACGGCTGGGAGCTTCTGTTTTCGAATCTGGTAATGGGAGTCCACTAGGCCGCGTGCCTGGCGGAGTCCGGAGAAGGGAGGTCTGAGAGATGGATGCAGCCGCCGTGTCGGATCTGATGCGGGACGCCGTGGGCCTGGTGATTAAGCTGGGCGGTCCCATGCTGATTCTCAGTATGCTGGTGGGCGTGGTAGTGGCCATCTTTCAGGCGGTGACCCAGATCCACGAGCAGACCATCGGCTTTATCCTCAAGGTGACGGTGATCGTCGCCGTCCTCCTGCTGGGCGGCGGCTGGATGCTGGAGTCCCTGCAGGAGTACACCAGGGAGATCTTCGCCCTGATTGGCTCCTGACGGAGAGGACCGTATGATCGATTGGGCTGAGCTGACGCTCTTTTTGTATATCACAGCCCGCATGAGCGGCTTTGTGCTGTTCAACCCCATCCTGGGCCGGCGGAATATCCCCGGGATCTTCCGCAGCGGATTGATCCTGGTGCTGTCGGTGTTTGTGATCTCTTTTACGGCGCCGGCCACGGTGCGGATTCCCGGCAGCATCATCGAGATGGCCTTTCGGATTCTGCTGGAGATGGCGCTGGGGTACCTGCTGGGGCTGGTGATGAATTTTTTCTTCTATATCCCCCAGCTGGCGGGCCATTCCATCGATACGCAGATGGGCATGACCATGAATCAGGTCTACGACGCCAGCGCTCAGGCGAATCTGTCCATCAGCAGTATGCTGCTCAATACCCTGATGACGCTGCTGTTTTTCGCCGCGGGCGGCCACCATACCCTGCTGCGGCTGATGCTTACCTCCCATGAGATGGTGCCCTTCGGCGCCGTCACCCTGGGGACCGAGGCCGCCAGCGCCATGCTGGAGCTCTTTGCGGAGTGTACCCTGCTGGCGGTGAAGCTGTGTATGCCCATTCTGGCGGCGGAGCTGCTGGGGCAGCTGGGCATGGGCGTTTTGATGAAGGTCATTCCCCAGATCAATGTGTTTTCCATTAACATCGAGCTAAAGGTGATTATCGGCTTGGTGATGCTTCTGATGCTGATCGCGCCGTTCAGCGAATACCTGATAGAAGCGGAGCGGGTCATGCTGGACAGCATGCACTCTCTGCTGACCCTCCTCTAGGGGGGCTGTGTGCGTTGGCCCAAGGGGGGATGAGCGTTGGCCGAAGGTTCCAAGACCGAAAAGGCGACACCAAAAAAACGACGGGACGAACGAAAGAAAGGTAATGTCTTTCTCAGCCAGGACGCGGTGGCGGTTACCACGCTGCTGGGCTCCTGCGCGGCGCTGTGGCTGCTGGCCGGAAGCATCATCCGGGAGGTGTCCGCATTTATGACCGCGTGTCTGGCGGCCTGCGGCGGGAGCCTCCCTGTGGGAGATCAGGTGGCGGAGCTGGAGCACCAGGGGATTTTGCTGCTGGTGAAGACCGTTCTGCCGCTGCTGCTGGTTGCCGCTGTCTGCGCCATCGTGGCGACCTTTGCCCAGACGAGGCTGCTGGTGAGCGGAGAGCTGCTGCGGCCAAAATTCAGCCGGATCAATCCCCTCCAGGGGATCAAGCGGCTGTTTTCCCTGAAGAGCATTATTGACGCCCTGAAGGGAATCATCAAAATCGCTTTATTGCTGGTGATTATCTACATCAGCTTGAAGGGCATGGTCCAGGAGAGCTACAAGTATCTCTACACGGACCTGCGGGCGGCCTGCGCCCATCTCTTTGACAGCGCCAAGGGCATGGTGATCCGAATTGCCATCGCCTTTATCGCCGTGGCCGCGCTGGACTTTATGTACCAGTGGTGGGACTACGAGCGGCAGCTGAAAATGAGCAAGCAGGAGATTAAAGAAGAGTACAAACAGACGGAAGGCGATCCCCAGGTCAAGGGGAAGATCAAGCAGATTCAGCGGGAGCGGGCCCAGCGGCGCATGATGCAGCAGGTGCCCTCCGCCGACGTGGTCATCCGAAACCCCACCCACTTTGCGGTGGCGCTGCGGTATAAGCCGGAGCAGGATGACGCCCCCATCGTCCTGGCCAAGGGACAGGATGAGCTGGCCCTGCGAATCGTGAAGATCGCGGAGGAGAATCAGGTCGCGGTGATCGAGAACGTGCCGCTGGCCCGCTCCCTCTATGCCTCTACGGAGCTGGACCGGGAGATCCCCCCGGAGCTCTATGGCCCGGTGGCGGAGGTGCTGGTTTACATCTTCCGTCTGAATAAAGATAAACGGCTGGATAAACGACTGGTAAAATAAAAAGGGGCCGTTCCGCCATGGGGGCGGAAGGAGCCGGGTGTGAAGCGGCCCGGCCCGGCGGCGGAAAGGAATTTACGGAGCGGGAGGTGACCGGCGCGTGAAGCGGATCGCGAACAATGCAATATCCCTTGGCGTCGTGGTCATCGTTCTGTTTTTGATCATCCCTCTGCCCACGCAGCTGCTGGACTTTCTGCTGATTATCAACATCGGCCTCTCGATCATGATTCTCATGATCACCATGAACATCTCGGACGCGCTGGAGTTCTCTATCTTCCCGTCCCTGCTGCTGATTACCACGCTGTTCCGATTGGGACTGAACGTGTCCACCACCCGGCAGATTCTCTACCACGGATATGCCGGCGAGGTCATTCAAAACTTCGGCAATCTCATTACCGGCGGCAACATCGTCATCGGCGTGGTGATTTTCCTGATTATCGTGCTGGTGCAGTTTATCGTCATCACCAAGGGCGCGGAGCGCGTGGCCGAGGTGGCCGCCCGCTTCACCCTGGACGCCATGCCCGGCAAGCAGATGGCCATTGACGCGGACCTCTCCTCCGGCCTCATCAACGAGCAGGACGCTCGGGAGCGCCGGTACAAGATTCAGAAGGAGGCCGACTTCTACGGCGCCATGGACGGCGCCACCAAGATCGTCAAGGGCGACGCCATTATGTCGCTGCTGATCACCATGATCAACTTCCTGGGCGGCGTGATCATCGAGATTCTCATGAACCACGGCGAGTTCGCCACCGCCCTGACCCGCTATTCCATCGTCACCATCGGCGACGGCCTGGTGTCCCAGCTGCCGGCGCTGATGATCTCCACCGCCACGGGCATGATCGTCACCCGGTCGGTGTCCGAGGGCAGCCTGAACAAGGACGTCATCAAGCAGTTCAAGGCCCAGCCCCGGGCTATTATGACCACCGGCGTCATTCTGCTGTTCCTGGCGGCCATCCCCAACACGCCCCACCTGGCCCTGGCGGTGGGCGGAGGCGCCCTGCTGGGCGGAGGCTGGTTTGTCAGCCGCCGTATGGAGCAGGAGCGGATCGCGGAAGAGGCCGCCGCCCAGAGCGCGGAGGCGCAGCCGGAGGCCGCGGCCCCCAGCGAGACCGACTACTACAAGGACATCAACAACGTCTACTCCCTGCTGTCCGTGGAGCCCGTGGAGATGGAGTTTGGCTACAGCCTGATCCCCATGGTGGACGAGAGCCACGGCGGCAAGCTCATCAGCCGTATCGTCATCTTCCGGCGGCAGTACGCCCAGGACATGGGCTTTGTATTCCCCTCCATCCGCCTCCATGACGCCTCGTCCCTGGGGACGAACCAGTACGTCATCCGCATCCGGGGCGAGGAGGTGGCCCGGGGCGAGATTCTGGTGGACTACTACCTGGCCCTGGAGCCCGCCAACCCCCTGGGGGAGATCGACGGCATCGAGACCATCGAGCCCGCCTACGGCATCCCCTCCCGGTGGATTCT
>CANRYZ010000095.1 GCA_947644365.1 uncultured Oscillibacter sp. | reverse complement strand
CCGCCGTCCCCGTGGACGCGGTGATCGTCCTGGGGGCCGGGGTCAACGGCGAGACGCCCTCGGCGGCCCTGTGGAGCCGCATCCGGGCGGCGGCGGATTACCTGGAAAAGCATCCGGATATCCCCGTGGTGCTCTCCGGCGGACAGGGCCCGGGGGAGGCCATCACGGAGGCGGAGGCCATGCGGCGGGCCCTGTGGACCAACAGCGAGGCGGAGAACGCCCGCTACCTCCTGGAGGACCGCTCCGCCAGCACGGCGGAGAACTTCCGCTTCTCCAAGGAGCTCCTGCGGGAGAACGGCCTGGACACGGACACGGCGCTGATCGCCGTGGTGACCAACGACTTCCACTGCTTCCGGGCCCACATGATCGCCCAGCGGCAGGGTCTGCGCATCGTGGACGTGCCGGCGGAGCTGCCCTGGTGGTGGCTGACGGCCAACTACTACGTCCGGGAGGCCTTCGCCGTGGTGAAGACGGCGCTGTTCGACCGGTAGGGCTTTTTTCACGGGCGGCGGCGGTCCGGCCCGCAAATCGTTATGATAATAGGAGAACAAGCATGGCCTGGAACAACGTATTATGTATGTATTACTCCCGCACGGGCAATACCAAGCGTGCCATGGAGGAGATCGCCCGGGCGCTGGACGCGGAGCTGGTGGAGCTCCAGGACGGCGTGGACCGCAGCGGCGCCGGGGGATGGCTGCGCAGCGGACTGGACGCCGTGCGGCGCAGCAGTCCCAAGGTGAAATTCAAGACCAAGTGGCCCCTGTCGGACTACCGGCTGGTGATCGTGGGCACGCCGGTGTGGGCCGGGCGGTGCAGCGCCCCGGTGCGGGGCTTTTTGAAGCAGAACGGCCGGGACCTGCGCAACGCCTCCTACGTCATCACCCGGGGCAGCGAGGACAAGAACGAGGACGTCTTCCAGCAGATGGACCTGTACGCCCCCTGCGGGCACCGAACGGCGGTGTCCCTGCGCGTCGGCTCCGTGGGCTATGACTTCTGGCAGGAGGACTTCCTCCGCCAGACCCGGGAGTTTTTGAAGGAGGGCCGGTGGCAGCCGCCCACGCCCGAGGACTGAATGGACCCGCGGAGAGAGGGGGACGCCTGTGCTGGAAAAACTGAAGGGCCTGGCCCTGCGGTATGAGGACCTGGAGGCCCAGCTGACAGACCCCGCCGTGTACGGCGACGCCGCCCGGCTCCGGGACGTGAACCGGGAGCTCAAGGAGCTGGCCCCCATCGCGGAGGCCTGGCGGGACTGGGAGGCGGCGGAGCGCCGCCGGACCGGCGCGGAGGAGCTGCTCCGGGACCCGGACCTCCGGGAGCTGGCCCAGGAGGAGCTGTCCGCCGCCAGGGCGGAGCAGCGGCGGCTGGAGGAGCGGTTCAAGCTCCTGCTGCTGCCAAAGGACCCGGACGACGGCCGGGACGTGGTGCTGGAGCTGCGGGCCGGCGTGGGCGGCGAGGAGGCGGCCCTCTTCGCCGGAACGCTACTGCGGATGTACACCCTGTACGCCCAGAGCAGGGGCTGGAGGCTGGACGTAGTCAGCCTCAGCGAGACGGAGCTGGGGGGCGTGAAGGAGTGCAGCGTCCTCATCGAGGGGGCGGGGGCCTTCTCCCGGCTGAAATACGAGAGCGGCGTCCACCAGGTCAAGCGGGTGCCGGAGACGGAGTCCAGCGGCCGCATCCAGACCAGCACCGCCACCGTGGCGGTGCTCCGCTCGGCGGAGGAGGTGGACGTGGAGATCGATCCCAAGGACCTCCAGATCGACACCTACCGCTCCTCCGGCGCCGGGGGACAGCACGTGAACAAGACCGAGTCCGCCATCCGCATCACCCACCTGCCCACAGGGCTGGTGGTGACGTGCCAGGACGAGCGGAGCCAGTATAAGAACAGGGACAAGGCCATGAAGGTCCTCCGCTCCCGGCTCTACGAGATGGAGCGGGAGCGGCGGGAGGCGGGCGCCGCCTCGGAGCGCCGGAGCCAGGTGGGCGGCGCGTGGCGCAGCGAGAAGATCCGCACGTACCAGTTTCTCCAGGGCCGGGTGACGGACCACCGCCTGGGGATGACGCTCTACAAACTGGGAGCGGTGCTGGACGGCGCTCTGGACGAGTTCATCGACGCC
Source organism: uncultured Oscillibacter sp. (assembly GCA_947644365.1). Taxonomy (GTDB): domain Bacteria; phylum Bacillota; class Clostridia; order Oscillospirales; family Oscillospiraceae; genus Oscillibacter. Next base: position 3,780 of record CANRYZ010000095.1, on the reverse strand, counting down.
CTGGCGGCGGCGGACGCGGCCGAGCGGCTGAAAGGCGGCGGGACGTGAGGCGCGCGGCGGGGCGGCTGGTCCGGGGCTTTCTCTGGGGGCTGTCGTCGGCCCTGATTACGGTGGAGGCCCTGCTGGGCTGGGCCTGGCTGCGGGGGACGCTGTACGTCATGAGATTCGGCAGGGCGGAGAATCCCTACGCCGCCGAGGACGCGGAGATCGCGGGGATCTGCGCGCTGATCCTTCTGCCGCCGGCGCTGGCGGCGCTGGCGTGGATTGTTTACCGGGTGGTTATTCATCACAGAGAGCGAATAGACAGATAGGGGCGAAGCGTATGCATACATTGTATTTTGACCTGCGGGACACCAAGGGACAGCAGAAGACCGTTGAGGACAACATCTCCGCCGCCGCCCGGCTGCTGCGGGACGGGGCCCTGGTGGCCATCCCCACGGAGACGGTGTACGGCCTGGGGGCCAACGGCCTGGACGAGACCGCCGTCCGGCGGATCTTCGAGGCCAAGGGGCGGCCCCAGGACAACCCCCTGATCCTCCACCTCACGGGGCCCCAGTGGCTGCCCCGGTACTGCCGGGACATTCCCCCCATGGCCTACGTGCTGGCCCGGAAGTTCTGGCCCGGCCCGCTGACCATGATCCTCAAGCGCAGCGAGCTGGTGCCGGACGTGACCACCGCGGGGCTGGACACCGTGGCGGTGCGCTGCCCCAACCACCCCGTCACCCTGGCCATCCTCCGGGAGGCGGGGGTGCCGGTGGCGGCCCCCAGCGCCAACCTCTCCGGCCGGCCCAGCTGCACCAGCGCCCAGGACGTGCTGGAGGACATGGACGGCCGCATCGAGGGCGTGGTGGACGGCGGCCCCTGCGTGGTGGGGGTGGAGTCCACCATTCTGGACATGACCTGCGAGCCCCCCCGGCTGCTGCGCCCGGGCGGGCTGCCGGTGGAGGAGCTGGAGCGCCTCATCGGCCCCATTACCGTGGACAAGGGCGTTACCGGAACCCTGGGGGAGGGAGAGCGCCCCAAGGCCCCGGGCATGAAGTACCGCCACTACGCCCCCAAGGCGCCGGTGACGGTGGTCACCGGCGCGCCGGCCAAGTCCGCCCAGGAGATCAAGCGCCGGGTGGGGCCCGGCTCCGGCGTGATCTGCTTTGACGAGTACGTTGGCATGTTCCCGGACCAGGAGGTGCGGTCCATCGGCCCGGTGAACGACAAGCTGATCCAGGCCCAGCGGGTGTTTGAGGCCCTGCGGGCCTTTGACGCCACGAAGGTGACGGAGATCTACACCCAGTGCCCCGACGGCCGGGGCCTGGGCCTGGCGGTGGCCAACCGCCTGAAAAAGGCCGCGGGCTTCCACGAGGTGGAGGCGGACAGCGAGAAGATCGTCATCGGCCTCACCGGCGGCACCGGCGCGGGCAAGAGCAGCGCCCTGGCGGTGCTGCGGGACCTGGGCGCCGTGGTGCTGGACTGCGACCAGGTTTACCACGGGATGCTGGCGGAGAGTGTGGAGATGCAGAAGGCCGTCTCCAGGGCCTTCCCCGGCGTGTTCCGGCCGGACGGCTCACTGAACCGGCAGAAGCTGGGCCAGGAGGTCTTCATGAAGAAGGAGCAGCTGGAGAAGCTCAACGCCATCGTCTACCACTTCCTGGTGCCGGAGATCCAGCGGCGGCTGGACGAGGCGGGGGACAGCGTCTGCGCCATCGACGCCGTCAACCTGCTGGAGAGCGGGCTGGACATCGTCTGCGACCGCACCGTGGCCGTCACCTCTCCTACGGAGCTGCGGGTGCGGCGGATCATGGCCCGGGACGGCATCACGGAGCGGTACGCCCGGATGCGGGTCACCGCCCAGAAGCCGGACGAGTATTACCGGGGCAAGTGCAGCTGCGAGCTGAACAACGACGCCGACACCGCGGAGGAGTTTCAGGAGATGGCCCGGCGGTTTTTCAGCCGGCTGATCCGGGCCGTGCGGGAGGAGAAGCAGAATAAGAAGGTCTGAGAGATGGGAACATAGTGCGTGAGGACTCAGACCATATAAAAAGGAGTGCCGAGATGGAAACGACAGAGTTCAAGGAGCTGAAAAAGCAGCTCCTGTCCACCAAGAAAAACGGCTATGACCGCCCCCTGGACGAGGCGGCCATGGAGGCGTACTGCGAGGGCTACAAGGCCTTTCTGGACGCGGGCAAGACGGAGCGGCTCTGCGCCGCGGAGGTCGTCCGCCTGGCGGAGGAGCGGGGCTACCGCCCCTATACCCGGGGCATGGCCCTGGGGATGGGGGACAAGGTGTATGTGAACAACCGGGGCAAGGCGGTGCTGCTGGCCCACATCGGGGAGCGGCCCCTGGCGGAGGGCGTTCAGATCGCCGCCGCCCACATCGACTCCCCCCGGCTGGATTTGAAGCCCAATCCCCTCTATGAGGACGCGGAGCTGGCCTATTTCAAGACCCACTACTACGGCGGCATCCGCAAGTACCAGTGGGTCACCATTCCCCTGGAGCTCCACGGCGTGGCGGCCCTGCGGGATGGGACCAGCGTGCAGGTGAACATCGGCGGCGACCCCGGCGACCCCCGGCTGGTGATCACGGACCTGCTGCCCCACCTGGGGGCGGAGCAGGCCAAAAAGCCCCTGGCCACGGCCATTCCCGCCGAGACGCTGAACCTGCTTTTGGGCAGCCGTCCCATCGGCGGCGAGGAGGACGGCGGCCGGGTGAAGCTGGCGGTGATGAAGCTCCTCCACGACAAGTACGGCCTCACGGAGGACGACTTCACCTCCGCGGAGCTGGAGGCCGTGCCGGCGGTGAACGCCTGCGACATCGGGCTGGACCGCAGCATGATCGGCGCCTACGGCCACGACGACCGGGTGTGCGCCTACGCCGCCCTCAAGGCGCTGCTGGACCTGGACAAGACCCCCGCCCGCACCGCCGTGTGCGTGCTGGCGGACAAGGAGGAGATCGGCTCCGACGGCGTGACGGGCATGCAGTCCGCCGCCTTCGACACCTTCATGGAGGACCTGTGCGAGGCTCAGGGCGTGCCGGTGCGGGCCTGCTTTGAGCGGTCCTTCTGCCTCAGCGCCGACGTCACCGCGGCCTACGACCCCGATTACGCCGACGTGTATGAAAAGCGCAACGCCGCCTACCTCAACTACGGCGTGGGCCTCTGCAAGTACACCGGGGCCCGGGGCAAGTCCGGCGCCTCCGACGCCGACGCGGAGACCGTGGCCTATGTCCGGCGGGTGTTTGACAATGCCGGCGTCGCCTGGCAGATCGCGGAGCTGGGCAAGGTGGACGCCGGCGGCGGCGGCACCGTGGCCATGTATATGGCCAACCGGAACATCACCACCCTGGACGCCGGCGTGCCGGTTTTGAGTATGCACGCCCCCTTTGAGACGGTGGCGAAGCTGGACTGCTGGGAGACCTATCGGGGGATGAAGGCCCTGTATGAATCAGAGGGCTGATTCGATCTCCCTCCTTTTTCGGCGGGGACGGGACCTCCGCTCCAGTGGAGCGGGGGTCTTTTCTCGCCCTTGCGGGCGGGGGCGGGATTCAGCCATGATGATGGCTGGGCAGATGCACCCCCCATTTCTCTTTTCTCTGTCTTGCCAGAGAAAAGAGAAACGGGCCGTGCACGGTCCAAAGAGAAAAGAGAACGCCGGGCACGAATTTGACCGCGAGGGTCAAATTGTGCCCAAAGTACGGGGGCTGGCCTGAACCGGTGCTTCCGTAAATTGCCGGTCTTCTGCCGGCTGCGTCTGACAGCGTACCTTGCGGGGGCGCTCTGCCGCATCTGC
>CANRYZ010000094.1 GCA_947644365.1 uncultured Oscillibacter sp. | reverse complement strand
CCGGCTGCGTCTGACAGCGTACCTTGCGGGGGCGCTCTGCCGCATTTGTGAGTGCCTTCGAAGCTGTTTTGCTGCTTTGACGCATCGCCCCTAGCTTCTCTTCCCGCGCTTCGCGCCTGGTCTGGCACGTTTGGGAAACCGGGTTCGTCTACCGTCGGTAGACCAGCTCTCTGCCCCGCACGGAGCGGACTAGGCGCGAAGCGCGGGAAGAGAAGAAAGTCCATGCGTCCACGCATCAAGTCTGCTGAGCGCCCTTCCATCGAAGCGTGAGGCTTCCGCGAGTGCCAAAAGCGCCTCTCTTTTCTCTTCCACCGTGCACGGCGCATTCTCTTTTCTCTGGCAAGACAGAGAAAAGAGAATGGGGGGTGCATTCCCAGCACGGGCAAAGCCCGTGCGCCGTCCCGCGCCCGAGGCGCGACACCCTTCGTCCCCCGCCCGTGGCGGGACAACCCCCGTCCCCGCCCGCGGCGGGAAATCCCCCGTCCCGGCCCGTGGCCGGGGAGCGGACCGGCGGGATTCTTTATGCCCTCTTCCGGCCGTCAGGTGACGATGTCGAAGGACTTGATGACAAAGACCTCCGTCAGGGAGGACAGGTCCGCGCCGGGGGCCAGGATGGCGTAGGAAGCGGCGCCGGAGTCGTCCACCAGGACCTCCTCCACCGTGCCGATCACAAGGCCGGAGGGATAGTAGCCCCCCAGGCCCGAGGTCTGCACCAGATCGCCCACCAGCAGTTGGCATCCGGCGGGCAGAAGCTCCAGCCGCAGCCGCTCCTGCTCCATCAGGGAGAAGTTCCCCACAGCCAGAGCCAGGTCCTTGGTGCGGAACACCTGGGCGCCCAGGGAGGTGTCTGTGTCCACCACAGTGAGCACCGTGCACCAGTTCAGGCCCACCTTCCGGACCACGCCCACCAGGCTGCCGGTGCCGTCGATCACCGTGTCGCCCGTCTCCACGCCGTGGGCGGTGCCCTTGTTCAGCGTCAGGGAGGAGGTCCAGTTGGTCACCTCCCGCTCCGTGACCATGGCGCTCTCCAGCACCAGGTCCCGGCGCTGCTTGCGCAGCTCCAGGGCGTCCCGCAGGACCTCGTTCTCCTTGCTGTCGTCCGCCGCCTGGCGGAGGTCCGCCTCCAGCTCGGCAATGCGCTTGCGCAGGGCGGCGTTCTCCTCCAGCAGGTCCGTGGTGTCCCGGTAGTAGTTCTGCTTGTCGTTGAACCAGGTGGCCACGGCGGTGTAGGCCGAGCGGAAGGGGGAGACCATCACGTTCACCGCGTTCACCAGCGGGGCGGAGGTAGTGCTGAAATAGGACATGAGCGCCAGCGCCACGGAGATGACCGCCCCGGCGAATAAGATCCAGAGGCCGTTGTTTTTCAGGAAATCTTTCACGCGAAACCTCGCTTTTCCAGTAGGCCTTGTTTGAAAATTGGCAATATGCCCAGCGGCAAGAGATTTTTTCCGACACGCCGGACACCGCCGCTTTGCGGCGGCTGCTCGCTGGACGCGCCTGGGGGCGCAGTCGCCAGACAGGGCAAAAATTCGCAGGAATACTTTGTGTATTTCAAGAATTTTTAACGCAGTATGGCGGAAAAAGCCCCGCCGTTTGGGCGTGTTGACAATTTTCAAACAAGGCCTAGGCATTCAGGCCTGAGCCGGGGGCTCTAGGCCAGCAGAGAAACGCCAAAGCGCTCCAGCATCCGGCTCAGCCGCAGGACGGGGAGGCCCATGACGTTGAAGAAGTCCCCGTCCAGCCGCTCCACCAGCAGGGCGCCCTTGCCCTGGACGCCGTAGGCTCCGGCCTTGTCCATGGGTTCGCCGGTGCGGATGTAGGCCAGCAGCTCCCGCTGGGAGGCGGGGCGGAAGCAGACGTCCGTGGACTCGGCCTCCGTGAGGCGGCGGTCCCCCTGCCGGACGGTGACGCCGGTGCAGACGGTGTGGCGGCGGCCCTGGAGGGCGGTGAGCATCCGCAGGGCGTCCGCCTCGTCCGCCGGCTTGCCCAGGCGCTGGCGGTCCAGGAAAACCATGGTGTCCGCGGTGATGATAATCTCCTCCGGCGTGCACAGGGCCGCGGCGGCGTCCGCCTTCTCCCGGGAGATGTAGGACACCACCTGGGGCGGCGTCAGCCCCCCGGGAAACCGCTCCTCCACCTCCGGCACCCGAACGTCAAAGTCCTCAATGCCGATGCGGCGCAGCAGCTCCTGCCGCCGGGGGGAGGCGGAGGCCAGTACGATCCTTGCCATGGCGCGGCCCCCTATTTCCCCGTGGAGCCGAAGCCGCCCCGGTCGGGGCCGCCCAGACGCTCCACCCTGGTAAAGACCAGGGGCGGCTGGTTCCGCATGATGCGGAACTGGCAGATGCGGGCGTTCAGCTCCACAGTGACGTCCCGGGTGGCGTAGACGGGGAGGAACCACTGGTCGTTGTCCCCCCGGTAGGCGTAGTCCACGACGCCCATGGAGTTGGCCTGGAGGAGCCCGTAATTTTTAAAGGTGGAGCTCCGGGGCACCACGTGGGCCTCGTATCCCTCCGGCAGGGCGATGGCCACCCCCAGGGGGATCAGCCGAAACTCTCCGGCCTTCAGGGTCACCTCCTCGGCGGCGTGGAGGTCGATCCAGTCGGACTTCCCCGCCACGTAGCACAGCTCGTCAATCTGATCTGTAAAATATTTTACCTTTAATTCTTCCATTGTAAAACTCCAAAATCAAAACAAAACGTAATTTTTAAAATGAAATATACTAAACGTATTTATATTCCGCTCTTTCCGGCTTCGTTGTGTCCAATCGACGCACCCGCAGGGCCTGGGTCTCTGACCGGGCCAACCCCCGGGAGTGCCGGAATCGAGTCAGACAGGCCGCCGCCCTCTACTCCACGCCCCGCTTATAGAGCCCCCGGGTAAAGGGTCCCTGGGCGGGCCGCCCCTCCAGATAGTCCCGAAACACCCGGACGCACTCCTCCGGGGTCTCGGTGGTGAAGCGCAGGCGGGCGTACTGGAGACCCAGGCGGCGGTAGTCCGGCAGGTCCGCCAGCCACAGGGGGCGGTCGTTCTGGATCTCCGTCCGGCAGCCGTAGGCCGGCAGCAGGGGGAAGGCGGCCCCGGTGCGGTCCCGGAGGACGTTGGGCTGGCCGCAGCGGCATTCGCCGCCGTTTTGGACCAGGCAGTTCTCCGTAATCATCAGGGGCAGGCGGCCGTAGACGACGGCCTCCGCGGGCAGGGGCTTGCGCAGGTCCCGGATCTGGGAGAAGCGCAGCTCGAAGGAGACGCAGGCGGAGCGCAGGCCCTTCCGGCGAAGGTACTCCAGGGAGCGGCTGTTGAATACGTTCAGTCCAAAATCGCCGTAAATATACAGTCCGGAATCACGGAGCAGGGGGAGATGGCCGATATTTCCCGCCAGGGCCCCGGAGGCGCCCAGAGACCTGGCGTGGGCCAGCCACTCCCGCAGCCGGGCCTCGTCCCGGTCCCGCCAGACCCGGGGCAGGACGGCGCACCACTCCGTTTCCCCCTCCGGCAGGGCGGAGAGGGGGGCCAGCAGCTCCAGCGGCACATAGACCCGGGCGGGTTTCAGCGCCAGCAGGGCGGGGGAGAGCTGGGCCAGGCTGGCCACGGAGACGGTCCACCGGGGGCTATCCGCTCCGCAGGCGTCCTCCGGCGGCGGAGGCGGCGTCAGCTCCCGCCGCACGGGCGGGCGGGTCCGCTCCTCCGTCAGGGCGGCCAGGGCCTCCCGCCGCAGGGCGTTGACGGCGCTGGCGGGCAGGGAGAGGTCCTCGTCCAATTCTACGGAAACCTCCCGGCAGGAGTAGGCGGTGCCGCCGGTCTTCCGGAGGCGGGCGGACAGTTCCTCTGCCGTCAGAGGGCGGTTCCGGGCCGGTTCCGGCGCGGGGCCGGAGACGGTGACGGCGTGTCCGTCCCCGTCGGCGGCGGCCAGGGAACAGGGCGCGCCTGCGCGGACCGTGCAGGCGAAGTCCACCGGAACGGTGCGCAGGGCGTCTTTCTCATAGGCGGCTTTGGCCGCCGCGAAGAGCTCCTTGGGCCCCGGGGCGTTCTCGGGACGGGTTCCGAACATGCCCGCTCCACGCTCTCCCCGCCAGTACCAGTCGGTGAAGCCGGAGCGGGAGAAGGCGGCCTCCAGATCTTTTTGTTCGGCGGCGGTGGGCCCCCGGCCCTCCGCCAGCAGCCGGGCGTAGATGGAGGTGACCACGGCCACGTACTCCGGCCGCTTCATCCGGCCCTCCAGCTTCACGCAGGCCACGCCCATGGCGGCCATGGATCCCAGCTCCCCGGCCAGGCAGCTGTCTTTCAGGCTCAGGGGATGGTCCTGCCTGGCGGGGGCGTTGACGCCATAGGGCAGGCGGCAGGGCTGGGCGCAGCGCCCCCGGTTGCCGGAGCGGCCCCCTAGGACGGTGCTCATGGCGCACTGGCCGGAGTAGCACATGCACAGCGCCCCGTGGCCGAAGACCTCGATCTCCGCCGGGCAGCTTCGGATGATCTCCGCCGTGTCCTCCGCCGAGCACTCCCGGGCGATGACCACCCGCTCACAGCCGTCCCCGCAGGCCTCTCGGGCCCCGCCGGAGGTGAACACGCTCATCTGGGTGCTGGCGTGGAGGGGCAGGTCCGGAAGGCTTTGGCGCAGCAGGTCCAGAAGGCCCCAGTCCTGCACCAGCACCGCGTCCACCCCCAGGCGGCTTGCCGCGGCTGCGGCGGCCAGAGCCTGGGGCAGCTCCTGGTCGGTGAGGAGGGTGTTCAGCGTCAGGAATACCCGCACGCCCCGGGCATGACAATACACCAGGGCCTCCGCAAACTCCTCGTCGGAGAAGTTCCTGGCGCCCCGGCGGGCGTTGAAATTGCCCCAGCCCAGGTACACGGCGTCCGCGCCGCTCTGCACGGCGGCCCGCAGGGCCTCCGGGGAACCGGCGGGGGCCAGCAGCTCCGGAGCGCGGCTCACCGGCTCTGGCGCTCCAGCTTCTGCTGGAGGCGGAAGACCTCCCGCTTCAGCTCGCTGGCCTCGGACTGGGCCCGGGCGGCCTCGTCGGCGTAGCCCTTGATCTGGCCCCGCAGCTGCTCGGCGGTCTCCTGGGCCTTCATCAGCTCGTCGGCGATGTTGACGGCGGTGAGAACGGCGGCGTTGACCCGGCCCACCCTGGCGGCGTCCTGAATCTCCCGCATTTTACCGTCCACGTACGCGCCCACCCGCTGCATGTAGGAGGGGGATTCCTCCGCCACAAGGGTATATTCATCGCCGCAGATATTCACGACCACCCGGTTTGCCATGAGACATTCCTCCTCTTTTGGTGTGTGAGCCCCAGGGGGCTCTGGCTCTATGGCGGGTTTTGCCAATTTCACAGCGTACAGTATAGCACATGGCGCTGCCGTGTGCCAGAAAAAATGGGGATTTTTCAAAAAAATTCACAAAAATTCCGGAGGGAGGCGGCCATGGGCCGGGGAGAGGGGATTGTATTCCCTCGGAATCCGCCCCACGGGGGCGGGACGGGGGATTGCCCGCCGCGGGCGGGGACGGGGGAAACCGGCCACGGGCCGGGGACGAAGGGTATCGCGCCTCGGGCGCGGGACGGCGCACGGGCTTTGCCCGTGCTGGGAATGCACCCCCCATTCTCTTTTCTCTGTCTTGCCAGAGAAAAGAGAATGCGCCGTGCACGGTGGAAGAGAAAAGAGAGGCGCTTTTGGTGGTTGCGGAGGCCTCACGCTTCGATGGAAGGGCGCTCAGGAAATTTGATGGTTAGACGCATAGACGTTTTTCTCTTCCCGCGCTTCGCGCCTAGTCTCCACCGTGCGGGGAAGAGGGTTCGTCTACCGGCGGTAGGAGGGTGGGCTTACCCAAACGTGCCCGGCTAGGCGCGAAGCGCGGGAAGAGGCGCTAGGGGCGATGCGTCAAAGCAGCAAAACAACCTCGGAGGAAGTTGCAAATGCGGCAGAGCGCCCCCGCAAGGTACGCTGTCAGACGCAGCCGGCAGAAG
>CANRYZ010000093.1 GCA_947644365.1 uncultured Oscillibacter sp. | reverse complement strand
TGGCGTCGATGGGGGGATTGGTCACCTGGGCGAAGAGCTGCTTGAAGTAGTTGAACAGGGGCTGGTGGTGCTCGCTGAGCACCGCCAGCGGCGTATCCACGCCCATGGCGGAGGTGGGCTCCGCCCCGTCCCGGGCCATGGGCAGAATCGCGTCCTTCACCTCCTCGTAGGTGTATCCAAAGGCCTTGTAGAGCTTATCCCGCAGCTCCTGGGGATGGGTCTCCACCCTCCGGTTGGGGATGCTGAGGTCCCGGAGGTGGACCAGATTGGCATCCAGCCACTCGCCGTAGGGCTGGCGGGCGGCGTAGCGGGCCTTGAGCTCGCCGTCGTCCACCAGACGGCCCTCCCGGAGGTCCGCCAGCAGCATCCGCCCCGGCTGGAGCCGGGATTTCTTTACGATCCGCTCCGGCGGCACGTCCAGCACGCCCACCTCGGAGGAGAGGATCAGCCTCTCGTCGTCGGTGAGATACCAGCGGCAGGGGCGCAGGCCGTTCCGGTCCAGCACGGCGCCCACGGTGTCCCCGTCGGAGAAGACGATGGCGGCGGGGCCGTCCCAGGGCTCCATCATCGTGGCGTAGTAGTGGTAGAAGTCCCGCTTCTCCCGGTCCATGCGCCGGTCCTGGGCCCAGGGCTCGGGGATGCAGAGCATCACCGCCTTGGGCAGCTCCACGCCGTTCATCATGAGAAACTCCAGCGTGTTGTCCAGCATGGAGGAGTCGGACCCGCTCTGGTCCACCACGGGGAGGATCTTGTCCATGTCCTCGTCCATAACGGCGGAGGACATGGTCTCCTCCCGGGCCAGCATCCGGTCCACATTGCCACGGATGGTGTTGATCTCCCCGTTGTGGAGGATGTAGCGGTTGGGATGGGCCCGCTCCCAGGAGGGGTTGGTATTGGTGGAGAACCGGGAGTGCACCAGGGCGATGGCGCTCTCACAGTCCGCCTCCTCCAGGTCCGCGTAGAACCGGCGCAGCTGGCCCACCAGGAACATGCCCTTGTAGACGATGGTCCGGCTGGAGAAGGAGGGGATATAGGTGTTGACGTTGGACTGCTCGAACACCCGCCGGACCACGTACAGCCGCCGGTCAAAGTCCAGCCCCCGGGGGCAGTCGTCCGGACGCTTCACAAAGCACTGGCTGATGTGGGGCATACAGCTCAGCGCCTTCTCCCCCAGCACCGACCGGTGGACGGGCACATCCCGCCAGCCCAGAAACTCCAGGCCCTCCTTGGCCACGATGATCTCCAGCATCTTTTTTGCCTGGGCCCGCTTCACCCTGTCCTGGGGAAAGAAGAACATGCCCACGCCGTAGTCGCGCGCCTCCCCCAGCGGAATCTCCGCCTGGGCCGCCGCCCGCTTCATCAGCCTGTGGGGGATCTGGATCATCAGCCCCACGCCGTCGCCGGTCTCTCCGGCGGCGTCCCTGCCCGCCCGGTGCTCCAGCTTCTCCACGATCCGCAGGGCGCTGTCCACCGTCTCGTGGGACTTCCGCCCCTTGATGTCGATGACCGCACCGATGCCGCAGGCGTCATGCTCAAACCGGGGGCTGTACAATGGCGAAACATATGACATAAAAACACTCCGTTCGCTGACAGAATTAAAACCGAAAGAGAGCAACGGGACGCCCTCGGGAGTGGCACCATTGCTCTCTCTTGTCTTGATTATACGGACAGAAATACAGCCCTGTCAACGTCTTTCAGGGAAAAAACCGGCCCGGCCGCCGCATTTCAGGCGGTGCGACAAAACCGGGCTCTCCCCCGCCGTCCTCTTTGTGCATATTTCCCTGCGGAGGACAGATGTTTCCGACCAGCGGCCTCCCGGTCAAATCACGCAGCCCTCTCCCCGCCGCAGCAGGTCCCCAAGAGTCACACTGTCCAAATACTCCCGGATCACCCGGTCCAGCCCCTGCCACAGGGGCAGCGTCAAGCAGTCCGCGGCTCTGGCGCAGGGCGCCGCCCGCTCCTCCAGGCAGGCCACCGGCGCCAGCGAGTCCTCCGTCAGCCGCAGAATAGCCCCCACGGTGTACTGCTCGGGAGACCGGGTCAGCTTGTAGCCGCCGCCCTTTCCCCGGACGCCGCTGAGCATCCCGGCCCGCACCAGAATCTTGATGATGGCCTCCAGGTATTTCTCCGAGATCTCCTGCCGCTGGGCAATCTCCTTCAGCGGGACATACCCCTCCGTGGGGCGCCCGGCCAGGTCCGCCATCACCCGCAGCGCATACCGGCCCCTTGTAGAGATCAGCATACCGCACCTCCATGTATATTTAAACCTATTATACAACACGGTTAATAGGAAATCAACCCGCCGGCGCTCAAAGCCCTTGACAAATCCCACCACCTGGACTACAATCCATATAAACCAACCTGAGAAGTTGGTAGTATGCGCGTATCCCGCGGTTTGCCTTCCGACGCCGCCCGCGGAGCCGGTCCGCCCTGCGGAGATCTCTCAAAGACGATCAGAGGAGGAGTTCTATTATGAGCAGCATCTACACATCCGTCGACCAGCTGATCGGCAAGACGCCGCTGCTGGAGCTGGTACACATTGAGCGGCAGGAGAACCTGGAGGCCCGGATCCTGGCCAAGCTGGAGTATCTGAATCCTGCCGGCAGCGTCAAGGACCGCGTCGCCAGGGCCATGATCGACGACGCGGAGGCCCGGGGCCTGCTGAAACCGGGCTCCGTCATCATCGAGCCCACCTCCGGCAACACCGGCATCGGCCTGGCGTCCGTGGCCGCCGCCCGGGGCTACCGGATCATCATCGTCATGCCGGAGACCATGAGCGTGGAGCGCCGCCAGCTGATGCGCGCCTACGGCGCGGAGCTGGTCCTGACAGAGGGCGGCCTTGGCATGAAGGGCGCCATTGCCAAAGCGGAGGCCCTGGCGGAGGAGATTCCAGACAGCTTCATCCCCGGCCAGTTCGTCAACCCCGCCAACGCCGCCGCCCACCGGGCCTCCACCGGGCCGGAGATCTGGGAGGATACCGGCGGTCAGGTGGACATTTTTGTGGCCGGCGTAGGGACCGGCGGCACCATCACCGGCGTGGGCGAGTACCTCAAGAGCCGGAATCCGGCGGTGAAGGTGGTGGCGGTGGAGCCCGCCGACTCCCCGGTGCTCAGCAAGGGCACCGGCGGCAGCCACAAAATCCAGGGCATCGGCGCGGGCTTTGTCCCCGAGGTGCTGAACACCGGCATATACAACGAGGTCATCGCCGTGGAGAGCGACGACGCCTTCGCCGCCGGAAAGCTGGTGGGCCGGTCCGAGGGCGTGCTGGTGGGCATCTCCTCCGGCGCGGCGGTCTGGGCGGCCATTCAGCTGGCCAAACGGCCTGAGAACAGGGGCAAAACCATTGTGGCCCTGCTGCCGGACACCGGCGACCGCTATCTCTCCACCCCGCTCTTTGCGGACTGACTCGGGCCGCCGGACAGGGGGCTGCCGTGGGGCGCGGCGGCCTCCCTCCGCGCCTTGGCGGGGTATCTTTGAAAAAATCCGGCCCAGGCGGGTTGCCCTTCTCCAAGGTTTGTGATATAATAATTTTGTTGGTCCAGGACATTATTTTCAGATGTAAAGCGAGGTGAAACCATGGACGGCAGCAGTCGAAATATGGACAGGGTGTTCTTCTCCTGTCAGAGCGCGTTCGGCTGCGGGCCGGACGGGTTCTGACCGTCTCTTTCTGCGTCCGCATACAGAACGCCATTGTCCGTTTTCAAGCTGACTACCTCCCGGAAGGCGATCCGGAGCAGGCCGGCCCACAGGGGACAGTGGTATTTTTATGCCCTTTTCTGTCCATCCGCCGCTCCGCGCCGCCTTTCTCCAAGTGAACCGCAGCGGTTCCCCGCTGCCGAAAAATATCTCTGATATTTTTCAGGTCTGAGGACAACTTGATCTGCAAAGGAGGATCGGACAATGAACAGGAAAATCAATCTCACCGCCGGGGCCGCGGCAGGCGCCCGGCGCCCGGACTACAAGGCGGAGATCGCGGAGATCCTGCGCAGCGCACTGACGCCGAAGCCCATGAAGGAGCGCATCCTCACCTATCACGAAAACGACATCGCGGCGGCTATGGAGCTGCTGAACCGGGCGGAGCGGGCCAGGCTCTACAGCATTCTGGACGCCGAGGCCCTGGCCAGCGTACTGGCGTACTCTGGGCAGCTGGACGAATACATCCATGAGCTCACGGTCCGCAGGCAGGTGGACGTCCTCTCCCGGCTGGAGGCCTCCGCGGCGGCGGACTGCCTGCACCGGATGGAGCGGACCCAGCGCAATACCCTGATCGAGCTGATGGACCCGGCAGTACAGGAGGAGATCCTGCTGCTCAGCTCCTTTGACGAGGATGAGATCGGGAGCAGAATGTCCACCAACTACATCTCCATTCAGGCCGGCAGCAGCGTCCACGAGGCCATGCGGACGCTGATCGCCCAGGCGGAGGAGCATGACAATATCTCCACCCTCTATGTGGTCAGCGGCGACGGCGTTCTTGTGGGCGCCATTGAGCTGAAAAAACTGATTATCGCCCGGAAGCACACCGGAATTGACGACATCACCATGACGTCCTATCCCTATGTATACGCCAGCGAACAGATCGACGACTGCGTGGAGCGCATCAAAGACTACTCCGAGGACTCCATTCCGGTGCTGGACGGGGAGCACCGGCTGCGCGGGGTGCTGACTTCCCAGGAGATTCTGCAGCTGGCAGACGACGCCATGGGCGACGACTACGCGAAGCTGGCAGGCCTGTCCGCGGAGGAGGACCTGCGGGAGCCGCTGAGAAAGAGCATCGGCAAGCGCCTTCCGTGGCTGACGGTCCTGCTGGCTCTGGGGCTGGTCGTATCCAGCGTTGTGGGGCTGTTTGAACAGGTGGCGGCCCGCCTGGCCGTCATCGTCAGCTTTCAGTCCCTGATCCTGGATATGTCCGGCAACGCGGGCACCCAGTCCCTGGCCGTGACAATCCGGGTACTGATGGACGGGCAGATCAGCGGGCGGCAGAAGCTGGCCCTCATCCGCAAGGAGGCCTGCGTCGGCCTGGCCAATGGGCTGATTCTGGGGTTCTTGTCCGTTCTATTGGTGGGAACGTATCTGGTATTGTTCAAAGCGCAGTCCCCCCTGTTCGCCTTCTCCGTATCCCTCTGCACCGGATTTGCCCTGCTGCTCTCCATCGTCCTCTCCAGCCTGTCCGGAACGGTGGTCCCCATTCTCTTCAAGCGGCTGAACGTGGACCCCGCCGTGGCCTCCGGCCCCCTGATCACCACCATCAACGATCTGATCGCCGTGGTCTCCTTCTACGGGCTGGTATGGATTTTTTTGATCAATATTTTGCGCTTTTGAGCTTCCGCCAAAACAAAACCGGTTCAGCTTTTCCCACAGTTGCAAACCCATGCGGACTTGCCTCTTATTCAGCGGCGGAATGGTCCTTTCCCTGCAGGCGTACTCCATTGTCAGCCGGAGAACCAAAATGGCACCACGGATTGTTTTCACTTTCAGTCCGCCTTTGTCGTCTAACGTGGGCCGTCAGTCATATGGCCCCCTCCACAAAGATTATCCAGTGCAGGGCTGAATAGCGGCAAAAAGCTTCTCAAGTAACAGTCAAAAGCGAATACCTCGAAGCCGCGGTTTCCGGGGGTGAGGGAAAGAGTGTCGATTTCCGCTACTTCCCTGTTTGCTTGAAATGCTGCCGCTTTTCTCAGCCGTGAACAGGGAAGTACTATCTTAGACACGGTGATATATGCTCTAAGCGACTTGTTAATTCACTGATTTTTCGGTGATAGGCGAGGACAGCTTAGAGCATATTTCATTTTGAGGAGGTCTGTGCTATGGCAAAAACCAAGATTGCGCTGCTGTACGAGAGGTTGAGCCGAGATGATGAACTGCAAGGCGAAAGTTTTTCCATCCAGAACCAAGAGAACATTTGTCAAGGGGGATTTCACCAAAAAGATGAAATCCCCCGATAAACCGGAATTCATGAATCCTTCTCTTCGTATGGCTTATTCCATGAGCCTATCTCAATCA
>CANRYZ010000092.1 GCA_947644365.1 uncultured Oscillibacter sp. | reverse complement strand
CGGCATCGGCGCCGCGCCGCTGTACGGCCTGGCCCGGCGCATGACCGCGGCGGGCCGGCGGCCCTCCGTAGTCCTGGGGTTCCGCTCCGAGGCAGACGCCTTCTACCTGGAGGAATTCGCCGCCCTGGGGGCGGAGGTCCTGGTCGCCACGGAGGACGGGAGCTTCGGCACAAGGGGCTTTGTCACCGACGTGCTCAGCGCTTTTCCGGAGAGCGTCTACGTCCTGGCCTGCGGCCCCACGCCCATGCTGCGGGCCGTCCACGGCCATCCCCATGTCACCGGGGGGCAGTTCAGCTTCGAGGCCCGGATGGCCTGCGGCTTCGGGGCCTGCGTGGGGTGCTCCATCCCCACCCAAAACGGCCCCCGCCGGGTCTGCAGGGACGGCCCGGTGTTCCGAAAGGAGGAGATCGTATGGTAAACCTCTCCGTCACCCTGGCGGGCGTGACGCTGAAAAATCCCGTCATCCCCGCCTCCGGCACCTTCGGCTACGGCCGGGAGTTCGCGGAGCTCTACGACCTGGACATTCTGGGCGCCTTCTCCTGGAAGGGCACCACCGCCGCCCCCCGAGAGGGGAATCCCCAGCCGCGCATCGCCGAGACCCCCGGCGGGATGCTCAACGCCGTGGGCCTGCAGAACCCGGGGATCGACGCGGTCATCGCGGAGGAGGTCCCCAATATCGCCGGGATCTTCCACGGGCCGGTGGTCGCCAACGTGGGCGGCTTCACCCTGGCCGAGTACGCCGACAACTGCCGGAAGCTCAACGATGTGGACCAGGCGGCCATCCTGGAGGTGAACATCTCCTGCCCCAACGTCCACGCCGGGGGAAAGAATTTCGGCTGCGACCCCAGGGCCGCCGCGGAGGTCACCCGGGCGGTGCGGGCCGTGACGAAAAAGCCCGTGTTCATGAAGCTGACCCCAAATGTCGCCGACATCGCGGAGATCGCCCGGGCCTGCGAGGGCGAGGGAGCCGACGGCCTGTGCCTCATCAACACCCTCCTGGGGATGCGCATCGACCTGAATACCCGCCGCCCGGTGATCGCCAACCGCACCGGAGGCCTCTCCGGCCCCGCCGTATTTCCGGTGGCGCTGCGGATGGTGTGGGACGTGTACGAGGCGGTGAAGATCCCCATCATCGGCTGCGGCGGCGTGGACAGCGCCGAGACCGCGGCGGAGATGATGCTGGCGGGGGCCGCCGCTGTGGAGGTGGGGGCCGCCAACCTGCGGGACCCCTACGCCTGCAAGACCATCGTCGAAAACCTGCCCGCCGTCTGTGAGCGGCTGGGCGTGACCAAAATTTCTGAGCTGACAGGAGGCGCGCACCATGGCTAACGACGTCATTATCGCCCTGGATTTTCCCACCCGTGAGGAGACCCTGACCTTTTTGGACCGCTTCCCCGCCGGGGAGAAGCCCTTTGTGAAGATCGGCATGGAGCTCTACTACGCCGGGGGACCGGACATCGTCCGGGAGATGAAGGCCCGGGGACACAAGATCTTTCTGGACCTGAAGCTCCACGACATCCCCAACACGGTAAAGCGGGCCATGTCCGTCCTCTCCCGGCTGGATGTGGACATGGTGAACCTCCACGCCGCCGGGGCGTCGGAGATGATGAGGGCCGCCCTGGAGGGCCTGACCCGGCCCGACGGCACACGACCCCTGCTCATCGCCGTCACCCAGCTCACCAGCACCGACGCCGCCGCCCTGAAAAACGAGCTCCTGATCGAGACCCCCATGGCGGAGACGGTGCTCTCCTACGCCCAAAACGCCGCCCGGTGCGGCCTGGATGGCGTGGTCTGCTCTCCCCTGGAGGCGGCCCTGGTGAAGGAGCGGTGCGGGAGCGGATTCCTCACCGTCACCCCGGGCATCCGCTTCGCCGGCGGCGACGCGGGAGACCAGAAGCGGATCATGTCCCCGGAGCGGGCCGGCGGGAGCGGCTGCGACTACATCGTAATGGGCCGCCCCATCACTCAGGCCCCGGACCCGGTGGAGGCCTACCGCCGGGCGGTGCGGGAGTTTCTGGGATGACCCCCCCGGCAAGGCTGAAATTGCAATCTGTGCTTGAAAGGAGCTTTTTCATATGACTCTGGAACACACCATCGCCCACGACCTGCTCTCCATCGGAGCGGTCTTCCTCCGGCCCGACGAACCCTTCACCTGGGCCAGCGGCATCAAGAGCCCCATCTACTGCGACAACCGCCTCACCCTCACCGCCCCCGCTGTCCGCACCCACGTGGAGGAGGGGTTGGTGGACCTCATCTGCAAACACTACCCCACAGCGGAGGTCCTCATGGGCACCTCCACCGCCGGCATCGCCCACGCCGCCATCGTGGGCCACCTCATGGGCCTGCCCATGGGCTACGTCCGCTCCGGCAGCAAGGACCACGGCCGCCAGAACCGCATCGAGGGCAGGCTGGAGCCGGGCCAGAAGGTGGTGGTTGTGGAGGACCTGATCTCCACGGCGGGGAGCTGCATCGAGGTGGTGGAGGCCCTGCGGGAGGCCGGAGCGGAGGTGCTCGGCATCGTGTCCATCTTCACCTACGGGCTCCAGAAGGGCCTGGACCGCCTGGCGGCGGCCAACGTGACGAATTACAGCCTGTCCAACTTCGACGCCGTGTGCCAGGCGGCCGCCCAGGAGGGAAAGATCCGGGCGGAGGACATCGACCGGCTGAAAAAATTCCGGGCCGATCCCTCGGACGAAAGCTGGATCAGGTGACGGGGCCGAATCCGCAAACGCACTGATCCGGCGGCTTTGCCTCTGCACCCCCGGGGGCTCCGCCCCGGACCCCGGCAGGGGGCGCCGCCCCCTGCACCCCCGCCGCCTTTGAAAAAGGCGGGCGAAACTTTTAACAAACGGGAGGCTCCTATGCCCAGAAACATCATCGACGTCATCGACCTGTCCGTTGCGGAGATCGACCAGCTCATCGCCACGGCGGAGGACATCATCGCGAACCCTGTGAAGTACCAGGACGCCTGCGCTCACAAACAGCTGGCGACCCTGTTCTTCGAGCCCTCCACCCGCACCCGCCTCTCCTTCGAGTCCGCCATGCTGGCCCTGGGGGGCAGCGTGCTGGGCTTCTCCGAGGCCAATTCCAGCTCCGCCGCCAAGGGTGAGACCGTGGGCGACACCGTCCACACCGTCAGCTGCTACGCCGACATCATCGCCATGCGCCACCCCAAGGAGGGCGCTCCCTACGCCGCGGCCCAGTTCTCGGAGGTCCCCATCATCAACGCCGGAGACGGCGGCCACAACCACCCCACCCAGACGCTGACGGACCTCCTCACCATCCACCGGGAAAAGGGCCGCCTGGACGGCTTCACCATCGGCTTCTGCGGCGACCTGAAATTCGGCCGCACCGTCCACTCCCTGGTGAACGCCCTCAGCCGGTACGGCAATATCAACTTCGTCCTCATCTCCCCGGAGGAGCTGAAACTGCCCCGGTACGTCAAGGAGCAGTCCCTCAAGCCCAAGGGCATCCCCTATACCCAGACCACAGACCTGGAATCCGTCATCCCCCAGCTGGACATTCTGTACATGACCCGTGTCCAGCGGGAGCGGTTCTTCAACGAGGAGGACTACCTGCGGCTGAAGGACAGCTACATCCTCACGCCGGAGAAGCTCCGCAGCGCCAAGCCGGACCTGTCCATCCTCCATCCCCTGCCCCGGGTCAATGAGATCGCCGTGGCCGTGGACAAGGACCCCCGGGCGGCCTACTGGAAGCAGGTGAAAAACGGCAAGTTTATCCGCATGGCGCTGATTTTGAAGCTCTTGGGTATCGAGGTCTGAGGAGGGTTTTACGGTATGAATATTGACAGCATTTCCAACGGCGTGGTCCTGGACCACATCCAGTCCGGCAAGAGCATGGAGATCTACCAGCACCTGCACCTGGACCGGCTGGACTGCCAGGTGGCCATCATCAAAAACGCCCGCAGCGCGCACATGGGGCGCAAGGACATCATCAAGATCGACTCCCCCATGGAGCTGGATCTGGACGTCCTGGGCTACATCGACGCCAGCATCACCGTGAACATCATCCGGGACGGGAAGCTCAAGGAGAAGAAGCACCTGGAGCTCCCCCAGCGGCTGGTGAACGTCATCCGGTGCAAGAATCCCCGGTGCATCACCACGGCGGAGCCCCAGCTGGACGCGGTGTTCCTCCTCAGCGACCCGGAGCGGCACACCTACCGCTGCGCCTACTGCGAGACCGCGCTGGACAAGCAGTTCTGAGGGCAGACGCCCCTGCGTGCGTTGACAGCGAAAGAGCGCAGCCTCGAAATTTCGAGGCTGCGCTCTTTTTGCAATGGGAGCGGCAGGCAGTTTATGAGCGGGAACCGGTTTTGAAGCAGCGCGGCTTCGCCCGGAGCCGCAGGGGCTTCGCCCCCGAACCCCCACCGCCGTCGTCAGAAGAAACTCCGCCCGCTCCATCCCCGCCTTCGGCGGGGCTTCCGCTCTGCTCCGTTCCTTCTTCCTATCCCCACGCGACCCACTCCGTTGGGCTCGCGCGGGGGCCCCGGAAAGGACAGCCCTAAACTTTACCGGTCTCTCCTTACAGTCCCCGCCAGGACTCCGGCCGCAGGCGGCTCAGGTCGTGCTCCGCCCGGTCGATCTCCGCCAGCATGGCGTCCTTGTCCCCGTTCAGCGTCCCCCGGAGAACCAGGTAGTTGCTGGCGTGGTTCATGCGGAACACGCTGCCGGGGCTGTCCAGGCCCTCCACCAGGAGGCGGGTCTCCTCCAGCACCTGGCGCTGGTCCAGCAGGCGGAAGCTGCCGTCGTGGACCCAGTCGTACAGGGGCGTGCCCGGCTCCACCATCAGTGTCAGCATCCCGATATACTCCGGATTCATGGCGTTGAAGGCGGCGGCGGTGTCCAGGGCGTGGCGCTCCAGCAGCTCCGGACCGCCCAGACCCGTGATGGCGGTGACGGACAGAGCCATGCCGCTGCCACGGACCTTCTGCCCCATCTCCACGATCTCTGATGCGGGGTGTCCCTTGCGCATCAGCGTCAGCACCTGGTCGCTGCCGGACTCCAGGCCCATGTAGACCATGGTCAGGCCCTTCTCCCGGAGGGTCCGCAGCTCCTCCGCCGTGCGGATGCGGATGCTGGCGGGGGAGGCGTAGCTGGTGACCCGCTGGCACTCCGGAAACAGCTCCCGCACCGTGTCCAGGATGGTGTAAAGCTCCTCCTCCTTCCGCACCAGGGCGTCGCCGTCGGCCAGAAAGACCTTGTCCACGTGGCGGTAGACCTGCCGGGCCAGGCGGAAGTCCTCCAGCACCTCCTCCAGCGGCCGCAGGGCGAACCGCTTCTCCTTGTACATGCTGCAGAAGGCGCAGGTGTTGTGGCTGCACCCGTAGGTCGCCTGGACGATGAGGCTCCGGGCCTCGGAGGGCGGACGGTACACGCTGCCGTAGTATCTCATAATCTTACCCCAAATTTCAATCTAAGCTGCCGTGGCTCCGGCTTGGATAAACTCCAGACGATCAGAGCGCATCAAAGCTCTTTTGCTTACTTTTCTCTCAAGGAAAGCAGCTCCAGCGCCGCCAATTTCAGGCACACGCAGAACACCGCCATGGCCTGCTCCAGCTCCTCCACCGGGGGCAGGGAGGGGGCGATGCGGATGTTGCTGTCCTGAGGGTCCTTGCCGTAGGGGAAGGTGGCCCCGGCGCCGGTCATGGTGACGCCGGCCTCCCTGCACAGGGCCAACGTCCGCTTGGCCGTGCCGGGCATGGCGTTGAGGGAGACGAAGTACCCCCCCTTGGGCCGCCGCCAGGAGGCGATGTCCAGCGGGGCAATCTCCCTGTCCAGGGCGTCCGTCACACAGCGGAATTTGGGCCCCATAATGGCGGCGTGCTTTTTCATCAGCGCCAGGGTGTGGGCCTTGTCTTTGAGATACAGCACATGGCGCTGCTGGTTCACCTTGTCGAAGCTGATGACCTGGGCGGTGAGGAGCTTCTCCATGTGGGCCATGTTGGCCTCGGAGCAGGCGAAGCAGCTGACGCCCGCGCCG
>CANRYZ010000091.1 GCA_947644365.1 uncultured Oscillibacter sp. | reverse complement strand
TAAATTGCCGGTCTTCTGCCGGCTGCGTCTGACAGCGTACCTTGCGGGGGCGCTCACCCGCATCTGCTAGTGCCTCCGAGGTTGTTTTGCTGCTTTGACGCATCGTCCCTAGCGCCTCTTCCCGCGCTTCGCGCCTAGCTGGTCCCGTTAGGGAAAACGGGTTCGTCTACTGTCGGTAGGACGGCGGGCTTGCCCGCACGGTGGGGACTAGGCGCGAAGCGCGAGAAGAGAAGAAAGTCCATGCGTCCACGCATCAAGCCTGCTGAGCGCCCTTCCATCGAAGCGTGAGACTCCCGCGACCTCCAAAAGCGCCTCTCTTTTCTCTTCCACCGTGCACGGCGCATTCTCTTTTCTCTGGCAAGACAGAGAAAAGAGAATGGGGGGTGCATTCCCAGCACGGGCAAAGCCCGTGCGCCGTCCCGCGCCCGAGGCGCGATACCCTTCGTCCCCGGCCCGTGGCCGGATTCCCCCGTCCCCGCCCGCGGCGGGAAATCCCCCGTCCCGCCCCCGTGGGGCGGATTCCGCAAGGAATACACTCCCCCTCACCCGCCGGAGGCGAAAAAAACGGAGAGGCTTCCGCCTCTCCGCTCAGTATCCCGCTTAGTAAGCGACACCCCAGTAAATATCGGTGGTGCATTTCTTGCCGCAGACCGGGCAAACGCCCTCCGTGCCGCTCTGTGCCAGCGGCATACACCGGGAGGTGACGCCGGCCCGCTCCTTCATGGCCAGCTCGCACTCCAAAGAGCCGCACCACTTGGAGCGCAGGAAGCCTCCCTTACTCTCCACAATGGCCTTGGCCTCCTCCGGCGTGCTGATGTCAAAGGTGTTCTCCTGGAGATTCTTGGCCGCCATGGCGTACATGTTGTCATGCACCGCGTTCAGCAGCTCCGCCGCGGTCTCCTCCAACTCGTCCAGGGGGACGAAGATCTTCTCCCCGGTGTCCCGGCGGGCAATGACGCACTGGCCCTTGTCCATGTCCTTGGGACCGATCTCCACCCGCAGGGGCACGCCCTTCATCTCGTACTCGGCGAATTTCCAGCCGGGGCTGTTGTCGCTGTCGTCCATCTTCGCGCGGATGCCCGCCTTACTCAGCCGGTCCCGCAGGGCGGCGGCGGCGTCCAGAACGCCGGGCTTGTGCGCCGCCACGGGGATCACCACCGCCTGCACGGGGGCCACCCGGGGGGGCAGGACCAGGCCGTTGTCGTCGCCGTGGGTCATGATGATGCCGCCGATCATCCGGGTGGAAACGCCCCAGCTGGTCTGGTGGGGATGGTGGAGCTGGTTGTCCCTGCCGGTGAAGGTGATGCCGAAGGCCTTGGCGAAGCCGTCGCCGAAATAGTGGCTGGTGCCGCCCTGGAGGGCCTTGCGGTCGTGCATCATGCACTCCACGGTGTAGGTCTCCTCAGCGCCCTTGAACTTCTCCTTGTCCGTCTTCCGGCCCCGGATCACCGGCATGGCAAGATAGTCCTCCATGAATTCGGCGTAGACCTCCAGCATCCGCATGGTCTCCTCCCGGGCCTCCTCCGCCGTGGCGTGCATGGTGTGGCCCTCCTGCCACAAAAACTCCCGGTGGCGCAGGAAGGGACGGCTGGTCTTCTCCCAGCGCAGCACGCTGCACCACTGGTTGTACAGCTTGGGCAGGTCCCGCCAGGAGTGGATGATGTTGGCGTAGTGCTCGCAGAAGAGGGTCTCGCTGGTGGGGCGGACGCAGAGGCGGTCCTCCAGCTTCTCACTTCCGCCCATGGTGATCCAGGCGCACTCCGGGGCGAAGCCCTCCACGTGGTCCTTCTCCTTCTGGAGAAGGGACTCGGGGATCAGGACCGGGAGATACACATTCTCGTGGCCCGTCTCCTTAAAGCGCCGGTCCAGCTCCGCCTGAATGTTCTCCCAGATGGCGTATCCGTAGGGCCGGTAGATGAACATGCCCTTCACGGAGGTATAGTCGATGAGCTCGGCCTTCTTGCAGACGTCGGTGTACCACTGGGTAAAGTCCACGTCCCGGGCGGTGATGGCGTCCACCTGTCTCTTATCCTGTGCCATATGCTTCCATTCCTTTGCTCTATAATATATAATGTATCGCTTCCCGCGGCTCTCACTGAATCTTTATTGTACCCATTCCGGCCCCTGTTGTCAACTGTTACTCGCTCCCCGCGTCCCCTCTCTTCGGGCTCGGGAAAATTTTTTTCCGCCCCGCGGAACCAAACGCCCCCTCCCGCCGACTAAACAGGTAAAGGAGGTCTGTCCCATGAAAAAACATCTTCCGCTCCTGCCGCTGTGCCTCTGCCTGGCACTTCTCACCGCCTGCGCCAGTCCCTCGCCCACAGGCTCCCCCGCCCCGCCGGAGGGCGGCGCCGAACCCCCTGCCAGCGTCCCCCCGGCGGCGGACGGCGGCGCCCCCTCCCTGGCGGAGGACGAGACCCCCGTCTACCTCACCTGCCGCATCATAGACGGTGCGGAGGAGGGAAACCTGCTGCTGGCGGAGCTGGACGCCCCCCTCGCCGGCGGCAAAGACGGCCGGCACGACGGAAAAGGCGTCTACCGCCTGTGCGTGGCGGAGGACACCCCCGTCTATCTGGACGGCCAGTCCGCCTCCGCCGGGGACCTGGCCGATGGAATGCCTTTGGAGATTGCCTTCAACGGGACAGTCCTGGAGTCCTTCCCCGGCCAGCTGGGCCAGGTCTATTCGATCTCCGGCTACTCTATCGGCACGCCCCAGTGCCCCGGCGGGTCGTACTACGACCTGTGCGGATTGTACCTCCAGGCCCTGGACGACCTGTGGCAGCGGGACCCGGCCCTGAATGAGAACGTCTCCCTGGTCTCCCTGGACCTCAGCCGGGCCCCCGGGGACCTGCTGGAGAGCGAGAAATCCGCCCTGGCCTGGCGGTTCGGAGAGCTCCACGGCGTGGGGGTCCTGGACCTCTCCTTTGAGGAGCTGCGGGACCAGGGGTATCTCACCGCCTCCTCTCTCAGCACCCCCGCCCCGGAGGAGGGGGAGGACTTCTCCCGCCTCTGGTACAGCTGGGAGGACGGGTGCCTCTTCTCCATCACCCCCAACGAGAGCCACCAGGAAGAGGTTTACTCTTTGCCCATCCTGTTCTTCAACGCGGAGAAATGGCGCACGCCTCTGGCGGCCTACTGCCTCTACGACTGCTCCGCCCTCTGGCCGGAGATGGGGACATGGAGCGGCTACAAAATCGGAAACGAGATGATCTCATAATAGAAGGAGCGCCCCGCCGGGGCGCTCCTTCTGTCCGCAGGCAAAAGCCGCTCTGAGACGGCGTTTTGACGGTATTAAAACAGACGCTAACGCATCATTTCCAGAACATCCCGGAGTTTTCCAAATAAAATGGCGCTCCTGCCCCGCTCAAAGGAGCCCGTATCAGGATTAAGGGATTCAAAGGTGGCCATATACCGCGTCCAATCCAGCACATTCCCGCCGCTGGAGGAGAAAGAGCGGTCAAAATGCCGGTCATTGCTTGCCTGTGTAATCACTGCGGCAGGCTCGGCAAAGTCCAGCGGAATCAGGCCTTCCGCCAGAGGGCTGACCGAGACATACTGAACGTCTTCCCGGCGCAGAACGCCCCAGTCGCAGAGCTGGTCGACAAAGGCGTGATAGTCCTCATAGGTCATGTCGTTGGGGTCAAATCTCGCTGAGAGCTGGCTTGTCTGCTCCTTCGTCAGACGAACGGCAGTCCCATTCTCTTTTACATTCTCCATGAAGGCGCGCAGCTTCTCCCTGTCTTTGGCCGCCTTCTCAGGGAGTATATTTTCCAGACTGCCGCCTCCATTCTTGGGTACCAGATAGGGCATTTGGGGAACGCCGGACGGCCTTACCAAAAATCGGTCCAGGATGCTGGATGTAATCATGAAAACCCCTCCTAAATACAGTCGTTAGAATTAAGCCTTGTTTGAAAAATGTCAAAGTGCCTAGGCCTTGTTTGATAAATGGCAGAATGTCCAACGGCGAGAGATTTTTTCGCCAATCAAGACGATTTGACGCCGCCATACTTTGTGTATGGCAAGGAAAATCAACGCAGAGTGGCGGAAAAAGATCCGCCGTTTGGGCGTTTTGACATTTTTCAAACAAGGCCTAAAGGGCGGAGCTGTTTCCGCGCACCGGGCGGCCGCCCGTTTAGGGTTTCCCCCGTCATTGCCGGTCAGGTGCGCCCATCTTCACCAGCACCTGCTGGATGCGGTCAAACAGAATGGCGCCGGGCGTTCTCTGATAGGACCGGGTGTCCGGGTCGAACCGTTCAAAGGTGGAGAGATACCGGGACCAGTCCAGCACGTTGCCGCCGCTGGACCAGAAGCCGTCCGTGTACGGCTGGAAGGGCGCGGCGGTCGTAGTACACTGGACCGTGGTAAAAAAGGTGGCGGGGACCAGACTGTTGTAAGACACGCAGTCCTTGTCTTCCTCCCGGAGGACGCCGTACCGGCACAGATCGTCCACAAAGGCCCGGCACTCCTCTCGGGTCATATTCTCCGGATCGTAGGCGTCGGAGAGGTGCTCCAGCTGCTCATCCGTCAGGCGCACGGACGTCCCCTGCCGCCGCACCTCCGCCGAATACCGGTCGAAAGCCGCTTTCCACTCCCGCTCCTCCGCCTTCACAGCCTCCTGAAACCGGCTCACACACTCCCCTTTCAGCGAGGCCCACTTCACCGGCCCGGAGCCGCTGACGGTGAACCAGCCGGGGTCAAATCCTGTGGATGTACGTCCCACTGTCATGATCATCCTCCTAAATATTTATTGCCGGACCCTCAGAGCCAGCCCCGGGCCGCTCTCCGTCCGGCGGCTCCTGGGCATGGCATACGGGGAGGCCCACGGGCCGGAATTTCCTGTCACTCTCACATTCACCGCTCCTTCCCCGGCGGCGCGTCCCGCCGTTTGCCGGTTCTGAAACCATAGTGTCCGCAATCGGGCAAAACCGGACAAATTTTTAAAATTTTTTTGCCCCTTGATTTTTCCGGCAAAACATCATAAAATTGCGGAAGAAGCCGCCGGAGAGGAGGGGTCGTCTTGGACAGTCAGGAAAGGGCCGCGCTGATGGAACAGTGGTACCGGCAGTACGCCGCCCTCCTCTTTCACTACGCCCGCCAGTTTGTGGACTACCACTCGGCGGAGGAGGTGGTCCAGGAGACCTTCCGCGTCGCCTGGGAGGCCGCCGGGCGGCAGGAGGTCGCGCACCCCAAGACGTGGCTGCGGAAAATCGCGGAGAACATCATCCGAAACCGGCTCCGCCGGCGGGACCGGCGCCCGCTGGTCAGCGCGGACCAGCTGCCCGAAGACACCCTGGGGTACAGCGAGGACCCCGTGGACGTGGAGCTGGAGTACGGCGGTCCCGTCAGCCGGCAGGACCTGCACCTGCTCAAGCGGCTGGCGGTGGACGGCTGCACCTACGCCGAGGCGGCCCGGGAGCTGGGCACCACGGCGGAGGCCTGCCGCAAGCGGGCGGCCCGGGCAAAGCAGCTCCTCCGGAAACTGCTGGAGGAGTGAGCCGATGCCGGTTTTGAACGTTACAGGAAGGAGGGGTTCCGATGGCCGGTCCTGTGGGTGAGCACAGCGGCTCCTACCCGTTTTTAAATCGATTCAGCACCGGGACGCTGCGGCAGCTCCTGCGGGAGGACTTTGCCTCCAGGGAACCCAGCACCCCGGAGAGCGACACGTTTATCACCTGCGTGGCGGAGGTGGTGGCCCGGCGTGAGGCCGCCGACCCCGGCCTCCTCCACTTCGATGTGGAGGCCGGCTGGCAGAGCCTCCCGAAGCGCTGCCAGCCTGGAGACGACGCCGCCGGGGCCTTCGAGGCGGACCTCGCCCGGATGGCCGCCCAGTGGGCCCAGCTCCAGGGCAACGCCGAAAAGCGGGATTCTCCCGAAACATGACCCTTCAAGCTAAAGCGCCCCCGCCTGTCAGACAGTTTACAACACTGTCCGGCAGGCGGGGGCGCTTTGGCGCGGAAGCTTTCTTTTATTGATAGTAGATGCCCAAAATTTTCCCATGGGGCTCCGTAAACGCCCCCAGGCGGATGTCCATGCCGATCTCAAAGGCCCGGTCCCAGGGGAAACGGTAGTTCTCCA
>CANRYZ010000090.1 GCA_947644365.1 uncultured Oscillibacter sp. | reverse complement strand
GAGACGGCCACGCCAACGAGCTCAGCCTGGTCAACGCCATGGACTACGGCATCCGCATGGCCAACGCCAAGGCCGAGGCCTGATCCCCCGCCCCGTCTTTAACCGGCCCTGCCGGAGAAGAATAGTCACCAAAAATTTGAAAGGAAGAAACACCATGAAAAAAGTATTTGCTCTGATCCTGGCCCTGGCGATGGTTCTGAGCCTGGCCGCCTGCGGCGGCGGCAACGACGCCCCCGCCGCCAACAACACCCCCGCCAACACCGAAGCTCCCGCCAACGGCGGCGAGCAGAGCACCGACCTCCCCAGCAAAGTGGACCTGACCTTCGCGGCCCAGGAAGTGGGCACCGCGGCCTATAACTACGCCGCCGCCATCCAGACCGCCATCGTCAAGGAGATCCCCGGCGCCAACATCAGCATCACCACCACCTCTCCCGGCGGCGTGGGCGCGCCCGTCATCGTCAACGGCGGCGCCCAGTGCGACATCGTCATGTCCAACTCCGCTCCCGCCAAGTGGAGCATGGAGGAGGGCATCCTGGGCAACGCCCCCACCCCCGACATCTGCGCCATCGCCGGCGGCCTGGGCCATGACTTCGTCAACGTCATGTTCACCCAGAAGTTCGTGGACGCCACGGGCATCAAGACCGTGGAGGAGCTGGTGGCTCAGAAGTACCCCGTGAAGCTGGTCATCAAGACCAACGGCACCTTCGGCGAGCTGGCCGCGGAGAAGGTCTTCGAGGCTCTGGGCGTGACCCTGGAGGACGTTGCCTCCTGGGGCGGCGTGGTTGAGAAGACCGGCGGCGACGCCATCAAGAGCGGCCTGCAGGACGACCTGTACGACATGACCATCGACCACATCGGCGCCGGCCAGGCCAACACCTCCGAGCTGTGCCTGACCCACGATATGTACGACGTGCAGCTGGGCGAGGAGACCATGGCCAAGATGGTGGAGATGGGCTATGACTACGTCACCGTCGACGCCAACACCTGGAACGGCCAGACCGAGGAGATCAAGACCGTGGGCTCCCAGCAGGTGATCCTGGTTCCCACCAGCCTGGACTACGCCGTGGCCTACCACATGGCCAAGGCCGTGTGCGAGAACAAGGCCGACCTGGCCAGCGCCGTGGCCGCCATGAGCTACTTCGATCCCGAGACCGCCGGCACCCTGACCCTCACCGGCGTGCCCCTGCATCCCGGCGCCGCCGCCTACTACGAGGAGATGGGCTACGCCCACGGCTGATCCTGAAATCCGCGCCCAGGGCCCGCGGCCCTGAATGACACAAAGACCCAGGAGCCGCCGGGGGACGAGGGAGCCCCTCGCCCCCCGGCGGACCTGCTTCACACCATCCACCTACACCTGAGGAGGGGTATCCAACAATGGGAAAGAAACTCGAATGGCGCCAGATGGCGGCGATCGCGCTGACAGTGGTGTTCTTCCTGTTCCAGATGTATCTGGCACTGATCAAGCAGCTCCCCACCATGCTGCAGGCGCCGCTGCACCTGCTCTTTGCTCTGGCACTGGTCTATCTCTATAATCCCCCGGATAAGAAGTACCGCAAGAAGCTCCAGAAGGAGAAGGGCGACGCCGTCACGGCCCAGGAGCTCAACAAGTTCGCCTGGTCCCGCTGGATCGACATTCTGGTGGCCGCCTGCATCGTGTTCCAGCTGTGGTACGTGGTGACCCGCTACCAGTCCCTGGTGGACCACGTGCTGTTCATCAGCCCCGTGGACTCCATCGACATCGCCTTCATGGTGATTACCGTGGTGCTGCTGCTGGAGGCTGTGCGCCGCACCCTGGGCGGCATCCTCTTCGGCTTCATTCTGCTGTTCATCATCTACGCCTGGACGGCCCAGTACCTGCCGGGCATCCTCTACACCCGGGGCAAGCCCTTTGCCGCCATGCTCAAGCAGTTCACCGAGGGCATGACCATGAGCACCTCCGGCATCTTCGGCTCCCCGCTCCAGACCTCCGCCAACAGCCTGTTCTACTTCATCGTCTTCGGCGCGTTCTTCTCCGCCTTTGGCGGCGGCCAGCTGCTGATTGACATCGGCATGAAGGCCTCCAACAAGGGCTCCGGCGGACCCGCCAAGGCCGCCGTCATCTCCTCCGGCCTCATGGGCATGATCTCCGGCTCCGCCGTGGCCAACGTGGCCACCACCGGCGTTATGACCATCCCCATGATGAAGAAGGTGGGCTACGAGCCCGAGGAGGCCGGCGCCATCGAGGCCGTGGCCTCCACCGGCGGACAGGTCATGCCCCCCATCATGGGCGTGGGCGCGTTCATCATGGCGGAGATGCTGGGCATCCCCTACGGCCGCGTGGCCACCGCCGCCATCATTCCCGCCGTGGCCTACTACTTCGCCGTGTTCGTCCTGGTGGACCGCCTGGCCGCCAAGCGGGCCAGCCGCCTGGACGGCAAGGCCGACACCACCATTAAGGTGGAGCGCAAGATCCTGCCCCGCCTGTACCTGCTGCTGCCCGCGCTGATCCTGGTGGTGTTCATCATCCGGGGCGCGTCGCTGATGCGGGCCGGCACCATGGGCATCTTCTCCTGCCTGGTGTGCAACGTCATCAGCTACTTCGTGGGCGAGAAGAAGGACTTCGTGGGCCTCAAGGGCATCTGGGAGTGCTGCATGGACGGCGCCAAGCAGGCCGCCGAGATCGCCATCCCCACCGCCGCCTGCGGCATCATCATCAACGTGGTCACCGGCCAGACGGCCCTGGCCACCAACCTCTCCGCCGTCATCAGCGGTCTGGGCACCAATATGCTGTTCGTGGCCCTGCTGATCGGCATGGTGGGCTGCATGCTGCTGGGCATGGCCCTGCCCACGGTTGCCGCCTACCTGGTGGGCGTCATCCTGTTCGTGCCCTGCATCCGTCCCATCCTCATCGCCAGCGGCATGGCCGACGGCACCGCCAACCTCTGCGCCAACATGTTCGTGTTCTACTACGGCATCATGGCCCAGATCACCCCGCCTGTGTGCGTGGCCTCCTACACCGCCGCCGGCATCGCCGATGCCAACGCCATGAAGACCGGCATCAAGGGCTTCCTGTTCTCCATGGTGGGCTTCATGGTGCCCTTCGTGTTCGTGTACAACCCCGCCATTCTGCTGGAGGGCACCGTCCTGGAGATCATCCTGGGCGCGGCCATGCTGCTGGTGGGCACCTTCTTCCTGGCCACCGTGGTCTCCGGCTACTTCAGCATTGACCTGAACGTGGTGGAGCGGGTGCTGCTGTTCGTGGCGGCCATCTGCCTCATCAGCCCCGAGATCGTGACCTCCATCATCGGCGTCGTTCTGGGCGTGGTGCTGCTGGTCCTGAACACCGCCCGGAAGAAGAAGGCCGTCAAGGCCGCCTGACCCCCGCAACGGGAAATCCACCCCTGACTGACTGAGGGCGGAACGGCTCCGCCGTTCCGCCCCTGCCGTTTACCCTCTTGAAATCTAATCAGAAAGGCTTGATACCATGAGCTATCCCGTTCTGCCCGGGCTGACCCCCGACGGCGTTCTCTATCAAAACCTGGAGATGGGCACCGTGGAGGCGGTCATCCCCCCCGGCGTCCACCCCACCTGCCACTCCCCCGCCACCCTGGAGCTCCCCAATGGTGACCTGCTGTGCTGCTGGTTCGCCGGCACCTACGAGGGCAGCGCCGACGTGCACATCGTCTGCGCCCGCCTGCCCAAGGGCGCGGACCGCTGGACGGAGCCCGTGGACATCTCCGGCGATCCGGAGCGCAGCGAGCAGAACCCCTCCCTGTTCTACGGCCCCGATAACGCCGTCTGGGCCATGTACACCGCCCAGAAGGACCGCCAGGCGGGGAAGGACAACATGCAGTTCACCTCCCAGGTCCGCCTCCAGAAGAGCGCCGACGGCGGCCTGACCTGGGGCCCCTACGAGACCATCTTCCCCCGGGAGGGCACCTTCTGCCGCCAGGCCATTCAGGTGCTGTCCAACGGCCGGTGGATCTTCGCCAACTGGCTGTGCACCGACTCCGTGGACGGCCTCTCCGGCGACCCCACCGCCTTCCAGATCTCCGAGGACCAGGGCAAGACCTGGCGCCAGGTGGATATGCCAAAGAGCAACGGCCGGGTCCACGCCAACGTGGTGGAGCTGGAGAATGGCCATCTTGTGGCCTTCATGCGGGACCGGGAGGCGGCCAACATCTACCGCAGCGAGTCCTTCGACTGGGGCGACACCTGGACCGAGCCCAAGCCCACCCCCCTGCCCAACAACAACTCCAGCATCAGCGCCATCCGCCTCCAGAGCGGGCGGATCGCCATCGCCTGCAACCCCACCTGCACCCCGGAGCCCTCTCCCGGCAAGGCCGCCTGGCCCGGATTGCGGTGCCCCGTGGCCGTGGCCCTCAGCGAGGACGGCGGGCTGACCTTCCCCATGATCCGCTGGATGGAGCGGGGCGAGGGCTTCATGGGCGACGAGAACAGGACCAACAACAAGCAGTATGAGTACCCCCACATCATGCAGAGCGCCGACGGGCGCATCCACCTGACCTACGCCGCCTTCACCCGCAAGGCCATCAAGTACGTCAGCTTCACCGAGGCGGACGTGATGGGGGAGAAGCGGGAGACCGTGGGGTTGTACAACCCCACCGCGGCCCAGTCCAGATGAGGGGGCGCGGCCATGCGGAATCAATTTGAGCTGGCCCACCTGGGCATCAACACCCCGGACCCGGAGGCGGCGCTGGAGCTTGCCAAGCTCCTGAGCCTGGTCTTCAACCTGAATCCCCGCCACGGGCAGAAGTCCGAGTTTGCCGGGGAGTATTTCGAGTGCATGAAGACCCCCTTCCTGGGGACCAACGGCCACATCGCCATGCGGACGCCGGACCTGGACGACGCCGTGGCGGAGCTGAAAGAGAAGGGGTTCGCCTTCAAGATGGACACCGCCGCCTACACCGAGGACGGCAAGCTGAAAAACATCTACCTGGACGACGAGTTCGGCGGCTTCGCCATCCACATCATGCGGGGATGATTGGATTTTCCCCCGCGAAACAAGCAGAATGAAGAGCGGCCCGGCATGAAAATGCCGGGCCGCTCGAGCTTGTCGAAAAACTTTCAAACAGAAAAACCAGACCGCCGACAATGCGGGGGAGCTCGAGGGGGCAGCGCCCGCCTCGTATGGAATCGAATGTCTGCAAACGACTGCTGCGCAGGCGTTTGCCCCGCGAAGCGGGAGATTTTCAAAATGCACAGCGTTTTGAAAATTGAGACATTGTCAGGCTGGCGGAAAAGTCCGCCCCGGACTTTTTTGACAGCCTGGAGCGGCCCGGCATGAAAATGCCGGGCCGCTCTCCATCAGACGGCGGCGCGCGCCCTGTTCTGCCTGATTCAGGCCAGGTGGGCGGCGACGGCGTCCAGAAACTCCTCGCTGTCCACGCCCCGGGCCTGGAAGCCCGGCTCCACCAGGGGTAGCAGGTCCTTTGTCATCACGCCCTCCTCCAGGGTCCGGAGGGAGGCGGCCTCCAGCCGCTCACCGAATTTCACCAGGTCCTCCAGACCGTCCAGCTCTCCCCGGCGTTTCAGGGCGCCGGACCAGGCGAAAATGGTGGCCATGGGGTTGGTGGAGGTCTTCTCGCCCTTCAAATACCGGTAGTAGTGCCGGGTGACGGTGCCGTGGGAGGCCTCAAACTCCATGGTGCCGTCGGGGGAGACCAGCACGGAGGTCATCATGGCGAGGCTGCCGAAGGCGGCGGCCACCATGTCGCTCATCACGTCGCCGTCGTAGTTTTTCAGGGCCCAGATAAAGCCGCCCCGGGACCGGAGACAGCGGGCCACGGCGTCGTCGATGAGGGTGTAGAAGTAGGTGATGCCCGCCTGCTGGAAGGCCGCTTTGTAGGACGTCTCGTACTCCTCCTCAAAGACCCGCTTGAACTCCCCGTCGTAGACCTTGGCGATGGTGTCCTTGGCGGAGAACCACAGGTCCTGCCTCCGGCTCAGGGCGTACTGGAAGCAGGAGCGGGCGAAGGCCCGGATGCTCTTTTCCAAGTTGTGCTGGCCCTGCCACACGGCGGGCCCGTCCACGGTCTGGACGGTGAGGGTCCTCTCCGCGCCGCTCTCGCCCCTGAAAGTCAGGGCGGCGGTACCGGGCTCCTCCGTGGTCATGTCCACGGCCTTGTACATGTCGCCGTAGGCGTGACGGGCGATGGTGATGGGGGCCTCCCAGTTTTTCACCACGGGTTTGATGCAGGGCAGGAGGATGGGGGAGCGGAAGGCCGTGCCGTCCAGAATGGCCCGGATGGTGCCGTTGGGGGACTTCCACATCTCTGTCAGCTCCGGGTACTCCTCCATCCGCTGGCGGTTGGGGGTGATGGTGGCGCACT
>CANRYZ010000089.1 GCA_947644365.1 uncultured Oscillibacter sp. | reverse complement strand
ATCATGGCGGACCTGGAGATGGTGAACCGCCGGGTGGAGAAGGCCCAGAAGGCCGCCAAGGGGGATAAGAAGTTCCTCCACGAGGTGGAGGTCTTCAAGGCCCTGGCGGAACACCTCAACGCCGGAAAGTCCGCCCGGACCTACCGGTGCGGGGAGGAGGACATGGCCCTCATCGAGACCAGCGACCTCCTGAGCCTCAAGCCCGTCATCTACGCCGCCAACACCGACGAGGACGGCTTCACCGATCTGGAGGGCAACCGGTATTACCAGCAGGTCAAGACCCTGGCGGAGCGGGAGGAGGCCCAGGTGCTGCCCATCTGCGCCAAGCTGGAGCAGGACATCGCCGAGCTGGAGGGCGAGGAGAAGCAGATGTTCCTGGAAGAGCTGGGCGTGCAGGAGTCCGGTCTGGACCGGCTCATCAAGTGCTCCTACACTCTGCTGGGCCTCATCTCCTTTTTGACCTACGGCAAGGACGAGTGCCGGGCCTGGACCATCAGGAAGGGCACCAAGGCCCCTAAGGCCGCCGGCAAGATCCACACCGACATCGAGCGGGGGTTCATCCGGGCGGAGGTCATCGCCTATGAGGACATGATGAAGTGCGGCAGCGTCAACGCCGCCAAGGAGAAGGGCCTCCTGCGCAGCGAGGGCAAGGAGTACGTGGTCCAGGACGGCGATATGATCTACTTCCGGTTTAATGTGTAAGATGACGGATCAGGAGCGGCTGGCGGCCTATGACCGCATGTACAGCGATCTCCTGCGGGAGCAGGCGGGCGTGTTGGAGAAGCTGGAGACTCTGCGGAGCGCGGGGAAGCAGCGGGGCGCCACCTACCAGCAGCTGCTGGCGCAGAAGCTGACGCTGCAAAATCTCATCGGCAGGCTTGAGCTCTACGGCATCAGGCCGGAATAGACGCAAAGAGGGCGGACGCGGGCGTGTCCGCCCTCTTCGTTTGAAAAAAGTTTTTCGGCTGAAACAATCGGACCCCTCCGGACGTATTATCAGTGAAAGGCGCTTTTCAACTGAAATATTGACAAAAGGAGGCATTGTTATGGAAGAACGGGAGGTGTTTCTCCGCAATGCCATGGAGGCCCACGGCGCCGCGGTGTACCGCCTGGCCCTGTGCCGCCTCCAGAACGCGGCGGACGCGGAGGACGTCTGCCAGGACGTGTTTCTCCGCCTGCTGGAGGAGCGGGCCCGGGACTGGGACGGCGAATACCTCAAGGCCTGGCTCCTCCGGGCGGCGCTGAACCGCTGTGTGGACGTTCAGCGGTTCCGCCTGCGCAGGCCGGCGCTGCCGCTGGACCAGGTGCCGGAGCTGGCCCGTCCGGTGGACGACGAGGCGGCGGAGCTCTGGGAGGCGGTGTCCCGCCTGCCGGAGGGAGAGCGGACGGCGGTGCACCTGCACTACGCCGAGGGCTACCGCACCGAGGAGATCGCCGCCATGCTGCGCGTCCCGGCGGCCACAGTGCGCACCCGGCTCCGCCGGGCGAGGATAAGACTGAAAAATCTGTTGGGAGGTACGGACGATGAACGGGAACAAGTATCAGAGAGTAGTGGAGAATATCCGCGTGCCCGCCGGGCTTGAGGAGCGGGTGCTGTCCGCGGCCCGACGCAGGGAAGCGGAGCGCGATTCCGGGTGGATGACGAGGGGGTGGTTCCGGCCCGCGGCCCGCGTCGCGGTGTGCGCAGTGTGCGCCCTGGCCCTGGTGCTGGGGAGCGTGCACCTGCGCCAGCCCGCCGTCCCGGCGGACCTTGGCCCGGAGGGCGGAGACCTGGAGACCACTCGGCAGGGGCAGGCCCCCGGCGTGTTTCCCCTGTCCCTCTCCTTCGGCCTGACGGCCTATGCCGCCGGCACCGGGGAGGCGTATCCCGCCCGGGAGGACGGCGCCATCGCCTTTGCCGTGGGCGAGGGGATGACCAACCCCGGGGAGGGGGACTTCACCGGCTGCCTCTTCCAGGTCACCGGGGAGGACATCGCCTCCGTGTCCCTGTCCATTGACCGGGGAGGGCTGTACCGCCACCGGACGCTGGATAACCTGACGGACGAGGATCTGGCCTATTACCGTGAGCGCATGGGCACGCCGGAGCTGGCCACCGCCGCCATCAGCCAGCGGGACGACGGGACCTGGTACATGCCGGAGAAGTCGCTCCTGGGGGAGCGGGCGGAGGAGGACTACGACCCCGAGACCCTGTACGGCTTTTGGGTCCCCCCGGAGGACATGGCCTGGAACACGGGGCTGGGCATCACCACCGAGGCCAATATGGACGCCGACTATTTTGACGGCGCGGCCCTCACCGTCACAGCCGTCTTTGAAAACGGCCAGGAGCGCACCCGGGTCTACCGCCTCCACAGCGGCGAGCTGAAGGTGGAGTTTGCAGAGGACAACACCCTCACCGTTCTGCCGGAGCCCCTGAGCCCGGAGGAGCTGGAGCAGAACCAATTCATCTACGGCATCTACGCCGTACCGGAGGAATAGGGAGCCTTCCCGGAGGGGGCCGCTGCGGGCGGCCCCCTCTTTTTGCCCGTTGACTCCGCCGGGCGCAAAAGAAGATTGCAAAATTTCCCACGGTATGGTACATTTATCTTATACAGCACACAAGACGCGGCGGATGAGGCCGCAAAATGGGAGGAACAGCATGAATATCGTATGTTTGGATATGGAGGGCGTTCTGGTGCCCGAGATCTGGATCGCCTTCTCCGAGGCCAGCGGCATCCCGGAGCTGCGGCGCACCACCCGGGACGAGCCCGACTATGACAAGCTGATGAAATTCCGCCTGGGAATTTTGAAGGAGCACGGCCTGGGCCTGCGGGAGATTCAGGCCACCATTGCGAAGATCGACCCCCTGCCCAGGGCGAAGGCCTTTATGGACGAGCTGCGGACGCTGACCCAGGTGATCATCCTCAGCGACACCTTTGAGGAATTCGCGAAGCCCCTGATGGAGAAGCTGGGCTGGCCCACCATCTTCTGCAACTCCCTGGAGGTCGCCCCCGGCGGCGAGATCACAGGCTACAGGATGCGCTGCGAGAAGTCCAAGCTCACCACCGTCAAGGCCCTCCAGTCCATCGGCTACGACACCATCGCCGCCGGAGACAGCTTCAACGACCTGGGGATGATCCAGGCCAGCAAGGCCGGGTTCCTGTTCAAGAGCACGGAGCAGATCAAAAAGGACTACCCCCAGATCCCCGCCTACGAGGACTTTCCCGAGCTGCTGGGCGCCATCAAGGCGGCGCTTTGAACGGCGCGCAGATGGAGTTTGTGGTACTCTGCTGGGAGATGTTCAAGGGGCCGCTGGCGATCCTGGCCGTCCCTGCCGTTCCCCTGCTGCTGATCTGCGTTGCGGGCATTGCCGCCATGACCATCCGGGAGTTTCGAAAAAAGTGATTTTGTGAAGAGGAGACGCGACATGAACGAGAAATTCAAGTCCCTGGGCTTCTATCCCGCCGACGTCCTGCTGCCAAAGGACGCGGACATGACCAAGTGGGCCGTGGTGGCCTGCGACCAGTTCACCTCCCAGCCTGAGTATTGGCAGGCGGTGGAGGAGACCGTGGGGGAGGCGCCCTCCACCCTGCGCCTCATCCTGCCGGAGGCGCGGCTGAACGATCCGGATGTGGACGGCCGCATCGCCGGCATCAACGGCTCCATGCAGAAGTACCTGGACCAGGGCGTGTTCCGGGAACTGGGGCCGTCCCTGATCTACATGGAGCGTACCCAGTCCGACGGGCGGGTTCGCAGGGGCCTGATCGGCATGGTGGACCTGGAGCAGTACGACTTCACCCCCGGCTCCGGCGCGCTGATCCGGGCCACCGAGGGCACGGTGCTCTCCCGCATCCCGCCCCGGGTGCGGGTCCGGCAGGACGCTCCCATCGAGCTGCCCCATGTGATGCTCCTCATCGACGACCCGGAGCGGACCGTCATCGAGCCCCTGGCGGCGGAGCGCGGGGAGATGGAGGAGCTCTACGACTTCGACCTCCAGCAGGGCGGCGGACATCTCGCCGGCTGGCGGCTGACGGAAGCCCAGGCGGACGCGGCGGCGGACGCCCTGGCGGGGCTGTGCGCGGCGGAGGAGATGGAGAGGAAGTACGGCATGAGAGACGCCGCCCCCCTGCTCTTCGCCGTGGGGGACGGCAACCACTCCCTGGCCACCGCCAAGCAGTGCTACGAGAACCTGAAAAAGGTCACTCCGGAGGCGGAGTGGGCTGATCTCCCCGCCCGGTACGCCCTGGTGGAGGTGGTGAACAACCACGACGAGGCCCTGACCTTCGAGCCCATCCACCGGGTGGTCTTCGGCGTGGAGCCGGAGAAGCTGTTGGAGGCCTTCAAGGCCTTCTACCTCGGCGCCCACGAGGGGGAGGGCGAGGGACACACCGTCGCCTACACCCATGCCGGCCGCACGGGCTGTATCACCGTGCCCCAGCCCAGGGTCCAGCTGGCGGTGGGGACGCTCCAGGCGTTTTTGGACGACTATGTAAAGACCAGCGGCGGCGAGGTGGACTACATCCACGGCGATGAGGTCACGGACGAGCTGGGCGCCAGGCCCGGCAACATCGGCTTTAAGCTCCCGGCCATGGGCAAAGAGCAGCTGTTCAAGACCGTCATGGCCGACGGCGTGCTGCCCCGCAAGACCTTCTCCATGGGCCACGCCCAGGACAAGCGGTACTACGTGGAGGCCCGGAGGATCAAATAACACAGCGCCCCGCACCGCCGGCAATGCGGCGCGGGGCGTCTTAGAGAAAGAAGAGTTTGTATGGCGGCCATAACAAGACCAGCCCCGGCGAAGATCAACCTGGCCCTGGACATCCTGGGTCCCAGGCCGGACGGCTACCACGAGATGCGGATGGTGATGCAGACTGTGTCCCTCTGCGACACGGTGACGCTGGAGGAGGCGGAGGCGGGGTTCACCCTGCGGACGGAGGGGGACTTTTCCCCGCTGGAGGGGGAGACTCTGGAGCAGCGGGCGGCGGAGGCCTTTTTCCGGGAGCTGGGCCGTCCCTGTCCGCCTCTGGCGGTGACGTTGGAGAAGCGGACCCCGGCCTACGCCGGCCTTGGGGGCGGCAGCGCGGATGTGGCGGCCCTTCTGCGCCTTCTGCGGCAGCGGTACGCCCCGGACCTGCCCACGGAGGCGCTGGAGCGCGCCGGCCTGGCGGTGGGCAGCGACATGCCCTTCTGCGTCCGGGGGGGCACCGCCCTGGCGGAGGGCCGGGGAGAGGTGCTGACAAATCTGCCGCCCCTGCCGCCCTGCTGGATCGTGATCTGCAAGCCGGATTTTGACCTCTCCACCGGGGAGATGTTTGCCAGGGCGCGGAGGAGGATTTTCCAAAACCGCCCGGATATTGAGGGGATGGTACGGGCCCTGGAGGGGGGCAGCCTGGCGGGAGTTGCCAAGCGGCT
Source organism: uncultured Oscillibacter sp. (assembly GCA_947644365.1). Taxonomy (GTDB): domain Bacteria; phylum Bacillota; class Clostridia; order Oscillospirales; family Oscillospiraceae; genus Oscillibacter. The sequence goes on along the minus strand of CANRYZ010000089.1, from coordinate 1,009 downwards.
CTTCAATGTGTTCGAGGAGGTCCTGCCGCCGGAGCGGCGGGAGGAGATCCAGGGGATCAAGACGGCGCTGCGGTGCTGCGGCGCGCTGAACGCCGCCATGAGCGGCTCCGGTCCCGCGGTGTTCGGCCTCTTTGAGACGGAGGGGGAGGCGTCGTCTGCGGCGGAGTCCCTGGGGACGTGGTGCGGCCAGACCTTCCTGGCCCGGCCCGTGGAGCGGCTGGACGGTACGGAGGTATAAAAAAGCGGATTTCTGTCCATGCTTATGGAAAGCGCTGGAAACGGCCTACATAAGTAAAGGACGGAAATCGATATGAAAACCCATGTTTGCCCCAGAAATAGACTGAAACTCGTGGAGATCGCCCTGCTGATCGGCCTGGCGGCGTTCCTGATCTCCGGAGGCCTGGCCCTGCGGGCCCAGACCCAGCTGGCGGACCGGGTGGTGCGCCTCCACGTGCTGGCCAACTCCGACGGCGAGGAGGACCAGGCCCTCAAGCTCCTGGTGCGGGACAGGGTGCTGGCCCGGGCCACGGAGCTTTTGACCCAGGCCAGGGACCGGACGGAGGCGGAGTCCCTCCTCCGGGCGGAGCTGCCGGAGCTGGAGGCCCTGGCGGTCCGGGAGCTGCGGGCCAGGGGCTGCGCCTATCCGGTGACGGCGGAGCTGACGGATACCGCGTTTCCCACCCGGGAGTACGACGACTTCACCCTGCCCGCGGGGGAGTACCTGGCCCTGCGGGTGGTGATCGGCGAGGGCGCGGGCCGCAACTGGTGGTGCGTGGTGTTTCCTCCGCTGTGCACCGCCGCCTCCGCGGATATTCCCGCCGCCGCCCTGGCGGCGGGCCTCACGGAGGACCAGGTGGGCCTCATCACAGAGGAGGACCGGGGCTATGTATTGAAGCTCAAGACCGTGGAGTGGTGGGAGGAGCTCCGGTCCCGCCTGGAGGCCGTGGGGGATTGATACTAATTTCAAATAAAACTATTTAGTTTTATTTGAAATGGAAACGCCTTCTGC
>CANRYZ010000088.1 GCA_947644365.1 uncultured Oscillibacter sp. | reverse complement strand
GTTTTGCTGCTTTGACGCATCGTCCCTAGCTTCTCTTCCCGCGCTTCGCGCCTAGTCTGGCACGTTTGGGCAAGTCTGCCCGCCTACCGTGGTAGACCAGCTCTCTGCCCCGCACGGAGCCGGCTAGGCGCGAAGCGCGGGAAGAGAAGGAAGTCTATGCGTCTACCCATCAAATTTCCTGAGCGCCCTTCAATCGAAGCGTGAGGCTCCCGCAACCACCAAAGCGCCCTTTTCTCTTTTGGACCGTGCACGGCCCGTTTTCTCTTTTCGGCGCGGCGAAAAGAGAAAATGGGGGGTGCATCTGGACCAGCCATCGACATGGCTGAATTCCGCCCCGCCCGCAAGGGCGAGAACAATCCCCCACCTGGGAAGGCCAAAATCGTAAGAATTTCGTAAGACTTTTATCAAGCTGTTTGTAAGAATCGGGTGCTATCCTCGAAGAGAAAAAAGGAGGTCTCCCCATGAATTACAAACAGCTCAAAATTTTTGCCATCCTCTGCATGGTCTTCGACCACGTGGTCCGCATCTTCCCCCTCCACCGGATGTTCGCCCCCCTGGCGGACCAGCTCTGGGCCTCCGGTTACGATGCCGCCGCCGACTGGGTCCTGGGCGACCTCACCCTCTACCTCATGCTCATCGGCCGCCTGGCCGCCCCCATCTTCCTCTTCTGCGTGGCCCAGGGCCTCCTCCACACCCGGGATGTCAAGCACTACCTCATGAGAATCCTGCTGACCGCCGCCGCCGCTCAGGTACCCTATACCCTTTTCAGCCTTGCGGAGTACCGCCGGGTCGGCATCGCGGAGGCGTGGCAATGGCGGGACGTGGGGCTGAACATCTGCTTCACCCTGGCCCTGGGCCTGGCGGCCCTGGCGCTGTACCGCCGCCTGGCGGAACGGGGCCGTCCCCTCTCCTGGCTGCCGCTGTGCGCCGCCGCCACGGTCCTGGCACGGCTCCTCCACATGGAGGGCGGCCGGGGCTACATCCTCCTGATCTTCACATTCTACCTCACGCGGGACCTCCCCCGCCGGCAGAGGGCGCTGTGGTTCCTGCCGGCGGTAATCCTCTCCCGCTGGGGGCTGGTCCAGTGGATGCTGGAGGACTTCACCGCCGGGCCCATCCGCAACTGCCTCTTAAACACCGGCGGCAACTACCTGGGGATGCTGGCCGCGCTGGCCTGTAACGGGGAGAAGGGCGAGGCGGGCCCCGCCTTCCAGCGGTTCTGCTATGCCTTCTACCCCGCCCACTTCGCCCTGCTGGCCCTCACCGGTCTCCTGCTTCCGCCTCTGGTATGAGTGCTTTCTAGATGGGGGACGGCAAATCAGGGGGCGCGTTTTCACAACGCGCCCCCCTGGTTTTATAAATATCCCCATTTGACTTCTCGCTTCCGGAATCAGTCCTCTGTAAATTCAAACAGCTCCTCCACCGGCGCGTGAAAAACCTTCGCAATATCCATCGCCAGCTTCAGCGACGGATTATATCTTCCATTTTCCAGATGTACGATGGTCTCACGTCTCGCATGTACCAATTCCGCCAGCTCGCTCTGCTTTAGTCCCGCCTTCTCCCGATATTCCCTGACCTTCGTTTTAAGGGCCATATCCCTCTCCCCTACCGTCCATTGCGCAGAATATCGCGGATTGGCTCACAGCGTGCAGGCCGTTTCAAACTCCTTTGCTGTCCATCACGCAAAATATGATGAACCGTATCACAGCCAGTACGAATATCATACCCACCAGCGCGTAGCCCGCCGCCGTCCCATCTATGGCTCTGACGGCACAGGCAAAGCCAATGGCAATAACGGCAGCCGTCATGATCTTCAAGCCGATTGCGTCCGCTCTGCGCAGATTTTGAATTGCCAGCTCGTCCTTTTCCTCTTGATTGTATTTGTAAACACGCGCTGCCCGCAGCGCAAAAAATACAAAGGTGAATACAACAACCGTATTCTGAATCGTCTCATAATAATGATGCCAATCCCGCCTCGCCCACATCCAGTAATAGCAGACCAGGAGCATTGCATAAATAATTTTCGTCCCCACAATTTCCCTCAGGGTAACTTTTGATCTCATATTCCATTCCTCCGTGTGATATATTTCTAACTCGCTATATTATAAATATATCACTTCACACATGCTTTGTCAACGGAGGGATGTGAAATATTTTTAACTTTCCGTGTCTCGGCTTTCCACACCGGCAGCCAAGAACACCGGAGAACAAAGCCCTGTTGACCCGGTGGAGATTCCTCGGCTCTATGCCTTCAACGTAACACCTCTCTGCGCACCACGTCCACGGCCTCCACCCCATAGTGCCGGAACAGCGCCAGGGCCTGGGGGCCGATGACCTCCCCGGACACGGCGATGGGGACGGCCGGGGGACAGCTCACCGTGGGCGCCCCGCAGACGCGGCCCAGGCTCTCCTCCGCCGGCACGGTCTCCCGGGGGGCAAACAGGGCCTGCCGCACGGACAGCGCCCGCTTCCCCCGGGCCGGCGGCAGGGCGGCCCGCTCCAGCGGCGGGCGGCGGTTCTCCCCCAGGGCCGCCGGAATCCGCTCCAGATCCTCCCCGGGGTTCTCCGGCGTGGCCATCAGCACCGTGTGCTCCCGGCCGGCGTATTCGCACTCCACGCCACCACGCCGCAGCAGCTCCGCCAGCTCCACGCCCGTGAGGCCGGAGGCGGCGGCGTCCAGGGTCAGCCGCAGGGGGTCCGAGGGCCGGGCCGCCCAGCCCATGGCCGCCAGGCGGCGGCGCAGCTCCTCCAGGCGGGCGGCGCACAGGTCCAGGCAGGCGGGGTACTCCCCCGCCAGGGCCCTGTTGCACAGGTCCAGGGAGGCCAGGATCAGATAGGACGGGCTGGTGGACCCGAAGAGGGAGAGGGCCGTCCTCGCCCCCTCCCGAAGGCACGCCGGGGCGTTTTTGGACACGTGCAGATACGCCCCGCCGGTGAGCACCGGCAGGGTCTTGTGGGCGGAATCGCAGCACAGGTCCGCCCCCAGGTCCAGGGGGTGCCGGGACGGGCGCAGGAACCGGAGATAGGCCCCGTGGGCGTTGTCCGCCAGGAGCAGGGTCCCATGGGCATGGCACACCTCCGCCAGAGCCGGGATGTCCTGGAGATTTCCCAGGTAGTCCGGGCTGGTGACGTAGACGGCGGCGGGGGGGGCCTCCAGGGCCGCCAGCGCCCGCTCCAGACCCTCCGCCGTCACGGGGCAGGCGCAGAGGGAGGCGCTCTCCTCCGGCCAGAGCCACACCGGCGCAAAGTCCAGCAGGGCGGCGGCGTGGACGAAGGACCTGTGGACGTTCCGGGCGGCCAGGACCGCCGGGGGCGTTCCGGCGGGGCGGTTCCGGAGCGCCAGGTGGAGCATGGCCTTCACGCACTGGCTGGAGCCCTCCGTGGAGTAGAACGTGGCCCCGGAGCCGAAGAGGGCGGCGGCGTTCCCCTCGCTCTGCGCGATGATTCCGGAGGCCTCGTAGAGGGAATCCGCCCCCGGGATCTCGGTGATGTCCCAGGCCTCGCACCCCAGGGGCCCGGTCCCCTTGTGGCCCGGCATGTGGAGGCGGCGGGCGCCGCTCTCCGCGTAATTTCGGATGAAATCCGCAATGGGCGTGTCCATCACAGGCCGGCCTCCGCCGCCTTCATCATAATGGCGCACTCGATCCGCTTGCGGAAGAGCGCACACCCCGCCTCATACACCCCCCGGATGGAGCCGGAGGCGTGGTAGGCGTTGGCCGCGCAGCCGCCGGAGCAGTAGAGCTTGGCCCAGCAGCCAGCGCACTCCGGCCGGGCGTAGGCGTTGCAGGCGCGAAACTCCTCCCGCAGAGCCGTGTTCGTCACGCCGTCCCAGATGTTCCCCAGCTTGAAGGCCTCCTCCCCCACAAACTGGTGGCAGGGGTACAGGTCCCCCCAGGGGGTGACGGCCATGTACTCCGTGCCGGAGCCGCAGCCGGAGATGCGCTTGTAGACGCAGGGCCCGTTCTCCAGGTCCAGCATGTAGTGGTAGAAGGTGATGGGCCTGCCCTCCCGCTGCCGCCGGAGCATGTCCGCGGCCAGGAGCTCGTACTGCTCCTTGACGGTCTCCAGGTCCTCCGCCGTCAGGGCCGCCGGGTCTCCCGGGGCGCAGACCACCGGCTCCATGGAGAGCTGGGTGAAGCCCAGCTCGTCCGCCATGTGGAAGAGGTCCCTGGTGAAATCCGGATTCCGGTGGGTGAAGGTGCCCCGGATGTAGTACCGCTCTCCCCCCCGGGCCCGCACCAGCTCCTGGAATTTGGGCACAATACGGTGGTAGCTACCCTGCCCGGCATAGTCCACCCGCAGCGCGTCGTGGATCTCCCGCCGCCCGTCCAGGGAGAGCACCACGTTGTCCATCTCCCGGTTGGCGAAGTCGATCACGTCGCCGTCGATGAGCATTCCGTTGGTGGTGAGGGTGAAGCGGAACCGCTTGCCGGCGGACGCCTCCACGCTCCGGGCGTAGGCCACCAGGTCCTTCACCACCTGCCAGTTCATCAGCGGCTCGCCGCCGAAGAAGTCCACCTCCAGGTTGGTCCGGCTCCCCGAGTGCTCGATGAGGAAATCCAGAGCCTGCTTTCCGGTCTCAAAGCTCATGAGGGCCCGGTCCCCGCTGTAGCGGCCCTGGCTGGCGAAGCAGTAGGCGCAGTTGAGGTTGCAGGTGTGGGCCACGTGGAGGCACAGGGCCTTCACCACGTCCCCGGACCGCTCCTTGAAGGTCCCGGCCAGGGGGGCGAAGGTGTCCGGCGAGAAGAGCTTCCCGCCGTCCTTGAGGGCCTGGACGTCGCCGATGCACCGGCGCAGCTCCTCCTCCGTCACGTCGGGGCGGGCGGCGTATTTTTCCAGCAGGGCCGCGACGATCTCATCCGGGCTGTGGTCCTCAAACAGGGCGATGACGTCATAGGCCGCCTCGTCCACCACGTGAATGGAGCCGGAGCAGGCGTCCAGAACGATGTTGTAGCCGCCCAGCTGATATTGATGTACCATGTTGACCTCCGTCGAAAGAAATGGGATTTGGCTGCCGTCCGGCGGCCGCGCCGCGAAGAAAAACGCCGCCAGAGGGCGGCGTTTTTCACTGGTCACTCACTTGTTCTCGCACTTCTGGTTGGCCACACCGCAGCTGGTCTTGCAGGCGGACTGGCAGGAGGTCTGGCACTCGCCGCAGCCGCCCTTCTTGGCGCTCTCGCACAGGCTGCGGGTCTCAAGGGTCTTGATTCTCTCCATGGTGATTCTCCCATCTTGTGTTTTTAGGTTCCGCCGGACCGGCGGTTTTTTAGCAGTCAAAGTATACCATACCGCCTCCGCAAAGTCAAGGCAAACCCGCCGCCCGTCCGCCGCCCGCGCCAAAAATCCGCCCCCATTTTCTCCCCTCCGTTAAAAATGGGAAATATGCTGAAATTTTTGTTGTAATACCCGGGGGAATGTTGTATAATTCACATATTGGGCTATCCCGGTTACGGACCGGAAAGGATCTGCTGCGGCTCCGCGCCGCCGCGCGGGGCCGGGAGGACAGCATCAAATACAAGGAGTGGAAACGACTATGAGCTATTCTGTACAGAACATCCGCAACGTCTGCCTGCTGGGCCACAGCGGCAGCGGCAAAACCGCCCTGGCCGAGAGCCTGCTCTACATGACCGGCGCCATCGACCGCATGGGCCGCGCCGCCGACGGCAACACCGTCTGCGACTACGACCCCGAGGAGACCAAGCGCCAGATCTCCCTGTCCACCGCCGTGGCGCCCCTGGAGTACAAGGGCTGCCGCATCAACGTGCTGGACACCCCCGGCGCCTTTGACTTCGCCGGCGAGGTGATGGAGGCCCTGCGGGCCGCCGACGCCGCCATCATCGTCTGCTCCGCCAAGGACGGCGTCTCCGTGGGGCTGGAGAAGGCGTGGAAATACTGCGAGGAGCGGAATATGCCCCGCTTCATCTACATCTCCAAGACCGACGAGGAAAACAGCGACTACAACGCCACCTTCGAGGCCCTGCGCGACCGCTTCGGCAAGAAGATCGCCCCCATCGTGGTCCCCATCTGGGACGGGGGCAAGAAGGTCACCGGCATCATCGACGTTCTGAACAAGCGGGCCTACGAGATGCAGAACCTCAAGCGCGCGGAGATCGCCCTCCCCGCCGATAAGGAGGAGGTCGTCACCGAGTTCAACGACGCCCTCAAGGAGTCCGTGGCCGAGACCAGCGAGGAGTTCATGGAGAAGTTCTTCGGCGGCGAGGACTTCACCTACGCCGAGATGATCCAGGGCCTGCGCCAGGGCGTGCGGGAGCTGAGCCTGTTCCCCGTGCTCTGCGGCTCCGCCGTGGGGTGCCTGGGCTCTCTGATGCTGATGGACAACATCGTGGACCTGCTGCCCAACCCCGTGGAGGGCAACTACCACAAGGCCACCAAGGCCGACGGCGAGACCGAGGAGT
>CANRYZ010000087.1 GCA_947644365.1 uncultured Oscillibacter sp. | reverse complement strand
TTTGACGAATACTTTTGAAAAATAGCTGTTAACAACACAAACCTTGAACAGGGACCTTTAATCCTTCCCTCTATTCATTATTTATAAAACTCTCTGAAAATGGGAATTTGTGTCTTTGTCGTCTTTCTATCGGCCGCTTTTCTGCTCCGATTGAGCTCACAGCCCCCGCCGGTAGGCCTCCGCACCATCCAAGAGCTCCCCGGCGCTCTCCAGCAGAGCCTCCGTCACCTTAGTTCCTCCGGTGATCCGGGCCAGCTCCGCCTTCCGCCGCTCCCGGTCCAACTGGATCACCTCCGTATAGGTCCTGCCCCGCCGCTCTCCCTTTTCCACGGAAAAGTGGGTGTCCGCCATGGCGGCCAGCTGGGGAAGATGGGTGACGCATAACACCTGCTTGCGGCGGCTCACCTGAGCCAGCTTCTCCGCCACCTTTTGGGCCGCCCGGCCGGAGACGCCGGTATCCACCTCGTCAAAGACCAGGGTCTCAACGGCCTCCTGCTCCGCCAGCACGTTTTTCAGCGCCAGCATGATCCGGGCCAGCTCGCCGCCGGAGGCGATCCTGGCGATGGGCCGCAGGTCCTCCCCGGCGTTGGCGGACATGAGGAAGCGGATGACGTCGCATCCGTCCGCGGCGGGCTCCTTGGCCGCGAAGTCAATGGAGAAGCGGACCTTTCCCATATCCAGCTCCCGGAGCTCGGTCTGGATGCGGGACTCCAGGGCCTTGGCCGCCGCCCTGCGGGCCGTAGTCAGGGCCGCGCCGGCGGCCAGTGCAGACTTTTCCGCCTTTTTCAGCTTCTGTTCCAGCCGCAGCAGCGTGTCGTCCGCCGTCTCGATGGCGTCCAGCTCCGTCCGGCATCTGTCAAGATAGCTAAGACACTCCTCTACCGTGGCGCCATACTTCTTTTTCAGCCGGTACAGCTGGTCGGCACGGCTCTCCACTGCGTCCAGCTCCGCCGGGGAGAAGTCAAACTCCGCTCTCTTGTCCCGGATTATCTCGGCAAGGTCATAGGCTTCACAGCGCACTTCCTCCAGGCGTTTGTACAGTTCACCCAAGTCCTCGCTCAGGGTGCGGATACCGGACAGGGCCTCCTCTGCGTCCCGGAGCTGGCTTACCGCGCCACCGCTCTCGTCGCCGCCGCTCAAAGCGTAGTCTGCCCCGGAGAGGGCGGAGAGGTATTTTTCCCCGTTGCGCAGAAGACTCCGGCGGGCGTTCAGCTCCTCCTCTTCGCCGGGCGCCAGCTCCGCCCGCTCCAGCTCGTCGATCTGGAAGTGGAGGCTGTCCACCCGGCGGGCCTTCTCCGCCTCGTCCATTTGAAGGGCCCGCATCTGCGCCCGCAGGGACTCCATCGCCTGATACTCCGCCTGATAGGCCGCCAGCGCTGCCTCCGTCCTGCCGAAGCGGTCCAGATAGGCTCCGTGCTGTTCCTCGTCCAGCAGCTGCTGGCCGTCGTGCTGGCCGTGGATGTTCAGTAGCTCCCCTCCGATTCGCCGCAGCTGGGCCACGGTAATGGGCCGTCCGTTGGCCCGGCAGACGTTTTTTCCGTCTAATCCAATCTCCCGCTGGAGCAGCAGCGTCCCGTCCTCCTCCGGCGCGACGCCGTTCTCCGACAACCCCGGCAGAGCCGGGGAAACGCCGGAAAAGGAGGCGCTGACAAAGGCCTTGTCCGCCCCGGTACGGATCAGCTCCCGGGAGGTCCGGCCTCCCAGCACCGCTCCCATGGCGTCGATGACGATGGACTTACCCGCGCCGGTCTCGCCGGTCAGGGCGTTGAAGCCCGGGCGGAATTGGATGTCCGCCTCCTCGATCACCGCGATATTCTCGATGTGAAGCACTTCCAGCATGGGACCGCTCCTCTTTTACAGCATTTCCTTGATCTCTTCACAGAAGGCCTCGGCGGACGCCGTATCCTTCATCACCAAAAACGCCGTGTCGTCCCCCGCCAGGGACCCCACCATGTAGGGCAGGTCCATGTTGTCCAGGGCGGAACACGCGCCGTTGGCAAGACCCGGCATGGTCTTGATGACCACGATGTTTTGGGCAAAATCAATGCTGGTAATGCACTCCCGGAAGATCGTACGGAGCTTTTCAGCGAAATTCAGACGGTTGCGGTTGTCGGAGACGGCATATTTATATACGCCCTGCCCCGCCGGCTGCTTGATGAGGTGCATCTGCTTGATGTCCCGGGAGATGGTGGCCTGGGTGCTGCTGATGCCCCGCTCCTGGAGCCTGGCCAGCAGCTGCTCCTGGGTCTCGATATTCTCGCGGGAGATGATCTCCAAAATCATTGCCTGACGGTTATTTTTCATCATTCAGCCCTCCCGGCAGCATTTTTTGGGCAAAAATCTCACAAAAACTCCGCTCCGACAGGCGGGCCAGCTTGGTTACATGCTTGCTCCGCCGCACCACCACCTTGTCGTCAGACCGCAGGGCGAAGGGACGGCTCTCATCCACGAACAGGTAGACGGGTTTTCTGCCGTTGCGCTCCAGCTCCACCGTCAGCGTGTGCTCCGGCGACAGCACATAGGAGGAAAACCGCATATTATGTGTGCAGATCGGGGTGACTACCATGGTCTGGGCCTCCGGTTCCACCACCGGTCCGCCGGCCGACAGAGAGTAGGCCGTGGAACCGGTGGGCGTGGCGATGATCACGCCATCCCCTGCGATGTCCGTCAGGTGCCGCCCGTCGGAGGAGATCTTCAAATGGATAACGTGGGAAATGGGGCCTTCCCGGATAACCGCGTCATTGAGTCCGAGATTTGTAAAGATCTGCCGGCCCTCCCGAAGGACCGCCACATCCAGCATCATTCGCTGTTCTACGGTGAAATCCCAGCCGTCCAGCTTCCGCAGGGCCTCCAGTTCCCCGGCCTCCAGCTCCGCTACAAATCCCAGTCCCCCCATATTGATGCCCAGGACCGGAATCTTGTTCAGGGCCACCAGCTTGGCCAGGTGCAGGATCGTGCCGTCCCCGCCGAAGGTAATCAGCAGGTCCGCGTCCCGCAGCTCCTGGAGCAGGGGCCGCACCTCATACCCGGCGAAGAGCCCCGGCCGCTGATCCTTGAAGGGGGAGCAGACCACCGTCTGGAAGCCCAGCTCCCGCAGGATTCTCTCGGCTCCCCTGGTGACCGCCATCCCCTGGTCTCGGTTAGGGTTGGGACACAGGATGATCTTCTTGCTGCTCATTGGCCGTTTCCCTCTCTTTCAAAACCTGGTGCGACTCCGTCACCAGCGCCTCCAAGCCAAATTCCGCGGGCCTCCACGGCCCCTTTTCCAGATAGCCCAGGTACTCGATGTTCCCCTCCGGGCCCCGGATGGGGGAATAGGTCAGCCCCAGGACGGCAAAGCCGGAATCCCGGGCGTGCTCCAAAAAGCGCTCCAAAACTTCCCGGTGCACCCCGGGGTCCTTGACTACGCCTTTTTTGCCCACCTTCTCCCGCCCGGCCTCAAACTGAGGCTTGATAAGGCAGACCACATGTCCGCCCTCTCTCAGCAGGGCGCACAGGGGCGGCAGAATCAGCTTTAAAGAGATGAAGCTCACATCCACAGAGGCAAAATCCAGCTCGTCGGGAATCTGCTCCCGGCTGAGGTAGCGGGCATTGGTCCGCTCCAGACAAACCACCCGCTCATCGCTCCGCAGCTTCCAGGCCAGCTGACCGTAGCCCACGTCCACGGCGTAGACCTTACCGGCCCCGTTTTGCAGCATACAGTCCGTAAAGCCGCCGGTAGAGGCGCCGATGTCCCCGCAGACCGCCCCGGTCAGCGAGATCGGAAAGGACGCCATGGCCTTCTCCAGCTTCAAGCCGCCCCGGCTCACGTATTGCAGCGTGTGTCCCCGAATCTCAATTTCCGCGTCATTGGGAACGGCGGCGCCGGGCTTGTCCATCCGCCTGCCGCTCACAAATACCGATCCGCTCATGATGACGGCCTGGGCCTTTTGGCGGCTCTCCTGTAATCCGCGCTCCACCAGCAGCACATCCAGCCGCGTCTTATTGCTCATGCCCTACCGCCTCCCATACCGCCGCTGCGATACCGGCGTCATCCAGTCCAAAGCTGCGCTCCAGCTGAGCCACAGCCCCCTCCGGCGCAAAGGTCTTTCCCAAATTTCTTAAAATCAGCTTTCCCGGGGCCTTTCCGTATTCCGCCAGGATGGCGGCAACGCGCTGGCCGACGCACCCGGCGCCGAAGGCGTCCTCCGGCACGGCCAGAACCTCACCGCCCTGGAACCACGGTCCCAAAAGCCCGATGTCCAGAGGCGCGATCCGGTTCAGCTTCAACACCCTGGCCTCGATCCTCCGCTCCCTGCGCAGAAGCTCCGCCGCCGCCAACGCGTGGTCTACCATAGGACCATAGGCCAGCAGCGTCACATCATCCCCCTGCCGGAGGCAGACCACCGGTTCCGCCGAGGTATCCTCCTGAAAGGCCCCCTGGCCGCCTCGAGGATAGCGCACCGCCACGGGACCGTCGATCTCCAGAACGGCCTGCCGCAGCATGGACCGAAGCTCCGCGAAGCCGGCGGGACACAGTACCGTAAAGCCGGGGATCTCCGACAAAAACAAACTGTCGAAGCAGCCCTGGTGGGTCTCGCCGTCAGGCCCCACCAACCCCGCCCGGTCCACGCCCAGCACCACATGGAGCCCCTGGAGGGCCACGTCGTGAATCAGCATATCATAGCCGCGCTGTAAAAAAGTGGAGTAAACTGCTAAAACGGGAATCATTCCCTGCTTTGCAAGGCCCGCCGCCATAGACACCGCGTGCCCCTCGGCAATGGCCACGTCGAAAAAACGCCGGGGAAACTCCCGGGCGAAGCCGATAAGGCCCGTACCGTCCGCCATAGCGGCAGTAACGGCGCAGACCCGGTCATCCTCCGCCGCAAGATCTGTGAGCGTCTTGCCAAACACGGACGAGAAGCTCTCCCCGCCCGGCTTCCTCAAAAGACCGGTGACGGGGTCAAAGGGCGCGACGCCGTGAAACTTGCTGGGCTCCCGCTCCGCGAAGGCGTATCCCTTCCCCTTCACTGTATAAACATGGACCAGCACGGGGCTGCGGAGCTCCCGGGCCCACTCCAGCACATGGCACAGCCGGTCCAGATCGTGGCCGTCGATGGGGCCCAAATAGGTAAAGCCCATATCCTCAAACAGGGTGCTGCTGGGCCAGAGGACCCGTTTCAAGGAAGTCTTGACCCGGTGATTGAACCGGTAGAGCCGCTTCTTCTCCGGGTGGGCGCCGAAGAGCTGGCGGTAGAATTTTTTAAAATGGTAGTAGGCCGGCTTGCTCCGCAGCCGGCTCAGATGTTTGGACAGTCCCCCCACATTGGGGTCGATGGACATGCCGTTGTCGTTGAGAATCACAATCAGCGGCTCCCCGGAAGCTCCGGCGTCGTTGAGGCCCTCATAAGAGAGGCCGCCGGTGAGAGCGCCGTCTCCGATCAGGGCCAAAACACTGTAATCCGCATTTTGTAAAGTCCTGGCCCTTGCCATTCCAAGAGCCACAGAGACAGAGTTGGAGGCGTGCCCGGCCACAAAGGCGTCATGCCCGCTCTCCCGGGGCTTGGGGAATCCGGAGAGTCCGCCGAACTGCCGCAGGGTGGAGAACAGCTCCCTCCGCCCGGTGAGGGCCTTGTGGACGTAGCACTGGTGGCCCACGTCGAACACCAGCCGGTCCTCGGCGGTGTTAAAGACCCGGTGGATGGCCACCGTCAGCTCCACCGCCCCCAGGTTGGAGGCCAGGTGGCCTCCGGTCTCGGAGACGCTCTTGACAAGAAACTCCCTCAGCTCCTGGCAGAGCTGGGGGAGCTGTCCGTCCGGCAGCGCTCTGACGTCGGCTGGGGAATGGATGGATTCCAACAGCATAGTTTCTCCTCTCACAGGTGGAACAGGCTCAAAAAACGCCCGGCCCAATACACCACCTGGGTGCTCTTTTTGATGGCCACCGCTTTGCCCAGGGCCTTGCCGCCGATGGTCATGCCGGAAATCAGCGCCGTTACGCCCACGGAAACCAGCACGGACCGGAGATTCAGCGCCCGCTGGAGCTGGGTGACGATCACCGCCCCCGTGGCGCCGCTGACAATTCCGCAGATGTCTCCCACCACATCGTTGCAGACGCTGGAAACCCGTTCAGCGTTCCGCAGGAGCATCAGGGACTGCTTCGCCCCCTTCTCCTTGTGGGACGCCATGGCGTGAAAGGGCCGCGGGTCCGCCGAGGTCACCGCCACGCCGATGATGTCAAACAGGATGCCCAGGCCGATAAAGACAGCCAGCATCAAAAGAGCGGCCGCCACTCCCGCGCCGCCCAGCATTGACTCCGACGCCAGGCTCAGCACGGCCGACAGGGCCACCGCCATCAAAAACACCGTAAACGCCCAGCGGTACTGGGCGGATGGTCCGCTCTTCTTCTTTCCTTTTTTCGCCAAGTGATCCTCCCTGCCGCCCTTGAGAGCGGCCCATACACAGATCATAGTGCTAAGACGGCGGCGGCAAAAAAGGTAAATCTTACGGCTTAGGTACGGGTTGGATTTCCCCGGCGCACACCCCTCGTTGCCGATGGGGGCGGTTCCCCTTTCAGTGCTCCGGCACGGCGTCGCCTGTCCGCGCTACCCGATTGCCACTTAGTCCGCACTGCAATCCCTTTTCTGCCTCGCGAGAACAGCCTAGGTGATTTCCACCACAGTCCGTCCGCTTCTTTAGCCTCTTTTGCAGA
>CANRYZ010000086.1 GCA_947644365.1 uncultured Oscillibacter sp. | reverse complement strand
CAAATTGTGCCCAAAGTACGGGGGCTGGCCTGAACCGGTGCCCATAGGACCCTGGCAGCCTTCTGCCGGCTGCGTCTGACAGCGTACCTTGCGGGGGCGCTCTGCCGCATCTGCAAGTACCTCCGAGGGTGTTTTGCTGCTTTGACGCATCGTCCCTAGCGCCTCTTCCCGCGCTTCGCGCCTGGCCTGGCACGTTTGGGCAGATCTGCCCTCCTACCGCCGGTAGACGCACTCTCTTCCCCGCACGGAGCCGACTAGGCGCGAAGCGCGGGAAGAGAAGAAAGTCCATGCGTCCACGCATCAAGTCTGCTGAGCGCCCTTCCATCGAAGCGTGAGGCTCCCGCGACCTCCAAAAGCGCCCTTTTCTCTTTTGGACCGTGCACGGCCCGTTTTCTCTTTTCGGCGCGGCGAAAAGAGAAAATGGGGGGTGCATCCCCGGACCAGCCATCGGCATGGCTGAATTCCCCCCCGCCCGTCAGGGCAGGTAAAAACTCCCCCCGCCCCGCAGGGGCGGATAACCCCCGTCCCCGGCCCGTGGCCGGATTCCCGGTACTGATATGCGAAGAAAGGTTGTTAAATTATGAATCTTCTCGTTGTCGGCGGCGGCGGCCGTGAGCACGCCATCATCAAAAAACTGAGAGAGAACCCCACTGTGGACACCATCTACGCCCTCCCCGGCAACGGCGGCATCGCCGCCGACGCGGTGTGCGTGCCGGAGATCGGCGCCAGGGAGATTGATAAAATCGTGGACTTCGCCACGTCCCACGACGTCGGTTTCGCCGTGGTGGCCCCGGACGACCCCCTGGCCCTGGGGTGCGTGGACCGGCTTCACCAGGCGGGCATCCCCTGCTTCGGCCCCAACGCCAAAGCCGCCCGGATCGAGGCCAGCAAGGTCTTTGCCAAGAACCTGATGAAAAAGTACGGCATCCCCACGGCGGACTACCGGGTTTTTGACGACCCCGCCAGGGCCCTGGACTACCTCCGGGGAGACGGCGTGTCCTTCCCCATCGTGGTCAAGGCCGACGGGCTGGCCCTGGGCAAGGGGGTCCTGATCCCCCAGACCCTGGCGGAGGCGGAGGAGGCCGTGCGGACCATCATGGAGGACCGGGCCTTCGGCGACTCCGGCAAGGAGATCGTCGTCGAGGAGTTTCTCACCGGGCCGGAGGTCTCCGTCCTGGCCTTTACCGACGGCGCCGCCATCCGGCCCATGGTCTCCTCCATGGACCACAAGCGCTCCGGGGACGGCGACACCGGCCTCAACACCGGCGGCATGGGCACCGTGGCCCCCAACCCGTACTACACGCCGGAGATCGCGGCGGAGTGCATGGAGACCATCTTCCTGCCCACCCTGGCCGCCATGCGCTCCGAGGGGTGCCCCTTCAAGGGCTGCCTCTACTTCGGGCTGATGCTGACGCCCCGGGGGCCCCGGGTCATCGAGTACAACTGCCGCTTCGGCGACCCGGAGACCCAGGTGGTGCTGCCCCTGCTGAAAACCGACCTGCTCACCGTCATGCGGGCGGTGGAGGACGGGACGCTGGGAGATTTGGACGTGGAGTGGTCCGGCGGGGCCGCCGCCTGCGTCATCCTGGCCTCCGGCGGCTATCCGGAGCGCTATGAGAAGGGCAAGGTCATGACCCTGCCCCGGGTCCTGCCGGAAAACGTCACCCTCTACCACGCCGGGGACCGGCTGACCGGGGAGGGGGAGCTGGTCACCAGCGGCGGGCGGGTGCTGGGCGTCACCGCGGCGGCCCCCACCCTGCGCGAGGCCCTGCGGGACGCCTACGCCGCCGCCGGGACGGTGGAATTTGAGGGCAGGTACCTGCGGACGGACATTGGAAAACGGGCGCTGGCCGCCCTGGAGGGATGATATGGTACGGCGAATCTATGTAGAGAAAAAGCCCGCCCTGCGGCAGGAGGCCGCGGGGCTGCTGGCCGAGCTGCGCACGGTGCTGGGCGTCACGGCCCTGGAGGACCTGCGGCTGGTCAACCGCTATGACGCCGAGGGGCTGGAGGAGGCCGTCTTCCGCCGGGCGGTGGGGACGGTGTTCTCCGAGCCCCAGGTAGACGACGCTGCGGAGGACCTGCCCCGGGGGGACTGGACCGTTCTGGCGGTGGAGCCCCTGCCCGGGCAGTTCGACCAGCGGGCGGACTCCGCCGCCCAGTGCGTCCAGCTGATGGCCGGGGGGGAGCGGCCCCTCATCGCCTGCGCCAGAATCTACCTGCTGTCCGGGGCCCTGTCCCCGGAGGACATGGCGAAGATCCGGGGCTATCTCATCAACCCCGTGGAGAGCCGGGAGGCCTCCCTGGAAAAGCCGGAGACCCTGGTCCGATCCCATGAGATCCCGGACCACGTGGAGACCGTCCGGGGCTTCGCCGCCATGGACGGCGCCGCCCTCTCCGCCCTGCTGGACAGCCTGGGCCTGGCCATGGACCTGGACGATCTGAAATTCCTCCAGGCCTACTTCCGGGACCAGGAGCGCCGGGACCCCACCATCACCGAGGTGCGGGTGGTGGACACCTACTGGTCCGACCACTGCCGCCACACCACCTTCTCCACCCACCTGGACCGGGTGGACGTCCGGTCCCCCCGGGTGCGGGGGGCCTATGAGCGGTATCTCCGGGCCCGGGAGGAGGTCTACGGCAAGGAGCAGGCGGCAAAGCGCCCCCAGACCCTGATGGATATCGCCACCCTCGGCGCCAAGGTGCTGAAAAAACGAGGACTCCTGCCGGAAGTGGACGAGAGCGAGGAGATCAACGCCTGCTCCATCCACGTCCCCGCCCTGGTGGACGGGGAGGAGCGGGACTGGCTCCTCATGTTCAAGAACGAGACCCACAACCACCCCACGGAGATCGAGCCCTTCGGCGGCGCGGCCACCTGCATCGGCGGGTGCATCCGGGACCCCCTGTCGGGCCGGGCCTACGTCCACCAGGCCATGCGCGTCACCGGCGCGGCGGACCCCCGAACCCCCTTTGCCGAGACCCTGGAGGGCAAGCTCCCCCAGCGCAAGCTCTGCCAGACCGCCGCCGCGGGCTACTCCTCCTACGGCAACCAGATCGGCCTGGCCACCGGCCACGTGGCGGAGCTGTACCACCCCGGCTACGCGGCCAAGCGCCTGGAGTGCGGCGCGGTGGTGGGCGCGGCCCCGGCGGAAAACGTCCGGCGGGAGCGCCCCCGGCCCGGGGACGTGGTGATCCTCCTGGGGGGCCGCACGGGCCGGGACGGCATCGGCGGGGCCACGGGCTCCTCCAAGAGCCACAACAAGAAGTCCCTCCGGACCATGGCCAGCGAGGTCCAGAAGGGCAACGCCCCGGAGGAGCGGAAGCTCCAGCGCCTCTTCCGGAACGGAGACGTGACCCGCCTCATCAAGCGGTGCAACGACTTCGGCGCGGGGGGCGTGTCCGTGGCCATCGGCGAGCTGGCCGACGGCCTGGAGATCGACCTGGACGCGGTGCGCAGGAAATACGACGGCCTGGACGGCACGGAGCTGGCCATCTCCGAGAGCCAGGAGCGCATGGCCGTGGTGGTGGCCCCGGAGGACGCCGCCGCCCTCATCGCCGCCGCGGAGCGGGAGAACCTGGAGGCCTATCAGGTGGCCGTGGTCACGGAGTCCCCCCGCATGGTGATGCGCTGGCGGGGAAATACCATTGTCAGCCTCAGCCGGGAGTTTCTGAACTCCAACGGCGCGGTGAAGCACGCCGGGGTGTCCGTGGCGGAGGAGACCGCCCCCCTGCCCGGCGGGGACTTTACCAATCTGCGGGAGATGGCCTCCAGCTTAAAATGCGCCTCCCGCCGGGGACTGGTGGAGCGCTTCGACTCCACCATCGGCGCGGGCAGCGTCACCATGCCCTTCGGCGGCACACGTCAGACCACCCCGGCCCAGGCCATGGCGGCGCTCTTCCCCGTCCTGCCGGGCCAGGAGACGGACCAGGCCAGCGTCATGGCCTGGGGCTGCGAGACGGAGTGGCTCTCCGCCGATCCCTTCATGGGAGCCCGGGCCAGCGTCACCGTGTCCCTGGCCAAGCTGGTGGCCTCCGGAGCGGACTACAAGGCCGCCTATCTGACCTTGCAGGAGTACTTTGAAAAGCTGCGGGACGACCCCGCCCGCTGGGGCAAGCCCTTCGCCGCCCTGCTGGGGGCGCTGGACGCCCAGCTGGCGTTCGGCTGCGCCGCCATCGGCGGCAAGGACTCCATGTCCGGCTCCTTCCTGGATCTGGACGTGCCCCCCACCCTCATCTCCTTCGCCATCGCCCCCATCCGGGCGGGAGAGGTCCTGACGCCGGAGTTTAAGGAGGCGGGACACCCGGTGTACGCCTTCCCCTGCGGCAGGCCGGAGGAGACCCGGGCCCTCTGGGACGGCTTCCACGGCCTCTGCCGGGCGGGAAAGGTCCGGGCCGCCTGGGCGGTGGAGAGCTGCGCCGCCGAGGGCGTGATGAAGATGTCCTTCGGAAACCGGGTGGGCTTTGCGGCGGACCCGGGACTGGAGGCGGACTGGTACGCCCCCGCCAAGGGCGCCATCCTGGCGGAGCTGACGGAGGAGACCGCCCTGCCGGGCGCCGTCCGCATCGGCGCCACCACGGCGGACGGGATGATTACGATCGGTAATGATTCCGCCCCAATTGACGAATTGTTATCGCTGAATGAGGCCGTGCTGGCGGACGTGTACCCCACCCGGGCCCCCGCCCCCGGCGAGGCCCCGGTACTGGAGGCCCCCGCCTTCACCCGCGCCGCCCCCAGGGCAGGCGTGGCCAAGCCCCGGGTGCTGATCCCCGTGTTCCCCGGCACCAACTGCGAGTACGACAGCGCCCGGGCCGTGCTCCGGGCGGGTCTGGAGGCGGAGACCGTGGTGGTCCGCAACCTGACGCCGGAGGCCCTGCTGTCCTCCGTCAGGGAGCTGGAGGCCGCCATCCGCCGCAGCCAGATCGTGTTCCTCCCCGGCGGCTTCTCCGGCGGCGACGAGCCCGACGGCTCCGCCAAATTCATCGTCTCGTTGTTCCGCAGCCCCCGCCTGACGGACGCCGTCCACGACCTGCTCCAAAACCGGGACGGCCTGATGCTGGGCGTGTGCAACGGCTTCCAGGCCCTTATCAAGCTGGGACTGGTGCCCTTCGGCGAGATTCGGGACACGGACGGGACCTGCCCCACGCTGAGCTATAACGTCATCGGGCGGCACCAGTCCCGCATCGTCCGCACGAGGATCGCCTCCAACCGCTCCCCCTGGCTGGCCCGGGTGAGCGTGGGCGACGTGGTCAGCGTCCCCATCTCCCACGGCGAGGGCCGCTTCCTCTGTTCTCCGGAGCTGCTGCAAAAACTGGCGGAGAACGGCCAGATCGCCACCCAGTACGCGGGTCCCGACGGCCTGCCCGCCATGGACCCGGACTGCAACCCCAACGGCTCCGTGTGGGCGGTGGAGGGTATCACCTCCCCCGACGGGCGGGTGTTCGGCAAGATGGGCCACAGCGAGCGGGTGGGCCCGGGCCTCTACAAAAACGTCCCCGGGGAATATGATCTCCATCTGTTCGAGAGCGCCAGGGACTATTTCAGCCTGTGAGGAGGTGCGCCCATGAGTCTGGAACTGACCAATGCCTGCCGGGAGCCGGAGGAGGTCCGGCCCCTCTTCCGGGAGTACACGGATATGATCCTGGAGAACGTCCCGTCCTTCCGGGCCTATCTGGACCTCCAGCACTATGACGACGAGCTCGCCTGCCTGGAGCGCAAGTACGGCCCGCCGGAGGGCCGGCTGTACCTGGCCCGGTGGGACGGGGAGGCGGCGGGCTGCGCCGGCCTTCGGAAGCTGGACGAGAATCGGTGTGAGCTGAAGCGCCTCTATGTCCGCCCCGCCTTCCGGGGCCGTCAGATCGGCGAAGCCCTGCTGCGGCGGCTCATAGAGGACGCCCGGGCGATCGGCTACAGGCAGATGCTCCTGGACACCCTGCCCTTTATGGGCAGCGCCCTGGGCCTCTACCGCCGCTTCGGCTTCCACCCCATCTCCCGCTACAACGACAGCCCCCTGGACTCCACCATCTACCTGGGACTGGACCTGTAAATTCCCATCATTTTAATAAACGAGGTGTACTATGGCCTATTTCTTCTCCGAACCCTCCCGCACCTTCTCCGAGTATCTCCTGGTCCCCGGCTACTCCTCCTCGGAGTGCGTTCCCGCCAACGTCTCTCTCAAGACCCCGGTGGTGAAATTCCGCAGGGGGGAGGAGTGCCCCCTCACCATGAACGTGCCCATGGTCTCCGCCGTGATGCAGGCCGTGTCCGGCGAGAAGATGGGCGTGGCCCTGGCCAGGGAGGGCGGCATCGCCTTCATCTATGTCTCCCAGCCCGTGGAGCAGCAGGCGGAGATGGTCCGCCGGGTGAAGAGCTGCAAGGCGGGCTTCGTCTCCAGCGACTCCAACCTCCGCGCCAGCGACACCCTGGCGGACGTGCTGGCCCTCAAGGCGCGCACCGGGCACTCCACCATGGCCGTCACCGAGGACGGCACGGCGGAGGGCCGTCTGGTGGGCCTTGTCACCAGCCGGGACTACCGGGTGAGCCGCATGGACCCCGCCACGCCGGTGACGGACTTTATGACCCCCTTTGACAAGCTCATCTGCGCCCCGGAGGGCACCAGCCTCAAGGAGGCCAACGACATCATCTGGGACCGCAAGCTCAACGCCCTGCCCATCGTCTCGGCGGAGAGGCGGCTGGTGAGCTTCGTCTTCCGCAAGGACTACGACTCCCACAAGGGCAACCC
>CANRYZ010000085.1 GCA_947644365.1 uncultured Oscillibacter sp. | reverse complement strand
AGACAGAGAAAAGAGAAATGGGGGGTGCATCTGCCCAGCCATCATCATGGCTGAAATCCGCCCCGCCCGCAAGGGCGAACACAACATCTCAGGCTTTCACCCTGACCCAACTCTCCCCCTCCAGGGCCCTAGCCACCAAAGCCTCCACATCCAGCTTCGCCTCCGCCGCGCGGACGTCCTCCACCCTCGGCCGGGTGGCCGGATGCCGGGGCGTGAACACCGTACAGCAGTCCTCATAGGGCAGAATGGAGGTGTCGTAGGTGCCGATCTCCCGGGACATCCGAATGATCTCCACCTTGTCCATGCCGATGAGAGGCCGTAGAACCGGCATCTCCGTCACGTCGTCCGTGACCGCCAGGGCCATCATGGTCTGACTGGCCACCTGGCCCAAGGATTCGCCGGTGATCAGGGCCTTGGCTCCCGCCCGCTTCGCTATGGCCTGAGCCAGGCGCATCATAAAGCGGCGCATGATGAGGGTGAAATACTCCTCGGGACAGTTTTTCCGAATCTCCTCCTGGATCTCCGTGAAGGGCACGATATGGACCCGGAGGCGGCCGCAGTACGCCGTCAGCAGCCGGGCCAGCTCCAGGACCTTGTCCTGGGCCTGCTGGGAGGTGTAGGGCGGGGAGACGAAGTGGACCATCTCCAGCTCCACTCCCCGGCGGGCCATCATCCAGGAGGACACGGGGCTGTCCAGCCCGCCGGAGAGCAGGCTGACCGCGTGGCCCCCCATGCCCACGGGGAGCCCGCCCGCTCCCGGGACGGCGGGGGCGTGGACGTAGGCGTATTTCTCCCGGATCTCCACGTGGACGGTGAGCTCCGGGTTGTGGACGTCCACCTCCACCCGGGGGAACGCCTCCGCCAGCTCGCCGCCCACGGCCTGGGAGACCTGGATGGAGTTCATGGGATAATGTTTGTCCGCCCGCTTGCTCTCCACCTTGAAGCTCCGGGCGGAGGCGAAGGCGTCCGCCAGGTAATTCCTCGCGGTCTCCACAATGGCCTCCACCGTCTTCTCGCAGGGCACCGCCCGGGCCACGCTCACCACGCCGAACACCTGCCGGGAGGCGGCGAAAGCCGCCTCCATGTCGCAGTTTTCGCCCGTGGGCTCGGCGTAGATGGTGCTCTGGCGGATGTAGACCTGGAAGCTGCCGCAGGACTTCAGGCGGCGGGCCACGTTGGCCACCAGCCGGTCCTCAAAGGAGCGGCGGTTCTGGCCTTTCAGGACCACCTCGCCCAGCTTTAAGAGCAGCATTTCGTTGTTGTTCATAGGGGATTCCTCCATGACTTTTGAAATCCTGATTTTCTGCCTCGTATCATACCACGTTTCCCCCGGGAGAAAAAGCCCCTTTTTGAACAAATTCAAATCCTTGCAATGTCCGGCAGTTTTCGGTACAATACATACATCAATGATAAGGAGGCTCTTTTATGAAAATTGTCGCCATCAACGGAAGCCCCCGCAAAAACGGCAACACCGCCCAGTGCCTGGAGGCCGTGGGCCGGGAGGTGACGGCCGCCGGCGTGGAGTTTCAGGTCTTTCAGCCCGGCCCCGACGTCCGGCCCTGCATGGCCTGCTACCACTGCCTGAACACCGGCAGCCTCCGCTGCGTCCGGGACGACGACGGGGTGAACGACATCATCGCCGCCTGCATCGGGGCCGACGGCATTCTGCTGGCCTCCCCGGTGTATCACGGCGGCGTCGCCGGGGGGATGAAGTGCGTGCTGGACCGCCTGATGCTGGCGGCGGGCTGCGGGGACAACCAGCTCCGCCATAAGGTGGGCGGGGCGCTGTGCACCCTGCGCCGCAGCGGCGGCATGGAGACCTACCAGCAGCTGCTGGGCGCCATGGACGCCATGGAGATGCTCATCGTCACCTCCGACTACTGGGGCGCCGTCCACGGCGCGGACCCCGGAGAGGTCCTGGGGGACGAGGAGGGCATGGCGGTGGCCCGGAAGCTGGGGAGGAACATGGCCTGGATGGTAAAGGTCCTCCGCGACACGGCGGTGCCCGCCCCGGCGGGCGATCCCCGGCCTATGATGAACTTCATCCGGTGAAGCCGGCACGGGAAAGGCTGGCGGTCTCTCAGACCGCCAGCCTTCATCCTTTTAATATATCCGTATTCCGGTACTGGAGGGCCTCCGCCAGATGGGCGGGGCCGATGTTCTCCTCCCCCTCCAGGTCCGCGATGGTCCGGGCCACCCGCAGCACCCGGTCGTGGGACCGGGCCGTGAGGCCCATGCGGTCAAAGGCGGCTTTGAGGAGCTTTTCCCCCGCCCCGTCCAGACGGCAGAACTCCCCCACCATGGCCGGAGACATCTGGGCGTTGCAGGCAGCCCCGGTTCCGGCAAGCCGCCGGGACTGGACGGCCCGCGCGGCCTCCGCCCGGGCCTTCACCGCGGCGGAGGGCTCCGGCGCCTCCCGGCGGCGCATGGCCTCGTACTCCACCGAGGGGACGGCAACGTGGAGGTCGATGCGGTCCAGCAGGGGACCGGAGATCTTCTCCACGTATCTGGCAACCTCCCGGTCCGAGCAGGTGCACCGGCGGTCGGGGTGCCCCCGCCAGCCGCAGCGGCAGGGGTTCATGGCGCACACCAGCTGGAACCGGGCGGGGAGCCGCAGGGTGCCGCCCACCCGGGCCACCGTGACCTCCCCATCCTCCAGGGGCTGGCGCAATGCCTCCAGCACGTCCCGGCGGAACTCCGGCAGCTCGTCCAGAAACAGCACGCCGTTGTGGGCCAGGGAGATCTCCCCGGGCCGCATGGCGGGGCCGCCTCCCGCCAGGGCGGGGGCGGAGGCGGTGTGGTGGGGGGAGCGGAAGGGCCGGCGGACCAGCAGGGGCCGCCGGGGGTCCGCCATGCCCGCCACGGACCAGATGCCGGAGGTCTCCAGGGCCTCCGCCCGGCTCAGGTCCGGCAGGATGGAGGGGAGCCGCTTTGCCAGCATGGATTTGCCCGCCCCGGGGGAGCCGATCATCAGCAGATTGTGGCCCCCGGCGGCGGCGATCTCCAGCGCCCGCTTTACGTTCTCCTGGCCCATCACGTCCCGCAGGTCCGGCAGGGGAGCCTCGTCTCCCCGGGGCTCCCAGACCGGCGCGGGGGAGAGGGGGGCCTCCCCCCGGAGGTGGGCCGCCAGGGATTGGACGTTTTCCACACCGTAGACCGTCAGCCCGCCGGCCAGCGTGGCCTCGGCGGCGTTTTCCGCCGGGACGAACAGCTGGCGGACGCCGGCCTCCCGGGCCCTCATGGCCATGGGCAGCACGCCGTTGACGCCCCGCACCGTGCCGGCCAGGGACAGCTCTCCCAGAAAGGCGGCGTCCTCCGGCGGAGGCGGCAGCTCCCCGGCGGCGGCCAGCAGCCCCACCAGAATGGGCAGGTCGTAGAGGGTTCCCGCCTTTCTCCGGTCTGCCGGGGCCAGATTTACCGTGATGCGGCTGACGGGAAACTTGGCCCCGCAATTTTTCACCGCCGCCCGGACCCGCTCCCGGGCCTCCCGCACGGCGGCGTCGGGAAGGCCCACCACGTCGAAGGCCGGAAGCCCCCCGGAGAGGAAGCACTCCGCGCTGACCTCGTACCCGGATATTCCGTTCAGTCCCAGAGACCGCACGCTCACCACCATGGACGCGGCACCTCCCGTTGCGTTTTCTACCACTATATCACAAACCTGTTTCTATGGGAAACACTTTTTGGAAAAGTGCCAAAAAAAACGGGGTGGTTTTGTCCCATCCGCAGAAAAGGGAAATTCTTGTGTAAAAAATAACAAAGTGCCAGTTTACAGTCCAGACAACCTGTGATATAATGGCGGCGCATGGGGTTTTGAGGGCAACGGCCCCGGAGCCCATGTGTTTGGCAAGATGCTGCCCCAGGGCAGCGATTTATAGGAGGTAAGTGTTTATGGCAAGAAAGTTCAAGTCCATGGACGGTAACAACGCGGCGGCGTATGTCAGCTACGCGTTTACCGAAGTGGCGGGTATCTATCCCATCACCCCGTCCTCTCCCATGGCGGACCTGGTGGACCAGTGGGCTGCCGCTGGTCAGAAGAACATCTTCGGCACCACCGTGAAGGTGTGCGAGATGCAGTCCGAGGCCGGCGCCTCCGGCACGGTCCACGGCTCTCTGGCCGCCGGCGCGATGACCACCACCTACACCGCGTCTCAGGGCCTGCTGCTGATGATCCCCAATATGTACAAGATCGCCGGCGAGCTGCTGCCCTGCGTGTTCCACGTGTCCGCCCGCACCGTGTCCAGCCACGCGCTGAACATCTTCGGCGACCACTCCGACGTCATGGCCTGCCGCCAGACCGGCTTCGCCATGCTGGCCGAGGGCAACGTGCAGGAGGTCATGGACCTGGCCCCCGTGGCCCATCTGGCCGCCATCAAGGGCCGCGTTCCCTTCATCAACTTCTTCGACGGCTTCCGGACCTCCCACGAGATCCAGAAGGTGGCCGTGTGGGACTATGAGGACCTGAAGGAGATGTGCGACATGGAGGCGGTGGACGCCTTCCGCAAGCACGCGCTCAACCCCGAGCGGCCCAACATGCGGGGCTCTCACGAGAACGGCGACATCTTCTTCCAGCACCGTGAGGCCTGCAATCCCTACTACGACGCTCTGCCCGGCGTGGTGGAGAAGTACATGGGCAAGATCAACGAGAAGCTGGGCACCGACTATCAGCTCTTCAACTACTACGGCGCCGCCGACGCCGACCGCGTCATCATCGCCATGGGCTCCATCTGCGACGTGGCCGAGGAGGTCATCGACTACATGAACGCCCACGGCGAGAAGGTAGGCCTCATCAAGGTCCGCCTGTACCGCCCCTGGCGCGCCGACAAGCTGCTGGCGGCCATCCCCGCCACGGCCAAGAAGATCGCCGTGCTGGACCGCACCAAGGAGCCCGGCTCCCTGGGTGAGCCCCTGTACGTGGACGTGGTGGCGTCCCTGGCCAACGCCGGGAGGAACGACGTCACCGTTATCGGCGGCCGCTACGGCCTGGGCAGCAAGGACACCCCGCCCCGCAGCGTCTTCGCCGTGTATGAGGAGCTGGCCAAGGCCGCGCCCAAGCGTCAGTTTACCATCGGCATCGTGGACGACGTGACCCACCTGAGCCTGGAGGAGCACAAGGCCCCCAACACCGCGGCGGCCGGCACCATCGAGTGCAAGTTCTGGGGCCTGGGCGGCGACGGCACCGTGGGCGCCAACAAGAACTCCATCAAGATCATCGGCGACCACACCGACAAGTACGTCCAGGCGTACTTCCAGTACGACTCCAAGAAGACCGGCGGCGTCACCGTCAGCCACCTGCGCTTCGGCGACCAGCCCATCCGCGCCCCCTACTACATCAACAAGGCCGACTTCGTGGCCTGCCACGTGCCCGCCTACATCATCAAGGCCTTCCCCATGGTCCGGGATGTGAAGCCCGGCGGCACCTTCCTCATCAACTGCCAGTGGTCTGACGAGGAGATCAACAAGCACATGCCCGCCGTGGCCAAGCGCTACATCGCCGAGAACAACATCCAGGTCTACACCATCAACGCCATCGACCTGGCCAAGGAGATCGGCATGGGCAAGCGCACCAACACCATTCTCCAGTCCGCCTTCTTCTCCCTGGCCAAGGTCATGCCCGAGAGCGAGGCCATCGGCTACATGAAGGACGCCGCCACCCACTCCTACCTGAAAAAGGGCCAGGACGTGGTGGATATGAACCACAAGGCCATCGACGCCGGCGCCACCGCCTACAAGAAGTTTGAGGTGCCCGCCGACTGGGCCACCGCCCAGGACGCCCCCGACGCCACCGCGCTGGAGGGCCGCCCGGAGCTGGTGGAGCAGGTCAAGACCATCCTCAATCCCGTGGGCAAGATGGACGGCGACAGCCTGCCCGTCTCCGCCTTCGTCAAGCACGTGGACGGCCAGTTCGAGCTGGGCGCCGCCGCCTATGAGAAGCGCGGCGTGGCCGTGACGGTCCCCAACTGGGATTCCACCAAGTGCATCCAGTGCAACAACTGCGCCTATGTCTGCCCCCACGCCACCATCCGTCCCTACGCCCTGACCGAGGAGGAGGCCAAGAACGCCCCCGCCAGCGCCAAGATCGTGGACGTGAAGGCCGGCAAGGGCAAGGGCGTGTACAAGTACACCATGGCCGTCAGTCCTCTGGACTGCATGGGCTGCGGCGTGTGCGTGGGCGTGTGCCCCGTGGGCGCCCTGAGCATGCAGCCCCAGGAGCAGGAAGCCGCCCAGCAGGAGGCCTTCAACTACTGCGAGGCCAACGTGGCTGAGAAGAAGGATATGCAGGATAACACCGTCAAGGGCAGCCAGTTCCGCAAGCCCCTGCTGGAGTTCTCCGGCTCCTGCGCCGGCTGCGCCGAGACCAGCTATGCCCGTCTCATCACCCAGCTCTTCGGCGACCGGATGTACATCTCCAACGCCACCGGCTGCTCCTCCATCTGGGGCGGTCCCGCGGCCACCTCTCCCTACAGCACCAACGCGGACGGCCACGGCCCCGCCTGGTCCAACTCCCTGTTCGAGGACAACGCCGAGCACGGCCTGGGCATGTATCTGGGCTATCAGGCCACCCGCGCCCGTCTGACCGACCTCACGAAGCAGCTCATCGCGGTGCCCCACACCTATCAGGGCCTGAAGGACGCCGCCCAGAAGTGGCTGGATACCATGGAGGACGGCGCCGCCAACAGCGAGGCCACCAGGGAGTACGTGAAGCTGCTGGAAGAGAGCATCATGTCCGTGGACGACATCGTGGCCTTCACCGCCAGCCCGGACGCCGCCAAGGTCTTCGGCGACCAGCTGCCCCAGTTCCAGGCCCACGCCAAGGAGC
>CANRYZ010000084.1 GCA_947644365.1 uncultured Oscillibacter sp. | reverse complement strand
CGGCTGACGCCCTTTCAAAGGGGTACTCCCTGCAAGGGGGAGTGTCTAACGGAAGCTCCCCGCAGGGACCCCCGTGCCGAGTGCCGCGAGGCAACCAGTACCATCGTTAGAACTGTGCGCAGAAGTAAGCACCGGCATCGGCCCACAGCACCGGAGATAGACCGGAAATCTAAAGGTCGTAGCGTAAATAAACACCCCCGTAGTCAGGGGATTCTCAAGGGCGGCGTAGCCCCCTTGAGCACGCTTTTGTTACTTTTCGCGTGCGCGAAAAGTAAGCCCCGCCCGGCAGGGCGAATCTATAAAAAGAAGGAAGCGGGGCGGCCCGCAGGGCCGCAGAGGAAACCACTATGACAACAAAAATTTTTCTTGTTCGCCATGCCGAGGCGGAGGGCAACCTCTTCCGCATCGCCCACGGCCAGTACGACAGCACCATCACCCCCCAGGGCTACCGCCAGCTGGCCTACCTACGGGAACGGTTCAAAAACGAACCCCTGGACGCGGTGTACGGCAGCGACCTCACCCGTACCCACACCACGGCCTCCGCCCTCTATGTCCCCCGGAAGCTGCCCTTCCGGCCCCTCCCGCTGCTGCGGGAGATCCGTCTGGGCGCCTGGGAGCAGCTGACCTGGGGCGAGATCCAGCGCCTGGATCAGCAGATGTACGTGGACTTCAATAAAAATCCCCCCCGCTGGCGCGCGGAGGGCGCCGAGTCCTTCGCCCAGGTCCGGGACCGGATGCTGGAGGGCATCCGCCGGATCGCTGCGGAGAACCCCGGCGGCGTCGTGGCCGCCGCCAGCCACGGCGCGGCCCTCCGGACCCTCCTGGGGACCCTCCAGGGCATGACCCTGGAGGAGATCGGGTCCACCGGCCACGGGGACAACACGGCGGTCTCCCTCCTGGAGGCAGAGGGGGACCATATCAGGGTCGTGTTCCGGGACGACGCCTCCCATCTGCCCGCCGCCGTCTCCACCTTCCGCCGCCAGAGCTGGCACAAGGACGACGCCGCCACCGAGCCGGGACTGTGGTTCCGCACGCTTCGGGACGACGAGGAGGGCCGGGACGCCCTGGCCATGCTGGAGGAGGACATTGTGGGCCGTGTCGCCGTGGCCCTGGAGCCGGAGGCGATGCGGATTACCGAATACGAGCTCATTCCTCCCCTGCGGGGCCAGCGCTACGGCATCCAGCTGCTGGGACAGGCCGTGCAGTACGCCCGGACCCGGGGGCGGGAGACGCTGGTCCTGACCTGCCCGGAGAATTTGCGGGGCTATTTCGCCAAGTATGGCTTTGTCCCCGCGGGCGCGGATATGTCCATGGACCTGCGGCGGGTGGTCCGGGAGATCCCGGAGATTGGGGCGTGGTGATGGATACATTTAACTTCCTTCCCGTCAGCAGGGAGGACATGCAGAGCCGGGACTGGTGGTACTATGACTTCCTGGTGGTCACTGCCGACGCCTACGTGGACCACCCCTCCTTCGGCACCGCCATCATCGCTCGGGTGCTGGAGGCCGAGGGCTACCGGGTGGCCGTGCTGGCCCAGCCGGACTGGCACAGTGCGGACGCCTTCCGCGCCATGGGCAAGCCCCGCTACGGGGTCTTCATCGGGGGCGGCAACATCGACTCCATGGTGGCCCACTACACCGCCGCCAAAAAGCGCCGCTCCTCCGACGCCTACAGCCCCGGAAACCGGATGGGCCTCCGGCCCGACCGCCCCACCATCGTCTACGCCAACCGGGCCCGGGAGGCGTTCCCGGAGGTCCCGATTGTCGTCGGCGGCCTGGAGGCCAGCCTCCGGCGGTTCGCCCACTACGACTACTGGGACGACGCCGTGCGCCGCTCCATCCTCTTTGACGCCCAGGCGGACCTGTTGGTCTACGGCATGGGCGAGCGGGCCACCCGGGAGATCGCCCATCGTCTCGCCAAGGGAGAGCCGGTGGAGAGCCTGACGGACGTCCGGGGCACCGCCTACGCCGCAAGGGAGCCCGTCTGCGCCTGCGAGAGCGTCACCGTCCCGTCCTTTGAATTGGTGGTCTCGGACAAGCGGGACTACGCCCTGGCCACCAAGATCGAATACGAGGAGCACGACCCCATCCGGGGCAGGGCCATCCTCCAGCGCCACGGGGACCGTACCCTGGTGGTCAATCCCCCCGCCATGCCCCTCTCCCGGGAGGAGCTGGACGCGGTGGCCGAGCTGCCCTACGCCCGGGAGGTCCATCCCATGTACGACGCGCAAGGTGGTGTGGCCGCCATCGAGGAGGTGCGCTTCTCCGTCACCCACAACCGGGGGTGCTTCGGCGGGTGCAATTTCTGCTCCCTGGCCTTCCACCAGGGGCGGATGATTACCTCCCGCAGCCACGAGAGCGTGGTCCGGGAGGTGGAGGGTTTCACCCGGGACCCCAAGTTCAAGGGCTACGTCCACGACGTAGGCGGGCCCTCCGCCAATTTCCGCCACCCCTCCTGCCGGCAGCAGCTCAAGAACGGCATGTGCAAAAACCGCTCCTGCCTGGCCCCCACGCCCTGCAAGAATCTGGACCCCAGTCACGCCGACTATCTGGCCCTCCTGCGGAAGGTCCGGGCGGTGCCGGGCGTGAAGAAGGTGTTCATCCGCAGCGGCATCCGGTTCGACTACCTGCTGTGCGAGAAGAACAGCGAATTTTTGTCCGAGCTGGTGCGCTACCATGTGTCCGGCCAGCTGAAGGTGGCCCCGGAGCACTGTTCCGCCCAGGTGCTGGACTACATGGGCAAGCCCCATTTTGAGGTCTACGAGCGGTTCAAGGAGAAGTACCAGCGGCTCAACCAGCGCTATGGCCTGGAGCAGTACCTGGTGCCCTACCTTATGAGCAGCCACCCGGGGTGCACGCTGAACGACGCCGTGGAGCTGGCGGTATTCCTCAACAGGACGGGCCGCCAGCCGGAACAGGTCCAGGACTTCTACCCCACCCCCGGGACCCTGTCCACCTGCATGTGGTATACGGAGCTTGACCCCCGGACTATGGAGCCGGTGTACGTGGCGAAGAGCCCCCACGACAAGGCCCTGCAAAGGGCGCTGCTGCAATGGAAGCGCCCGGAAATGCGGAGGCTGGTGGTAGAGGCGCTGCACAGGGCGGGCCGGGAGGATCTGATCGGATACGGGAAGGACTGCCTGGTGCGTCCCCTGGCGCATCCGCAGGCGGAGGCGCGGACCGGCCGGTCGGATGGCAAACGGGCGAATGACGGTCCCCGCCGGAGGCCGGGGGAGAAGCCCGCCGAAAAGCGTTCCGCCAAAACCGGCAGGCCCCCGAATCGCAGGGGGCGCAAGAGGTGAGAGCGAATGAAGGATTTTACCCATTTCGATGAACAGGGCCGGGCCCGGATGGTGGATGTGGGGGAGAAAATGCCCACCCGCCGCACGGCGGAGGCCGGGGCCCGGGTGTATGTGAACCGGGAGACCTTCGCTCTCATCCGGAGTGGCGGAGTGAAAAAAGGCGATGTGCTCACGGTAGCCCAGGTAGCGGGCATCATGGGGGCCAAGCGGACGCCGGATCTGATCCCCATGTGCCACCCGGTACAAGTGGAGGGGATTGATCTGAAGCTCCGTCTGGACGAGGAGCGCTGCTGCGTGGACATCCGGGCCTCCGTCCGCTGCGGCGGACGGACCGGCGTGGAGATGGAGGCGCTGACTGCGGCGGCCACGGCGGCGCTTACGGTCTACGACATGTGCAAGGCTATCCAGAGGGACATTGTGATCTCGGACATCCGGCTCTTGGAGAAGACCGGGGGTGTTCATGGAGATTTTCGGAGGGAGGAGACGGAATGAACCATACAGCGGCCGTGCTGACCATCAGTGACAAGGGCTTTCGAGGCGAGCGGGAGGACACCAGCGGTCCGGAGATTTGCAGAATA
The DNA here is from genome assembly GCA_947644365.1 of uncultured Oscillibacter sp. Classification (GTDB taxonomy): domain Bacteria; phylum Bacillota; class Clostridia; order Oscillospirales; family Oscillospiraceae; genus Oscillibacter. The sequence goes on along the minus strand of CANRYZ010000084.1, from coordinate 3,004 downwards.
TTGGAGGAACATGGCTGGAAGGTGGTCCACACCGCCGTTCTGCCGGACGACGGGGCGCAGATTCAGGCGGCCCTCATCGACTGCGCGGATGAGCGGCAGGTCCCTCTCGTGCTCACGACCGGCGGCACGGGCTTCTCCCCCCGGGATGTGACCCCGGAGGCCACCCTGGCCGTGGTGGAGCGGGAGACCCCCGGCATCCCCGAGGCCATGCGGGCGGAGAGTATGCGCATCACCCCCCGGGGCTGTCTCTCCAGGAGCGCGGCGGGCATCCGGAAGCGGACGCTGATCGTCAACCTCCCGGGCAGCGAAAAAGCCGCCAGGGAGAACCTGCTGGCGGTGCTGGGGGCGCTGGAGCACGGCGTGGAAATGCTCCGCTCCAGCGGCTCGGCGGACTGCGCTTCGCCGGTGGCGAAGGGGACGCAGCCCTCCCTGGACCGGTGGCTTCGGGAGGCCAAGGCCAGCCCGGAGGCGGGAAAGATTGGAATGTATCTCTCCCACAACGGCGTGGTCCGGGAAACCGCCCGGGCGGCGGTCCGGGACGGCGCGCACGTCCGCCGGGTGCGGGGGATGCGCTTCTCCTATGACCGGGAGAAGCTGGAGGCCGCCGTGAAGGAGACCGGGCGAAGGGAGGGCATTTACTATGTGCGGGCCTGGCTGGGCGAGGGAGAGCTGGCCGTGGGCGACGACATCATGCTCGTCCTGGTTGGCGGCGACATCCGCCCGCGGGTGGTGGACGCCCTGCAATTTCTGGTGGGGAAGCTCAAGAGCGAGTGCGTCATGGAGCAGGAGCTGTACGAATAGAGGCGGGGGCCGTATGCGCATGGCGGGAGGGGGAGCGTTTTGAGGGACACATTTGAGCGGGAGATCACCTATCTGCGCATCTCCCTGACGGACCTGTGCAATCTGCGCTGTACCTACTGTATGCCGCCGGAGGGCGTGCAAAAGCGGGAGCACGGCCAGATCCTCTCCTTCGAGGAGATCGAGGAGATCGCCCGGGCGGCGGCAGAGCTGGGGATACGGAAGATCCGGCTCACCGGCGGCGAACCCCTGGTGCGGCGGGGAATCGTGCCTTTGTGCCGGAAGCTGCGCGGGATCCCGGCGCTGGAGGAGCTGACCCTGACCACCAACGGCGTCCTACTGCCGGACCTGGCCCCGGAACTGAAGGCGGCGGGGGTGGACCGGGTGAACATCAGCCTGGACACCCTGGACCCGGAGAAGTACCAACGCATCACCCGGGTTGGCAGACTGGAGGACGCCCTGGCCGGGATCCAGGCGGCCCGGGCGGCGGGGCTGACGCCGCTGAAGCTCAACTGCGTGCTGATCGGCGGCATTAACGACGATGAGATCCCCGCTCTGGCGTCGCTGACGGAGCGGGAGCCGGTGGAAGTCCGGTTCATCGAGCTGATGCCCATCGGCGACACGACCGGATTTCCCCCGGAGGCATATCTGCCCTGTGAGGCCGTGCTGGAGCACCTGCCGCAGCTGGAGCGTCTGCCGGAGGACGGCGGTGTAGCGCAGCGCTACCGCCTGCCGGGTGCGGCGGGGACGGTGGGACTCATCCGTCCTCTGAGCCGCTGCTTCTGTGACCAATGTAACCGCATCCGCCTGACGGCGGACGGCCGGGTGAAGCCCTGCCTCCACTCCCGGGAAGAGATCCCGGTCCGGGGACTCCACGGCGAGGCCCTGCGCCGCCGGCTGGAGCGGGCCATCCTGCACAAACCGGAGCAGCACGGGGTACTCTCCGCCCAGGTCCGCTCGGAGGCCCATCGGAACATGAACCAGATCGGCGGATGACCGAACAGAAACATCCCCCGTCACCGTGCGGCAATGCCGGACCAGCAGCCGCAGCCAGAGCGCGTTAAAGTTCTTTTTGGATACTTTTTCTTTCAAGAAAAAGTATCTCAGACAAAATGCCTCGTGTGTTGAGTTTTTCACCACGCGAGGCATTTTGTTTATTGTAAAAGGCCGCGTGTTATCCTATGATAGGACCACGAAAACCCCACAAAACAATTTTGAAAGGATGTTTCTTCATGTACTATTCCAGCGGCAACTATGAGGCCTTCGCCCGTCCCCAGAAGCCCGAGGGCGTTGACGACAAATCGGCCTATATCATCGGCACCGGCCTGGCGGCTCTCACCGCCGCCTGCTACCTGGTCCGGGACGGCCAGATGCAGGGCGAGCACATCCACATCTACGAGAAGGACCCCATCCCCGGCGGGGCCTGCGACGGGTGGAAGTTCGAGAACGTGGGCTACGTCATGCGGGGCGGCCGGGAGATGGACAACCACTTCGAGGTCATGTGGGACCTGTTCCACTCCATCCCCTCCATCGAGACCGAGGGTGTCAGCGTCCTGGACGAATACTACTGGCTCAACAAGAAGGACCCCAACTACTCCCTCTGCCGGGCCACCGAGAACCGGGGCCAGGACGCCCACACCGACGGCAAGTTCGCCGTCTCCGACAAGGCGGCCATGGAGATCATGCGCCTGTTCTTCACCCCCGACGAGGACCTGTACGACAAGCGCATCACCGACTACTTCGACGATGAGGTGCTCAACTCCAACTTCTGGCTCTACTGGCGCACCATGTTTGCCTTTGAGAACTGGCACAGCGCCCTGGAGATGAAGCGGTATATCAAGCGCTTCATCCACCACATCGGCGGCCTGCCGGATTTCAAGGCCCTGCGGTTCACCCGCTACAACCAGTATGAGTCCATGATCCTCCCCATGGTCAAGTACCTGGAGGACCACGGCGTCCAGTTCCACTACAACACCAAGGTGGTGAACGTGGAGTTCGACTGCACCCCCCAGCGCAAGCTGGCAAAGCGTATCGAGCTGCTGCGGGAGGGCGATCCGGCGTTTGTGGACCTGACGGAGAACGACCTGGTGTTCATCACCAACGGCGGCTGCGTGGAGAACTCCTCCATGGGCTCCCAGAACGAGCCCGCCGCCTACAACACCGAGATCAAGCCCGGCGGCGGTTGGGACATGTGGCGGAAGATCGC
>CANRYZ010000083.1 GCA_947644365.1 uncultured Oscillibacter sp. | reverse complement strand
ACACGTCCTGGCCCGTGGCCTTCAGCGTGGTGATGGTCCGGCCGTGGAAGGAGTTTTTGAGCGTGATGATGGTGCTGCGGCCCTGGCCGTATTTGTCGAAGCTGTACTTCCGGGCCAGCTTGATCAGGCCCTCGTTGGCCTCGCCGCCGCCGTTGGCGAAGAACACGCAGCTCATGCCCGTGCGGCCGCACAGGACCTCCGCCAGCCGGGCGGCGGGCTCGGTATAGAAGAGGTTGGACACATGGTTCAGCTTTTTCGCCTGGGCCGCCACGGCGTCTGCCCAGGGCTGATACCCGTAGCCCAGGTCCGTGACGCCGATGCCGCTGGTGAAGTCGACGTACTCCCGGCCCTCCGGGTCGTAGAGCCGCGCGCCCTCTCCGTGGTCGATCGCCACGGGAAAGCGGCCGTAGGTGTTCATGATATATTGATCGGTCAGGCTTTTGATCTCCTGAGAAGTCATGGTCATTCCTCCCTTTTCAGCATGGTGCCGATGCCCCTGTCCGAGAGCAGCTCAATGAGGATGGAGTGGGGAATGCGGCCGTCCAGGATGTGGACCCGCTCCACGCCGCCGCGGATGGCGTCCACGCAGCACTCCATTTTGGGGATCATACCCCCGGAGACGACGCCGGTCTCAATGAGCTCCGGCACCTCGCCGGTGCGGACCACGTGGATCAGCGTCTCCTCGTCCCGGGGGTCCCGCAGAAGGCCCCGGACGTCGGTGAGCAGGATCAGCTTTTCCGCGTGGAGGGCCTCCGCCAGCTTGGCCGCGGCGGTGTCGGCGTTGATGTTGTAGACGGTGTCCTGATCCACTCCCTGGGCCACGGTGGCCACGATGGGGATATAGCCGCTGGCCAGGGCGTTTTCCACCGGGGCGGGATTCACGCCGGTGATCCGGCCCACCAGGCCGTACTTCTCGTCCAGCTGCACGGCCTGGAAGAGGCCGCCGTCCATGCCGCACAGGCCGATGGCCGCGCCGCCCAGGCGGCTGAGCTGGGACACCAGGTCCTTGTTGACCTTGCCGCAGAGGATGGCCTGGACCACGTCCATGGTGGTGGCGTCGGTGTAGCGCAGGCCGTCCACAAACCGGGACTCGTGGCCGATCATTTTCAGCATGGCGGAGATCTCCGGCCCGCCGCCGTGGACCGCCACCACCCGGATGCCCACCAGGTTCAAAAGCACGATGTCGCTCATGACGGAGCGGCGCAGGGTGTCGGAGACCATGGCGTTGCCGCCGTACTTCACCACCACGGTTTTGCCGGTGAATTTCTGGATATAGGGCAGGGCCTCAATCAGGGTCTGGGCCTGCTGCTCATGCGAGGACATGTCGTTTCACTCCTTAAAGGGGGGACAGGTCCCCCCTTTAGATTCCCCCTCACCAGTCTGCGCCCGAGCCGCCGCAGGCGGCGGCAGAGTGCCCTTGGAGTGCGGACTGGTGAACGCCGCCCAAGGCGGCTGGGTCGGGGTATTTTCGCCGCGTACGCGCCGCGGCGAAGATGATTGGAATTTATTTCTTCGCTTCAAGCGAAGAAACCAAGGGGCTCTGCCCCTTTGGAAACCCCAGGGGTTAGGGGTTCCCCTTCTTTTTCCGGTGAGAAAGCAGGGCGGCGGCTGTGCCCGCAAAAGCCCCGCCGAAAGGGACAAGGAACCGTACTCCGTCGTCCCGCCAGGAAGCGTCGAAAAAGTCCACGGACCAAGTGTGGTCGCCGGGAAAAACGATGGTTCTGGTTAGGCGCAGGAGGCCGTAAACGGTTCCAGCACACAAGACGGCCAGGGCTAGATATACCAAGCTGTTCAGCCGCCTGTTCAGACACCACGCGGAAATCCGAAAAGCCACAACGCCCAAAAGAGCGGCAATAAGGAACAGGAAACCTATTACCAAAATCACAGGCAGAACCCTCCCTTTAAGTTCTGTAGTCCCCGTTGATTTTGATATAGTCGTAGGTGATGTCGCAGCCCCAGCAGGTACAGCTTCCCTGGCCCTCGCCCATGGAGATCAGAATCTCCACGTCGTGCTCCGTCAGAATCTTCTTGGCCAGGTCCTCGTCGAAGTCCAGGCCCCGGCCCTGCCGGCACACCGGAATCTCCCCGGCGGCGCTGGCAAAGCAGACGTCCACCCTGTCCGGGTCGAAGTCCTCCCCGGAGTAGCCCATGGCGCACAATACCCGGCCCCAGTTGGCGTCCGCGCCGAAGATGGCGGCCTTGGTCAGCGTGGAGGAGATGACGGACTTGGCGATGGTCTCCGCGCTCTGCTCGCCGGCGGCGCCGGAGACCGTGCAGGTGATGAGGTGCTTGGCGCCCTCGCCGTCGGAGGCCATCTTCTTCGCCAGGTCCACGCACAGGGCCCGCAGGGCCGCCAGGAACGCCTGGTAATCCGGGCCCTTCTCCACGATCTCCGGGTTGCCCGCCAGGCCGTTGGCCAGGACGATGCAGCTGTCGTTGGTGGAGGTGTCGCCGTCCACGCTGATGCGGTTGAAGCTGACGTTCACCGTCTCCAGCAGGGCGGTTTTAATCATGGCGGAGGAGATGGCGCAGTCGGTGGTGAGGAAGCAGAGCATGGTGCCCATATTGGGGTGGATCATGCCGCTGCCCTTGGCGATGCCCCCCAGGCGGACGGTCTTTCCGCCCACCACGGTCTCCACCGCCGCCTCCTTTTTCTCCGTGTCGGTGGTCATGATGGCGTGGGCCGCGGCGTCGCTGGCCTCCGGCGACGATTCCAGCGCCTGGTACAGCGCCGGGACGCCCGCCTCAATGGCGGCGATGTTGATGGTCTGGCCGATGACGCCGGTGGAGCTCACCAGCACGTCTCCGGCCTCACAGCCAATGGCCCTGGCCGCCGCCGCGCACATGCGCTCCGCGTTCTCCTCGCCCCGGGGGGCGCAGGCGTTGGCGTTGCCGCTGTTGGCAATGATGGCCCGGGCCCTTCCGTCCTTCAGATGGGCCATGTCCACGTGGATGGGGGCGGCCTTCACCACGTTTTTCGTGAACACCGCCGCCGCCGCGCAGTCCACGTCGGAGACGATGAGGGCCACGTCCTTCTTCCAGGCGGCGTGGGTCTTGACCCCCGCGTGAACGCCGGCGGCCCGGAAGCCCTTGGCGGCGCATACGCCGCCGTCGATGAAGTTCAGCATCGTTCTATACCTCGCTGTTCGTTGTACAGTCAAAACACTTGAAAACCGGTATTCCGATTTGCAAGGCGGGCAGCCTTTACAGGTTCAGCCCCGCGGTCTCCGCAAAGCCCAGCATGAGATTCATGTTCTGCACCGCCGCGCCGGAGGCGCCCTTGCCCAGATTGTCCAGCCGGGCGGAGAGCATCACCGCCTGGTCGCTGCCGTTGACGAAAATCTGGAGCGTATCCCTCCCCGCCAGGTTGTTGGAGCCGATGAAGCCGCAGGCGGGGGCGCCGGCGGGGCGCACCTCCACCACAGGGCTGCCGCCGTAGTAGCTGCCGTACAGCTCCCGCAGGGTGTCGACGGACTGCGCCCCGTTCAGCTGGTCCAGCCACAGGGGCACCGTCACCACCATGCCCTGGGGGTAATCGCAGATCATGGGGGTGAACAGCGGCGGGCTGTCCAGTCCGGCCACGGCGGCCATCTCCGGCAGGTGCTTGTGGCCCAGGGAGACGGCGTAGTGCCGGGGGCCGTCCAGCTCCGCCTCCCGGCCGGGGTCCTCGTACTGGGCGATGGCCTTCTTGCCCGCGCCGGTGTAGCCGGACAGGGCGTGACAGGTCACTCTGGCCCCGGCGGGGAGCACGCCCCGCTCCACCAGGGGCCGCGCCAGGGAGAGGAAGCCGGTGGCGTAGCACCCCGGATTGGCCACCCGCCCGGCGGAGACGATCCTCTCCCGCTGGCCGGTGAGCTCCGGGAAGCCGTACACCCACCCCGGGGACACCCGGTGGGCGGTGGAGCAGTCGATGATCCGGGTGCCGGGGTTCGTCACCAGCTCCACGGCCTCCACGGCGGCATCGTCCGGCAGGCAGAGGAACACGATCTCCGCCTGGTTCATCAGCCGGGCCCGCTCCGCGGGGTCCTTGCGCTTTTCCCCGTCGATCAGGAGGAGCTCGATGTCCTCCCGCTCCGCCAGCCGGTCGTAGATCTGGAGGCCGGTGGTGCCCTCCCTGCCGTCGATATAGACGATGGGCTTACCCATATTCCATCACTCCTAAAAAAGTCAGGTCCCGCGGGCCTCCACGAACCGCTCGATCCGCTGGATCTGCCCCGTGGTCTCGCTGACCGCCGGGCCGCCGAAGCTCCGGCGCAGGGCCATGCAGTTCTCCAGCTTCAGCGCCTCGTAGACATCCTCCCCGAAGAGGTCCGAGGCGGCTCTCAGCTCCTCCAGGGTCAGCTCCTCCAGGGTCTTTCCCTTTGCCGTGCACTCCGCCACCAGGCGGCCCGTCACTGTGTAGGCGTCCCGGAAGGGCATCCCCTTCTTGGTGAGATAGTCGGCGCAGTCGGTGGCGTTGATAAAGCCCCGCCCCGCCGCCTGCCGCATATTGTCCGTGTGGACGGTCATGGTGTCCAGCATCCGGGCGAACACCGGCAGGCACATCTCCACGGTGTCGACGGCGTCGAACACCGGCTCCTTGTCCTCCTGCATATCCTTGTTGTAGGCCAGGGGCAGGCCCTTCATAACGGTCAAAAGGCCCATGAGATCGCCGTAGACCCGGCCCGTCTTGCCCCGGACCAGCTCCGCCACGTCCGGGTTCTTCTTCTGGGGCATGATGCTGGAGCCGGTGGCGTACGCGTCGTCCAGCTCGATGAATTTAAACTCCCAGCTGCACCAGAGGATCACCTCCTCGGCGAAGCGGCTCAGGTGCATCATTAAAATGGAGAGATCCGACAGCAGCTCCAGGGCGTAGTCCCGGTCGCTGACGCCGTCCAGGGAGTTGTCCATGGGCGCGTCAAAGCCCAGAGCCTCCGCCGTCTGCCGGCGGTCGATGGGATAGGTGGTGCCCGCCAGGGCGCCGGAGCCCAGGGGGCACTGGTTCAGCCGCCCGGCGCAGTCCTCCAGCCGGGTCACGTCCCGGGCGAACATCTGGGCGTAGGCCATCAGATGCTGCGCGAAGGAGATGGGCTGGGCCCGCTGGAGGTGGGTGTAGCCGGGCATGACGGCGGTCTGGTACTGCCGGGCCTGCCGGCAGAGGACCCTCTCCAGCTCCAGCAGCTGGCCCGCGATAACGGGAATTTCCCGCCGGACGTACATCCGGAAGTCCAGGGCCACCTGGTCGTTGCGGGACCGGGCGGTGTGGAGCCGCTTCCCCGCGTCGCCAATCCGGGCGGTGAGCAGGGCCTCGATATTCATGTGGATGTCCTCGTTGTCGGCGGTGAATTCCACCTTCCCCGCCTCAATGTCCCGGAGGATGCCGTTCAGGCCCTCGGCGATGGCGGCCGCGTCCGGTTGGGAGATGATGCCGCAGTCCCCCAGCATCTTGGCGTGGGCCAGGCTGCCCTGGATGTCCTCACGGTAGAGGCGCTGGTCGAAGGAGATGGATTCATTCAATTCATTGACCAAGGCGTCGGTGTCCTTGGCGAAGCGGCCGGACCAGAGTTTCATAATCGGGAAGCCTCCTGAGCAGAAAATTTTCGTCGGATAGAGGGCCCGGTCCACCGTCCCCGACGGCCCCCGGGGTCCAGGGGCCGCAGCCCCTGGTTTCTCCGCCGCCGGCGGAGAAATAAATTGAAATCATTTTCGCCGCGGCGTGTACGTGGCGAAAACACCACGACCCCAGCCGCCTTGGGCGGCGTCACCAGTCCGCAGACTGGTGAGGGGGAATAGCTCCGCCGGGTACGCCCGGCGGAGCGTAAAGGGGGGACGTAGTCCCCTCTTTACAGCTCACAGCTTCCCCTGCTCTCTAAGCGCCAGAACCGTATCCGGCAGGCCCCAGAGGTTGATGAAGCCCGTGGCGTTGGTCTGGTCGTAGCCGCTCTCGTTGAAGGTCACCAGCTCCTCGGAGTACAGGCTCTCGGGAGAGGTGATGGAGGCGGTGATGATGTTGCCCTTGTAGAGCTTGAGCTTCACGCTGCCCGTGACGTGCTCCTGGGTGGCCTCGGCAAAGGCGCTGAGGGCCTCCCGCAGGGGGGTGAACCACTTGCCGTTGTAGATGAGGTCCGCGAAGTCCACCGCCAGCTTGCTCTTCATGTGGGCGGTGTCCTTGTCCACGGTGATCATCTCCAGGCACTGGTGGGCCCTGTAGAGGATGGTGCCGCCGGGGGTCTCGTAAACGCCGCGGTCCTTCATGCCCACCAGCCGGTTCTCCACGATGTCCAGCAGGCCGATGCCGTTCTCTCCGCCTAAGCGGTTCAGCTTGCGGATGATGTCGCTGGCCTTCATCTTCTCCCCGTCCACGGCCACGGGGGCTCCCTTGACAAAGTCGATGGTGACGTAAGTGGGAGCGTCGGGGGCGGCGGCGGGGCTCACGCCCATCTCCAGGAAGCCGGGCTTATCGTACTGGGGCTCGTTGGCGGGGTCCTCCAGGTCCAGGCCCTCGTGGCTCAGGTGCCAGAGGTTCTTGTCCTTGGAGTAGTTGGTCTCCCGGGAGATCTTCAGGGGCACCTTGTGGGCCTCGGCGTAGTCGATCTCCTCGTCCCGGCCCTTGATGGACCACTCCCGCCAGGGGGCGATGATGGTCATCTCCGGGGCGAAGCGCTTGATGGCCAGCTCGAAGCGGACCTGGTCGTTGCCCTTGCCGGTGCAGCCGTGGGCGATGGCGTCGGCCCCCTCGGCCTTGGCGATCTCCACCAGCTTCTTGCCGATGATGGGCCGGGCGAAGGCGGTGCCCAGCAGGTACTGCTCATAGCTGGCGCCCATCTTCAAAGAGGGGATGATGACGTCGTCCACCATCTCGTCGGTGAGGTCGGCGATGTACAGCTTGCTGGCGCCGGTCTTGACGGCCTTCTCCTCCAGGCCCTCCAGCTCGTCGCCCTGGCCCACGTCGGCGGCCACGGCGATGATCTCGGGGTCGTTGTAGTTCTCTTTCAGCCAGGGGATGATGATGGATGTATCCAGGCCGCCGGAATAGGCCAGCACAA
>CANRYZ010000082.1 GCA_947644365.1 uncultured Oscillibacter sp. | reverse complement strand
GCGGCGGCGAGGTCATCCGCAAGGAGAAATCCCAGTGGATGCTGGCCATCACCAAATACGCCGACCGGCTCATCGACGACCTGGACGACGTGGACTTCATCAACCGCGTCAAGATCCAGCAGCGCAACTGGATCGGCCGCTCCGAGGGTACGGAGGTGGACTTCACCGCCACCAACGGCGACAAGCTGACGGTTTACACCACTCGGTGCGACACCCTCTTCGGCGTGACCTACATGGTCATCTCCCCGGAGCACCCCTTCCTGGAACAGTGGAAGGACCAGATCAAAAACTGGGACGAGGTGGCCGCCTACCAGGCCGAGGCCGCCCGCAAGAGCGACTTCGAGCGGGGCGAGCTCAACAAGGAGAAGACCGGCGTCCGCCTGGACGGCATCGAGGCCGTGAACCCCGCCAACGGCAAGCGCGTGCCCCTCTTCGTCTCCGACTACGTCCTCATGGGCTACGGCACCGGCATCGTCATGGGCGTGCCCGGCCACGACCAGCGCGACTGGGACTTTGCCACGAAATTCGGCCTGCCCATCGTGGAGGTGGTCCAGGGCGGAGACATCACCAAAGAAGCCTTCGTCCTGAAGGACGACACGGGCATCATGGTGAATTCCGGCTTCCTGGACGGCATGACCGTGAAAGAGGCCATCCCCGCCATGAAGGAGCACGTGACCCGTGAGGGCTACGGCCGGCCCAAGACCAACTTCAAGCTCCGGGACTGGGTGTTCAGCCGCCAGCGCTACTGGGGCGAGCCCATCCCCCTGGTGAACTGCCCCCAGTGCGGCTGGGTGCCCCTGCCGGAGGACCAGCTGCCCCTGCTCCTGCCCGAGGTGGAGAGCTACGAGGTCACGGACACCGGCGAGAGCCCCCTGGCGAAGATGACCGACTGGGTGAACACCACCTGCCCCAAGTGCGGCGGCCCCGCCCAGCGGGAGACGGACACCATGCCCCAGTGGGCGGGCTCCAGCTGGTATTTCCTGCGGTATATGGACCCCCACAACGACAAGGCCCTGGCAAGCAAGGAGGCCCTGGACTACTGGTCCCCCGTGGACTGGTACAACGGCGGCATGGAGCACACCACGCTCCACCTGCTCTACAGCCGCTTCTGGCATAAATTCCTCTATGACATCGGCGTGGTGCCCACCAAGGAGCCCTACGCCAAGCGCACCAGCCACGGCATGATCCTGGGCGAGGGCGGCGAGAAGATGTCCAAGTCCCGGGGCAACGTGGTCAACCCCAACGACATCGTGGCCCAGTACGGCGCGGACACCATGCGCCTGTATATCATGTTCGTGGGCGACTTCGAGCAGGCGGCCATCTGGTCCACCGAGGCGGTAAAGGGCTCCAAGCGGTTCCTGGACCGGGTGTGGAACCTGGCGGAGAGCGCCGGGGAGAGCTATGACGTCACCCCCGCTAACGAGGCCATTCTCCACAAAACCATCAAGAAGGTCACGGACGACGTGGACAGCCTGAAGATGAACACCGCCATCGCCGCCATGATGACCGCCGTCAACGAGCTCACCGCCAACGGCGTGACCCGGGGCGACATGAAGACGCTGCTGCTCCTCCTGAACCCCTTCGCCCCCCACATCACCGAGGAGCTGTGGGAGACGCTGGGCTTCGCCGCGCAGACAAAGAAGATGTGCTGCCAGGCGGAGTGGCCGGTGTACGACGAGAGTAAGACCGCGGCCTCTTCCGTGGATATGGCGGTGCAGGTGAACGGCAAGCTCAAGGGCAGCATCACCATGCCGGTGGACAGCGGCGAGGAGGCCGTGGTGGCCGCCGCCATGGAGGTGGAGAAGGTCCAGAAGGCCACCGAGGGCATGAAGATTGTCAAGACCATCCTGGTCAAAAACCGGCTTGTGAACCTGATCGTCAAGCCCCAGTGAGACGCCGGGACCTCCGCCCAATAAAAAAAGCGGCAGATCGGGGCCCTGTCCCATGGACAGGGCCCCGGTTTCTGTGCCCGGCCGGCCCGGCGCTCCGTCTGATTTGTGAAAAAGCACCATTCTATGGTAAAGATTTTGTATATTTCCCTTGACAGTTGACATGGAAGCGATTAAACTGATAACGGATAATTATCGGGGGGCGATAGGGGTGCCCTCCGGTCGTTTATTCGATTACGGAAAACCGATACCGATTTTTAGGAGGAAGTACGCACATGATGCCATATCTGATCGGCGCCCTGATCGGGCTGGCCGTCGGCGGCGCGGTGTTCTTTCCCCTCGGTATTCGCTATCGGAAACAAGTCTCCGAGAAGGAGATCTCAAGCGCGGAGCAAGAGGGTACGCGCATTATCAACGAGGCCATCAAGAGCGCCGAGGCGAAGAAACGCGAGGCGCTGGTGGAAGCGAAGGAAGAGATCTTAAAGAGCCGCAGCGAGTACGAGAAGGAAGAAAAAGCCCGCAGAGCCGATCTGCAGCGGCAGGAAAACCGCCTGCAGCAGAAAGAGGAAAACCTGGACCGCAAAACCGAGGCCATCGAGAAAAAAGAGGAGTCCCTGGCCCAGAAGCACGCGGTCATCGACCGGGAAAACGAGGAGATCAAGACCATCAAGCGCAGCCAGACCGAGATGCTGGAGCGCATTTCCGGCTTCACCGCCGACGAGGCCAAGCAGTACCTCATCGACCAGGTGGAGTCCGAGGTGACCCATGAGACTGCCCTCAAGATCAAAGAGGTGGAGTCCCGGATGAAGGAGGAGTGCGAGGCCCGGGCCCGCGAGGTGGTGGCCCAGGCCATCCAGCGCTGCGCCGCGGACCAGGTGTCCGAGATGACCGTCAGTGTGGTGCCCCTGCCCAATGACGAGATGAAGGGCCGCATCATCGGCCGCGAGGGCCGCAACATCCGCACCATTGAAACCCTGACGGGTGTGGATCTCATCATCGACGACACCCCGGAGGCCATCACCGTCTCCTGCTTCGAGCCCGTGCGCCGGGAGGTGGCCCGGGTGGCCCTGGAGAAGCTCATCGCCGACGGCCGCATCCACCCCACCCACATCGAGGAGATGGTGGAGAAGGCCCGCCGGGAGGTGGACGCCGTCATCAAGAGCGAGGGCGAGCGCGCCATGTTCGAGTGCGGCATCCGCAACCTCCACCCGGAGCTGGTGAAGATGCTGGGCCGCCTGCACTACCGCACCAGCTACGGCCAGAACGTCCTGCGCCATTCTATCGAGGTCTCCCACATCGCGGGCATGATGGCCGCCGACGTGGGGGCCGACGTGCAGACCGCCAAGCGGGCGGGCCTGCTCCACGACCTGGGCAAATCCGTGGACCACGAGATGGAGGGCACCCATGTGGCCCTGGGCGTGGAATTCGCCCGGAAGTACAAGGAAAAGGAGGACATCATCCACGCCATCGAGGCCCACCACAACGATGTGGAGCCCAGGACCATCGTGGCCTGCCTGGTGCAGGCCGCGGACGCCATCTCCGCCGCCCGGCCCGGCGCCCGGCGGGAGAATCTGGAGAACTACATCAAGCGCCTGGAGCAGCTGGAGACCATCACCGGCAGCTATCCCGGCGTGGACAAGGCCTACGCCATCCAGGCGGGCCGCGAGGTCCGGGTCATGGTGAAGCCCGAGCAGGTCAGCGAGGACCAGATGGTGATCCTGGCCCGGGACCTGGCCAAGAAGATCGAGGAGGAGATGGAGTACCCCGGTCAGATCAAGGTCCATGTCCTGCGGGAGACCAAGGTGGTCGAGTACGCGAAATAACCCCCCGCAACGGATTGCGGAGGACAAAGACGCACGGAACAGAGAGCGGCTGCACAGAGCCGCTCTCTGTCTTTATCGCACAGTGAAAGAGAGGTTGCTGTCTCCATGAGTATCCAAGGTCTTGCCAACACCCCGGCCCGTCCGGAGACCCGCCGCGCCGCCGCCGGCCCGGCCCCCGCGCCGGGCGCGTCCTTCCGGGACCGGCTCGCCAGAACGTCGGCCTCCGCCGCCGTCACGGGCCCCGGGTTCCACCTCCGTATGCCCGGCGGGAACACCGTCTTCTCCGGGAGCCGCGCCGGCAGGAACAACACCACCCAGGAGATCTATGCCGAGTACACGGCGGACTCCACCCCCGGCGATCCCGTCGTCCGCGTCACCGGCACGTCGGACAGCGGGCCCTACGACTTTACCTGCCGCGTCAATGAGATCGACCCCTCCAACGCCTCCTATGCCGAGCTGGCGGCGCTGTACGGCCACCTGGTGAGGACCGGGGCCTGTCAGAGCGCCCTGGGGAGCGGCGTACTCCCCACGGGGCTGGAGAGCGGCGATGTGACGCAGCGGCGGGACTACCTCGCCGCCATTGACGGCCACCGGTACGACCGCCGTTTCGGCGGCGTGTGCAGAGCCCAGGCGGCGGAGCTGCTGGCGCTGTACCAGCCCTTTGCCTCCGGAGTCTCCGGCGGGAGCGCCGCCTCTCCGGACCCCGGCGCCCTGGCGCGGGAGGACCCCCTGGCCGCCCTGAACGGCGCCCGGCTCTTGCTGCTCCAGCGGACCCGGGAGGGCCGGGAGTGGAAGAAGGAGCAGGAGGAGTGGGACCGGCTGATGAAGTGCCTGGACCGCTGGATCGACGCCCTGCGGGACGCGGCTGAACGGAAGCGGGAGGACCGTTCCGGCGGCGCGGCGGAGGAGGGCGGCGAGGCGCTGCTGTCCCTGTACCGGAGCCTGATCGCCGGGGCGGCCCGGGCGGAGGCGGCGGGCGCGGACCCGGTCCGGAGCGGGGAGGACCTTCTCTCCGCCCTGACGGAGGCCCGGAGCGAGCTGCTGGAGCGTTTGAAGGAGGACAGGGCCATGGAGGAGGAGCGGGAGGACTGGGCGGACCTGCTGCGCCGTCTGGACCGCTGGATCGAGGCCCTCCGGGAGGAGACCGGCGGGGAGAGGGACCGGCCGGAGGCCGCCGCCGCCCTGCTGGGCTGATACAAGAGACAAACGCCTCCGGGGATATGCCCCGGAGGCGCTTTTATTGTTCGGACTGTCTGCCGGGCTCAAGGCCGCGGAGCTTCTGCTGGAGCTGTTTCTCTTCCTCCCGGGACATCCGGAAGGGTCTGGCGAAGCTGAGCTGCCGCTGGGCGCCGGCGGCCATGACGGGAATCCACTGTTTTGTGTCCCCGGTGTCGGAGGCGTATTGCTCCCGGGAGAGGCCGGCGTCAACGTACAGGTCCTCCGTGGCCTGTTCGGCTTTGATCAGGACGTCGATGGCCTGCTCGGTCCCCCGGAGCAGGCGCATGTACATGGACTTCCACATCTCCAGCTCTTCTCGTTCTGTCATATGGGTCATCTCCTCTATATCTGATGTATTCATTATATAATGCAATAATCTATTTTGCAAGAGGAATACTCTCTAATATATCATGTATACATTGTATACCGGAGAAATGATATATGACTAGATTGGTTGTTTTGGAGCTGCTGCGGCAAAGGGGGAAGACAAAGTATTGGCTGTACAAGCAGCTGGGAATGAGCTACCAGAATTTCAATCGAATGGTGAACAATGAGACGAAATCCGTCCGTTATGAGATGATCGAGACCCTTTGCCAGGTGCTGGAGTGCACGCCCAACGACCTGTTTGAGATCGACTTCGACGAGCCGGAAAACAGGAAGACGTGAGCCCTCCGGAAGCGCCTCTTCTCTCAGAAGAAGTCGCGGAGCACCAGGTCGGTGGCGCCGCCGTCCGGCGAGACCTCCATCCGGCGCACCTTGGGATGGCGGGCGTACTCCGCGCGGATAAAGTCCCGCAGGGCCGTGCCGCCGTGGCAGCCGTGGATCAGGCGGAGGCGGTACACGCCGCCCCCGGCCCGGCGGAGCTGGGCGTCCACGGCGGTTTTCGCCTGATAGACGGTTTTGCCGTGGAGGTCCACGGCGACGGTGCCGGACTGTTCTCGCATAAGGCCGCCTCCCGCAAAAAATTCTGAGAAGCCGTATTCATAACCGGGGGATGCCGGATGGGCGGGAAAAGGCCGCCGCCGCGGCGCTCAGCGGTGGTGAATACGGCTCCTAAAGTGATTGTAACACGGCCCGGGGTGTGTTACAATATGGAAAAACACCGGGAGGAACAGATATGGCAGTTTACACCCAGACAAAGACCTACCACACCAGGGCCCACATGGGCATGATCGACGTGACGGAGGACTTCCAGAGCGCCGTGACGGCGGCGTGCCGGGAGCACGGCGTCTCCGCCGGGATTGTCACCGGCTTCACCACCGGCGGCGTGGCGGGCCTCACCACGCTGGAGTTTGAGCCCGGCATGGTGGACCACGACCTCAAGGCCGCCCTGGACGTGTTCTCCCCCTATCTGGACGCGCAGGGACGGGTGGTGCCCTACTGGCACCACGAGACATGGCACGACGACAACGGCTCCTCCCACATCAAGGCGGCGCTGCTGTCCCCCTTTATCACCGTCCCCTTTGTGGCGGGGAAGATCACCGTGGGTCCCTGGCAGAACCTGACCCTGGTGGAGTGCGACACCCGGGACCGGGTGCGGGACATCGTCTTTCAGGTCATGGGAGAGTGAGCGGAACAGCCGGAGGCCAAAGCCTCCGGCTGTCGGTTATTTTCCGCCGGTGTAGGCGGCGATGGCGTCCCGCAGAAAGGCGGCGCAGCCGGGGGTCTCATGGTCGTAGTAGGCCGTGAAGCGCTCGTCGGCGGCGTACATCTGTCCCAGCCCCGCGTGGGCCTGGGGGGTGTAGGATTCCCAGGAGTAGGACAGCCACCTGCGGTGGAGGGCGGCGATCCGCAGGCCCTCCGCTCCCGCCGGGTCCTCTCCCGCCCGGACGGCCCGGGCCAGGGCGGCCTTGATCTCCTCTCCCAGGGCCTTCCACTGGGCGTACTCCTCCTCCGTCAGCGCCAGGACGCTGGCGTTGGCCCGGTCCACGGTCTCGTCCCCGTACTTCTCCCGGATCTCCCTGCCGTACCGGGCCTCGTTGGCCTCCACGGCGCGGCGCTTGAACGCCTCAAATTTCTCCTTGTCGGACATTTTCACTCCTCCTTGCGTCTCGTCGATGGTCCTTCGCACCGTCAGGATGAGATCGTCCAGACGGGCCCGCCGGGCCTCCAGCTCCCGCAGGTGGCTCTGCAGCGCCGCCTGCCGGTCGAAGGCCGGATCGTCCAGAATTTGACGGATGGCGGAGAGCTCCAGGCCCAGCTCCCGGTAGAAGAGGACGTCCTGGAGCCGGTCCACCTCCCGGGGGCCGTAGAGGCGGTAGCCCGCCTCGGTGGTCCGCAGGGGCTTTAGAAGGCCCTGCCGGTCGTACCAGCGCAGAGTCCGGGGCGTGACGCCCGCCAGGTCCGCCAGGGCTTTTACGGTGTATTCCATGTTTGATCCCTCCTGACAATGGGGAGTATAGACCATGACGCTGCGGCAATGTCAAGGGGGGTTGAAAAAAATTTTATAAACCGGTGGGATTGGGAGGCTCCGGCCTCTGGCCGGGGACGGGGACTTTTTATTCCTGGCGGAATCCGGCCCACGGGGCCGGGACAACAAGCCCGCCGGGGCCCGGCGGGCTTGGGGGCTGCACCCCCCATTTCTCTTTTC
>CANRYZ010000081.1 GCA_947644365.1 uncultured Oscillibacter sp. | reverse complement strand
GGTCCCGTTAGGGAAACCGGGTTCGTCTACCGTCGGTAAACCGGCTCTCTTCCCCGCACGGGACTGGCTAGGCGCGAAGCGCGGGAAGAGAAGGAAGTCTATGCGTCTACCCATCAAATTTCCTGCGCGCCCTTCAATCGAAGCGTGAGGCTCCCGCGAGTGCCCAAAGCGCCCTTTTCTCTTTTGGACCGTGCACGGCCCGTTTTCTCTTTTCGGCGCGGCGAAAAGAGAAAATGGGGGGTGCATTTGCCCAGCCATCGACATGGCTGAATTCCGCCCCGCCCGCCAGGGCGAGTATCAGCCCCATCGCCTGCAAGGCGGCCCCCCCAATTCCCCCCTTTTCTTTTCCCATCAAATGGGGTATAATGGACCCGCAAAGGAGGCGACAGCCGTGCTGAACTCGACGCTGTGCTACCTGGAGCGGGGAGACGAGTACCTGATGCTCCACCGGATAAAGAAAAAACACGACCTGAACCGCGACAAGTGGATCGGCGTGGGCGGAAAGTGCGAGGAGGGGGAGAGCCCCGAGGACTGCGTCCTCCGGGAGACCCGGGAGGAGACGGGCCTGACGCTGACGGACTACCGCTACCGGGGCCTCGTCACCTTCGTCTCCGACCAGGCGCCCACGGAGTATATGCACCTCTTCACCGCCTCCTCGTGGACGGGGGCTCCCGTCCCCTGCGGCGAGGGGGAGCTGGCCTGGATCAAAAAAACGGCGCTCCGGTCTCTGCCCATGTGGGCGGGAGACAGTATCTTTCTGGACCTGCTGGAGGCGGGCGGGCCGTTTTTCTCCCTGAAACTGCAATACCGGGGCGAGACTCTGGAGGGCGCGTGGCTGGATGGCCGGCCCCTGACGGTGTGAGGAGGCGCGAAGATGGCCGGAACGATTTTGCTGTTTGGATTTGACGACCTGCCCGCTGTCCTGGCGGTGAGCGCCGCGGCGGAGCCCTTTGGGGCGGAGGTGGTGTCCGTGGCCCGGAGGGACTACGGCAGGCCCGTGGCCGCCCTGGCGGGGCTGGAGGGAGGCTCCGGCGCCCCCTATGCCGGCGGGCCCCTGGGGGGACGGATGATGGTGCTCTGCGGCCTGGAGGACCGTCTGCCCGCCCTGCTGCCGGCTCTGGCCGGGGCCGGGGCGGGGCCGGAGTGCCTCAAGGCGGTGCTGACGGACCGCAACCGGGGCTGGAGCGCCCTGCGCCTGTTCCAGGAGCTCAGCCGGGAGCGGCGGGCCCTGTCGGGAAAGTGAGGCGGGGCGCATGAGACTGCTGGTGTCCGCGTGCCTGCTGGGCTGTTCCTGCCGGTACGACGGCGCGTCCAAAGCCCATCCTCTGGCGGAGCGGCTGGCGCAGCGGCATGAGCTGGTGCCCGTCTGCCCGGAGCAGCTGGGGGGCCTGCCCACGCCCCGTCCCCCGGCGGAGCGGCAGGGAGAGCGGGTGGTCACCGGGGACGGGGCCGACGTGACGGCCCAGTACCGCCGGGGAGCGGAGGAGGCCCTCCGCCTGTGCCGGATGCTGGGCTGTGAGGCGGCGGTGCTGAAAGAGCGCAGTCCCTCCTGCGGCTCCGGGACCGTCTACGACGGGACCTTCTCCCGCGCCCTGGCGCCCGGGGACGGCGTGGCGGCCGCCCTGCTGTCGGCCCACGGGGTCCCGGTGTACGGGGAATCCCGGATCGCGGAATTGCTGAGATGACAGCGGACGCCGTCCGCTGTCATTTTTTACAATTTCCAGCGGCTTTTTTCTGCCCGCTTCGTGGGAAAACAGCCTTGCAATGGGGACTGTAATTTTGTATAATGGCAAAAATGATGAAGGGGAGGGGATACCATGCTGAAAGCGGTGAAGAGCGCGGCGGCGGTTTCCTCCTTTTCCATTTTTGGCGTTTCCCTTTTCTGACCGGCCCTGGAGCCGGTATTTTTTTGCACCAAATTCAACGGAAGAACTGAGAGGAGAGAATCTATGAAAGAGACCAACAGCTCCGCCCCGATCCGGGACGCCCGGACCCTGGGCGTGCCCAAGATGCTGATCCTGGGCCTGCAGCACATGTTCGCCATGTTCGGCGCCACCGTCCTGGTGCCCATCCTGGTGAACTCCTACGGACTGCCCCTGTCCATTCAGACCACCCTCTTCTTCGCCGGCGTGGGCACGCTCTTCTTCCACGTCTGCACCCGCATGAAGGTCCCCGCCTTTCTGGGGTCCTCCTTCGCCTTCCTGGGGGGCTTCGCCGCCGTGGCGGGGCTGGACAGCGGTATCTACGCCGGCATGGACCCCGCCGTAAAGCTCCAGTACGCCTGCGGCGGCGTCGTGGTGGCGGGCCTTCTCTATGTGGTGCTGGCCCTGATCATCAAGGCCGTGGGCGTCCACAAGGTGATGCACTACCTGCCCCCGGTGGTCACCGGGCCCATCATCATTCTCATCGGCCTGAATCTGGCCCCCTCCGCCGTGAGCAACGCCTCCACCTGCTGGTGGCTGGCCCTGGTGGCCATGGCCATCATTGTGGTCGCCAACATCTGGGGCAGGGGCATGGTCAAGATCATCCCCATCCTCCTGGGCGTGGTGGGGGCCTATTTGGTGGCGGTCATCGCCAATCTGGCGGGGGTGACCACGGCCGCCGGAGCGCCTCTCATCGACTTTGCCAGCGTGCGGGACGCCAGCGTGGCGGGGCTCCAGCCCTTCTTCACCGACTTCACCGGCTCCGTCGCCAAGTTTGACCTCTCCTCCATCCTGGTCATGGCCCCCATCGCCCTGGCCTCCATGATGGAGCACATCGGCGATATGTCCGCCATCTCCGCCACCGTGGGGGAGAACTTCATCGAGGACCCGGGCCTCCACCGCACCCTCATCGGCGACGGCATCGCCACCTCCCTCTCCGCCCTCTTCGGCGGCCCCGCCAACACCACCTACGGCGAGAACACCGGCGTGCTGGTGCTCTCCCGGGTGTACGACCCCAGGGTGATCCGCCTGGCGGCCGTCTACGCCCTGGTGCTGTCGTTCAGCCCCATGTTCGCGGCGTTGGTGAACTCCATGCCCGCGGCCATCGTGGGCGGCGTCAGCTTCATCCTCTACGGCATGATCTCCGCCATCGGCGTGCGGAACGTGGTGGAGAACCGGGTGGACTTCACCAACTCCCGGAACCTCATCATCGCCGCCGTGATCCTGGTGTGCGGCCTGGGCTTCACCGGCGGGCTGACCTTCACCGTGGGGGGCGTGTCCATCACCCTCACCAGCCTGGCCATCGCGGCCATTGCCGGCATTGTGCTCAACGCCGTTCTCCCGGGCAACGACTTCCAATTCGGCCAGAGCGAGGGCGCGGACACCGCCGCCTCCCTGGGCCGGTATTGATTCCTCCCCCTCTCTGCTGCGGATCACGCTTCCGCGAGTGCTGTCTGACCGCCCGGCCTTGGCCGGGCGGTTTGTCTGATTCGCCTGTTTACAGCCGGGGAAAAATGTGGTATTATAGTCACCGCAGTTGAAAAGAAGTATTTACTTCTTTTCAGCCTTGGGGCGCGTACGCGCCCCAAGAGCCGTGAAACGGCTTGGCGGTGGACTTCATAGGCAAAACACGGCACATTTTATGTGCCGGCGGGCGACGCCCGCTTTGAAAATCGGAATACCGATTTTCAAGTGTTTTGACTATATCGTAGCCGCAAATCCAAAGGGGCCGCCGGGGACGGCGGCTCCTTTTGAAGGAGGCGGGACTATGAGCCGCGGAACGGTGCTGGAATTGCTGCGGGGCGGCGGGGGAGAATTTCTCTCCGGTGAGGAGCTGAGCCGCCGCCTGGGCCTCAGCCGCGCAGCTGTGTGGAAGGCGGTGGACGCCCTCCGGAGGGAGGGCTATGTCATCGAGGCCCGCACGGGCCTGGGCTACCGCCTGGCCGCCGCGCCGGACGCCATGACGGAGGCGGAGATCCGGAGCTTTCTGGGGGAGACCGCCCTGGTGGGGCGGGAGCTGCGGTGCTTTGACTCGCTGGACTCCACCAACCTCCAGGCGAAGCGGCTGGCCCAGGAGGGCGCGCCTGACGGAACCGTGGTGACGGCGGAGCTCCAGACCGCCGGAAGGGGCCGGATGGACCGCTCCTTCCAGTCCCCCCGGGGCAAGGGGGTGTACCTGACGGCGCTGCTGCGGCCCGGCCTGCCGCCGGAGCGGCTGCTGCCGCTGACGGCCATGGCCGGCGTGGCGGTGTGCGGCGCGGTGGAGGAGCTGTGCGGCGTCCGCCCCGGCTTGAAGTGGCCCAACGATCCGGTGCTGGGGGGAAAAAAGCTCTGCGGCATCCTGACGGAGCTCTCCCTGGAGGCGGAGACGGGACGGGTGCAGCACCTGGTGCTGGGCGTCGGCGTCAACGTGGGGCAGAGGCCGGAGGACTTCTCCCCGGAGGTGGCGGAGATGGCCACGTCCCTGTCCGTGGCCCTGGGGCGGAGCGTGTCCCGTCCGGCTCTGGCGGCGGCGGAGATCCGGGCCCTGGACAGGCTGTACGCCGACCTGCTGGCCGGGGATCTGGCGGCGTATCTGGCGGCGTACCGCAGGGACTGCGTGAACCTGGGCAAAACCGTGCAGCTGATCTCCCCGGACGGCGGCCGGGAGACCGCCAAGGCTCTGGACGTGGACGACGATTTCAGCCTGGTGGTGCGGACGGCGGCGGGAGAGGTCAAAGCCGTCCGCTCCGGCGAGGTGTCCGTCCGGGGCATGTATGGATATACGGAATGAGAATGGAGGCAATCTTTTTGAAACTGCTTTGGGAGCTCTTTTGGACCTTCGCCAAGATGGGGGCCATCACCTTTGGCGGCGGCATGGCCATGCTGCCCATCCTCCAGCGGGAGGTGGTGGAGAACAAGCATTGGGCCACCGAGGAGGAGCTGACGGACTACTACGCCATCGGCCAGTGCACCCCCGGCATCATCGCCGTGAATACCGCCACGTTCATCGGCCAGAAGCAGGGCGGCGCGGCGGGGGGCGTTCTGGCCACTCTGGGGGTGGTGTTTCCCTCCCTGGTGATTATCTCCGTCCTGGCGGGGCTCATCACCAACTTCGCCCACCTGGGGTGGGTGAAGAACGCCTTCGCCGGCATCCAGGTCTGCGTGTGCGTGCTGATTTTCAACGCCGTGGTGAAGCTTTTGAAGAAGTCCGTGGTGGATAAGCGCACGGCGGTCATCTTTTTGCTGGTGCTGCTGGGGGGACTGGTTTTGAACCTGTCCCCGGTGTGGTTCGTGGTGGCCGCGGCCCTGGCGGGCATCCTTTTGAAGAACCTGGAGGTGAGGGGAGCATGACGACTGTTTACCTGCGGCTCTACTGGGAGTTTTTCAAGACCGGCCTCTTCGCCGTGGGCGGCGGCATGGCCACGCTGCCCTTCCTCCAGAACATCGGCGAGATCACCGGCTGGTACACCTACGGCGACCTGATGAACATGCTGGCGGTGTCGGAGTCCACCCCCGGCCCCATCGGCATCAACATGGCCACCTACGTGGGCTTCACCGTGGGGGGCGTTCCCGGCGCGGTGATCGCCACGCTGGGGGAGGTGACGCCCTCCATCATTGTGATATTGATCGTGGCGGCGGTCCTGCGCAGCTTCCGGGACAACGTGTATGTGGACCGGGCCTTTTACGGCCTGCGTCCCGCGTCCACGGGCCTGATCGGCGCGGCCTGCGCGGCGGTGGTGCTGGAGGTGCTGACAAACGTAGAGACCGCCGGCGCGGAGGGGAGCCTGGTGAAGTCCTTCCGGCTGGGGGAGGGCGGCCTGGCGGGCCTTCTCAACTGGCGGGGGCTGCTTCTGGCGGCGGTGCTTCTGGCGCTGACCAACTGGTTCAAGCCCACGAAAAAGCTGCACCCCATCGCGTTTATCGCCCTGTCCGCCGTGGTGGGCGTTGTGTTCGGCTTCGCGGGGGCGTGAAGGGCTGTTTCGCGTTTTTCAAAGAGGACCGCTGAAAGCGCGGTCCTCTTTTTATGCCCGGAGAAGCGGCGCATTTCCCAAAAATTCGACAGCCGGACTTGACGGGAGGCGAAAAAACCGATATTATGTAAAATGTAATGTTATGAATGGAGGACTACCATGGCCATGAAACGCTGCCCCGTCTGCGGGGAGAGATATTCCGATACATATAAATACTGCCCCTTTTGTGAGGAGGAGGACCTGGACCGGGAGGAGGAGGTCCGCCGGGCTCCCAGCCGGGGCGTGCGCCGCAGCGGCGGCAGCGGCGGCGGCCGGCAGCCCAATCTGGTGACGCCCACGCTGGTGGTGCTGATCCTCTTTATGGCGGCGCTGCTGGTCTACCTGCTGTGGGGAGACAAGATCGGCGAAAAATTCGGCAAGGACAAGGAGCCGGACAACAAGCCCGGCGTGGAGGACCCCGTCACGCCCACGCCGCCGGCCCAGAAGGACCCCGTGGCCCAGGACCCCGCGGGGACAAACCCGGACGAGCCCGACGGCGAGATGCCAGAGGGACCGGACGCCAACACGCCGCCTGACGCCGGCACCACCCAGCCCGCCGGTCCCACCGGCAGCTACGAGGCGGCCAGCGCCCTGCCCGGCGGCCTGACGTATACCAATATCCGGGGCGACGACTTCACCCGCAATATCTCCGAGGGCGTGTACCAGCTGAAGGTCTCCGGCGGCAGCGGCACCTACACCTGGATGAGCGAGGACCCGGGCATCGCCTCTGTGGACAGCAGCGGCAATGTGACGCCCATCTCCGCCGGCATGACCCATATCCTGGTGACGGACGGCACCCGCAAGGCGGTGTGCATCGTCCGGGTGACGGGCACCGGCAGCGCCCCCGCGCCCTCCACTCCCTCTACGCCCAGCACCACCACGCCCTCCACCCCCGCGCCCAGCGGCGGCGGCACCTTGAAGGCCGGCGCGGCCACGGTCATCAACGGCGGCAACGGCGTGCGGGTCCGCTCCGGCCCCGGCACCAACTACGACATCCTGGCCACGGTGCCCAACGGCGGCTCCGTCCAGGTGATTCAGAGCGTGGGCAACGACTGGTACGAGATCACCTTCTCCAACGTGGGCGGCGTGACCACCAGCGGCTACATGAAGGGAGAATTCCTGTCCAACTGAGTGCCTGAGCGATTGCACGAGCACCGGGCGGCGCCCCTTATGGGGCACCGCCCGTCTTTTCGCAGACAGGAGAGCCGCGGGCATACGTCCGCGGCTCTCCTGTTAGACAAATGTGCTGTGTTTTGCCTATGAAGTCCACCGCCAAGCCGTTTTACGGCTCTCGGGGCGCGCAGGCGCCCCGAGGTTGAAAAGAAGTATTTACTTCTTTTCAGCTGCGGTGACTATAAGGCACGTTCCGCACGGGTTTTCCGGATAGAAAAAGCGTTTAGATGAGGCCCTGGGCCACCATGACCTGGGAGACCTTCAGGAACCCGGCGATGTTGGCGCCCACTACCAGGTCGCCGGGGACGCCGCACTCCTCGGAGGCGTTGTAGGCGTTGTGGAAGATGTTCACCATAATGTCCTTGAGGCGGCGGTCCACCTCCTCGAAGGTCCAGGAGTAGCGCATACTGTTCTGGCTCATCTCCAGGCCGCTGGTGGCCACGCCGCCGGCGTTGGCGGCCTTG
>CANRYZ010000080.1 GCA_947644365.1 uncultured Oscillibacter sp. | reverse complement strand
AACTCCCACAGCACGCCGATGGTCATGGAGAAGCAGAAGGCCACCAGGGCCAGGAAGAAGGGGGACAGGTCGAAGGTCAGCCGCTCGTCGTCGTTCAGGAGCATGATGAGGGAAAAGCCCACCGCCGCCGCCAGGAAGCCGTTGAGGGTGTGGAGCATGGTGTCCCAGTGGGGGACCCGCTCGTAGTAGGCGTTGACCTCCCCCAGGATCTCCGCCGCGAAGATAAAGCACAAAATGGTGATCTCCAGCGGCGGCGGCAGTTCGATGCGCAGCTTCACCTGAATCCAGCTGGGCACGTACAGCAGCGTCAGCGTCAGGACGCAGAAAAAGGCGCTCTCATAGCTGCCCAGCATCAGCTGGCGCACCAGGGCCACGATCACCAGCGCCCGCAGCACATAGAACACGATAAACGAGCTCTTATGCTCCCGCAGCTCCCGGTCCATGGCCTGGCGGAAGCTCTTTTTCTCCCGCTTTTTCTCCTGTCTTGTCTTTTTCAAGCCGGTCCCTCCCTCTGTGTATCTGTATTTTAAACGATTATAGCACAAGGATACCCCGCTGGCAAGCGGGGTATCCCCATATCCGCTTTCACCCCTCCCTCCGGCGGGAGCGGGGAGAGCGCGGCTCTATATGACCCAATGCGCCGAATCCCCGGCGGAAACGGCTCCTCCGGCATACAGGCCAAACGGGGCGGCGGCCTCCCGCCTGCCTCACAACACCGCCCCGCCCTTCTTGCTCAGGCGGATGCACGCCAGGGTATAGCTCACCTGCAGGGTGCCCCAGACCAGCAGCAGCACGGTCACCGGCAGCATCCCAAGCTCAAACACCATGCCCAGCACCGTCAGCGCCAGCCAGAGCCCAAGACACACCCGGGTGGTCAGCATGTAGGCCCGGCGGCTGGCCTCGCCGATCTGCCGCCGCTCCGACTCGTCGCAGCTGTCCAGCCACTTCTTCTGGAACTTGGTGTCGTAGACGCTGCCGTGCTTCTCCGGGTTGATCTTCCGCTCCAGGTCCACCACCTTCTGCTGGGTGAAGATCACCAGGCCGCAGGAGAGGACAAACACCCCGATCATGCCCAGGACCCCCGCCTCCGCCGGCTGACACGTCCCGATGGCGGTCATGAAGAAGAAGTTGATCAGCAGCTGCACGGCGCTGAGGAGCAGCGTCCAGCTCAGGAGGATCTCCGCGGTCTCCGTGGCGTCGCTCTCGTCCCCGCCGTCCCAGGCGGCGAATTTCCCCGCGGCGGAGCGGTACAGGAGGAAGCAGGCACCCATGGTCAAAACCGTCGTCACCGGAATGCCCCAGGGCGTGGCCGCCTGAAGCGCGCCGTTCAGCCGCCCGGCGATCTCCCCCGTGTCGAAAAAGCGGCTCAGCCCCACCGCAAAACCCAGCACTCCTCCCGCCAGCAGGCTTCCCAGCATCATCAGAAAGAATTTCGGCAGGGCCCTCCGATTCTCGCTCTTCTCAGTTTTCGCTCTCATGGTCTCCATCCTCCTGGTAAGTAAAAATGTCCTCCACGGCCACGCCGCAGAGCTTGGCCAGCTTCAGCGCCAGCGTCACCGAGGGGGAGTAGTCCCCCCGCTCGATCTGGCTGATGGTCTGCCGGGACACCCCCGCCATCCGCCCCATCTCCTGCTGGTTCACGCCCAGCCTGGCCCGGTGCTCCTTGAGCCGGTTATACAGCGGCATCGCTCCGCCTCCTGTTCTGACAACAGTTTTTGTCAATATGACAATGATTCTTGTCATTCATAGGATAGCACTGACAAGAATCGTTGTCAATAGGAAACATAAAAAATCCTCCGGAAACGCTTCCGGAGGATTTCTGCACTATTTTCGCCGCGCGTCCGGCGGAGGGTCCCGCCACTTCTTCACAGGGACGTTCCGCGCCCGCAGGCGGCCCTTGATGAAGTCCCGGAACAGGGCGTACGCCACGGAGCACAGGGGGATGAACAACAGCATCCCGGCGACGCCCATGAGCTTGCCGCCCAGGGTCACAGCGGCCAGCACCCAGATGGAGGGCAGGCCCACGGAGGAGCCCACCACATGGGGGTAGATCAGGTTCCCCTCGACCTGCTGGAGCACCAGGAAGAGGATGACGAACACCAGGGCCTTCCAGGGGGCGATGACGGCGATGAGCAGCGCCCCCACCACGCAGCCGATGAAGGCCCCCACTATGGGGATCAGGGCCGTCAGGGCGATGAGGACGCCCACCAGCAGCGCGTAGGGCATCCGGAAGAGCGTCATGGCCACGGCGAACATGGTGCCCAGGATGGCCGCCTCCAGGCACTGGCCGGAGAGGAAGCTGGAAAAGGTGCGGTTCGCCAGCCGCAGGACCTCCAGACAGCGGTCCGCCGCCGGGACAGGCAGCAGGCCGTAGAGCACCTGCCGCCCCTGGCGGGACAGGGACTCCTTCTGCAGCAGGATATAGATAGAGAAGATAAACCCGATGACAAAGGTGCTCACGCCGCTGACCAGGCCCCCGATGAGCCCGCCGCCGCTGGAGAGCAGTCCGGTGCCCCAGGCCTGGACCAGGCCCACGGCCCGCTCTGTCAGGCCCTTCCAGTCGATCTCCAGGCTCGCCGCCCACTCCTCCAGAAGGGGCAGGTAGGCCTCCAGCTCCGAGAGCTGGACCTGGAGCCGCTCCACCGCCGCCGGGATCTGCCGGGCCAGGGACATGACCGCCTCCCCCACCCCGGGGCCGATGACCGCCGAGGCCAGGGTCAGCACGCCGACCACCGCCGCCAGGGTCAGCACCAGGGCCAGGGGGCGGCGGACCCGGTTCAGCCGCCGCTCTCCGGGAAAGAGGTGCCGCTCGACGGCCCGCATGGGCACGCCCAGGATAAAGGCGATGGCCCCGCCCAGCAGGAAGGGCCACAACACCCGCAGCAGCGCCCCCAGGGCGGCCAAGACCGCCCCCAGGTTCTGGAGGGCACAGTAGAAGGCCACGCCGCCGCAGACCACCAGCAGCAGATTTTTCACAGTCTGACGATTCCAGTCCATAGCGCCGTCACACGTCTTCCCGGCGGTATCGCTCCGCCGCCGCCAGATACCCCTGGGCGGAGCGCCGGTTTCCGGCGATCTCCTCCTCCGTCAGCGCCCGCACGATCTTGGCAGGACTGCCCAGGATCATGGAGCCGTCCGGGGCGTCCATCTTCCCGGTGACCAGGGCCCCGGCGCCCACAACGCAGTTGTTCCCGATCCTGGCGCCGTTGAGCACCACGGCCCCCATGCCGATGAGGGTGTTGTCCCCCACCGTGCAGCCGTGGACCACGGCGTTATGGCCGATGGTGCAGCCCGCGCCCACATGGGTCTCCTCGTGGAGGATGGCCCCGTCCTGGATGTTGGTGTCCTCCCCCACGGTGATGGCGCCGTCGTCCCCCCGGAGAACGGCGTTGTACCAGACGTTCACGCCCCGGCCCAGGGTCACGTCGCCGGACACCCGGGCCCCCTGGCAGATCAGGACGGATTCATCGGAAGCTCTCAGTTTGTATGTCATGTGATTCTCTCCTCTTTCTCCGGCGGCCGCGTCAGATGCCCGGCGCGAAGTTGCCGTCCACGAACACGGGGATCTCCCTGCCGTCGCGGGTGGCGCCCACGATGGAGAGGTCCGGCGTGCCCAGCATGAAGTCCACGTGGGTGATGGAGTAGTTCAGCCCCCGCTCCTTGAGCTCGTCCCGGGTCATCTGCTGCCCCCCCTCCAGACAGGGGTAGGCGTCGCCGAAGGCCATGTGGCAGGAGGCGTTCTCGTCAAAGAGGGTGTTGTAGAACAGGATCTTCTGGTTGGAGATGGGGCTGTCGTAGGGCACCAGGGCCACCTCGCCGAAGTAGCTGGCCCCCTCGTCCACGCCGATGGCGGCCAGCAGGGCCTCCTCCCCCTTTTGGGCGTGGGCCTCCACGATCTTGCCCTCCTTGATGACAAAGTGGAAGCCGTCGATGATGCAGCCGTCCCGGGACAGGGGCAGAGAGGCGTACACCACGCCGTTGATCCCGGTCTTGAGCGGGGCGGTGAACAGCTCCTCCGTGGGGATATTGGCGATATAGTCCTGGCCGGAGAGGGTCACGTCGTTGCCGGCCTCCCAGATGTGGCCCTCCGGCAGCTCCACCGTCAGGTCGGTGCCCAGGGAGTTGGTGTAGTGCAGGGACTTGAATTTCAGGGCGTTCATCTTCTCCAGGCGCTGGCGGAGGGTGTCCAGGTGGGCGTGCCATTTATCCACGGCCTTGCCGTCCCCGCTGATGCGGACGGCGGAGAAGATGGCGTCCCACAGCTTCTCCATGGCCTCCTCCTCCGGCACGCCGGGGAACACCCGCTTTGCCCAGCTGGGGATGGGGATGGAGGCGATGCACCAGGGAAAGCCGCTGCACATCTGGAGGCGGTCGAATTCCTTCAGCGCCTCGCCCTTGGCCTGCTGGGCCCGGACGATGCGCTTGGTGTCCACGCCCTTCAAATTCTCCGGGTCCGTGGCGGAGATGGCCAGATACGCCGCGCCCTCCTTGGCGTGGTCGTTGAAGAAGTGCTGCTGCCACTCCGGCACGGTGTCAAAGACCTCCTCTTCGGCGTGGAGGTATTTCAAACGGGTCAGGGCGTCGTCGCTCCAGTTCATGACCACCTCCTTGCAGCCCAGGGCGTAGGCCTCCTCCGCGCACATCCGGGCGAAGAAGGCGCACTCCACCGGGGAGGAGATCACCAGCCGCTGCCCCCTCTGGACGTTCATGCCCACCCGGATCAGCAGCTGGGCGTATTCTCTGAGTTTTTCGTTCATCAATTTCCATCTTCCTTTCGGCGTTTTTTATAATATGCGCTATTTTAGAACATTTTACCAGAAAAGTAAAGAAACCGGCGGCAGGATTCAAAAAACGTTTACGAATTTCCGCCGCCCCCTCAAGCGGAAACGCCTCATGTCTCTCTTGACTGGAGGCGGGATACATGGTAACATGAAGCCAGCTTCACAAGAAGTAAACTTCATATCCGGAGGGGAGGCCGCCGTGAAAACCAGAGTGCGGGAGCTGCGGACCGCCGCGGGGATGACCCAGCAGCAGCTGGCGGAGGCGGTGCACGTGTCCGCCCGGACCATTATCTCCATCGAGAAGGAGCAGTACAGCCCCTCGCTGATGCTGGCCTACCGCATGGCGGAGGTCTTCGGCGTCACCGTGGAGGACCTGTGCCGCCTGCGGGAAAACCGGGAATTGGAGGACCGGCTGTATGAAAATCTATAACAAAAAGAACTTTTTCATCGGGCTGCTGGGAGAATTTCTCTTCATCTCTCTCCTCATTTTCAACATTCGCCGCGGTGAGATATCCTTTCTCCAGGTCTGTACGACGCTCATGTGGCTGATTGTCGGCGGAAGGATCATCTTCCGCAGTCTCTCCCTAAAACACTCCAGAGAGGACCTGCTGCTGGAGCGTGACGAGCGGAACCGCCACATTAACCTGAAAGCCAGCCAGCGGGCGCTCCAAATCACACAGATTCTCTGTTTTATCGGAGGAATGGTGCTGTATGGTCTCGGCGGTGATGATTACAAATACCTCATGCTGGGCTCAGGATTTCTCCTTGCGTTTTTCATCTCCGGTCTGGCGTATTTTGCTGCGATCTACTATTACAATCACTATTCCTGACGGCCCTCAGCCGCCGTCTTTCCGCAGGCTCATGATGGTGCCGTTGAGCTCCGCCCCCATGATGAGCACCACGGAGCTCATATACAGCCACATCAAAAGGGCGATCACCGTGCCGATGGAGCCGTAGAGCAGGGAGTAGTTGGCGATGTTGTCCACATAGAAGGCGTAGAGCCAGCTGACGCTCATCCACGCCGCCAGGGCCGCCAGGGTGCCGGGCCAGATGTCCCGCCAGGGCCGGCGGCTGTCCTGTGCCAGGGCGTAGAGGAAGAACAGCGCGAAGTAGCACAGCACCGCCACCACCGGAAAGCGGA
Organism: uncultured Oscillibacter sp.; assembly: GCA_947644365.1. Classification (GTDB taxonomy): domain Bacteria; phylum Bacillota; class Clostridia; order Oscillospirales; family Oscillospiraceae; genus Oscillibacter. The sequence continues at coordinate 1,965 of CANRYZ010000080.1, read as the reverse complement.
GCCGCGCCCAGGCCTCCGCTACGAAGCCCGGCAGGCGGAAGTGGGCCACGGCATAGCTTAAAATCCGGTCGCCCACGGTCATCAGCGCCAGGGCGGCGGCGATGGTGACGATCAGCATCACCGTGTACAGCAGGGTTTTCAGCACGTGGCGCACCGGCCCCCTGGGGGGGCCCAGGTGGTAGGCCGTCCGCACGGAGCGCATCAGGGAGTTGGTGGCCCGCATGGGGAAGTAAATGGAGAACACCAGCCCGAACACCAGCAGGTGGGGGCTGGGATTCCGGCTCACGTAGGTGAGGTAGACCTCAATGAGGTCCGCCACGCCCCGGGGCAAAATCTCCCCCAGGGCCAGCAGGATGCCCGCCACGTCCAGCCGCAGCAGGCCCAGCAGGGCGCTGATAAAGATCAGGAAGGGGAAGAGCATAAACAGCAGGTAGAACGCCAGTGCGGCGCTCTGGATGCCCACGTTGTGCCGCAGGTACCGCTGGACCATGAGGTATGCCCCGCGGAAAAAGCGGTTCCGGGGGAGCTTCCATTCCATAGAAAAACACCGCCTTTGCGCGTAAAATCGTAATTCGAAGAGAATGGGGCGCCCGTCCCCAGAAAAACCGGGATTTTGAATTGGACGGGCGGATGAGAGCCGCCCCTACTCCCACGTGCTCCAGACCTCCGGACAGTAGCCCACCGTGGCCTCTTTCCCGTTGCGGACGATGGGGGTCTGAAACAGCTCCGGGTGCTCCAGCAGCTTCTCCTCCTGGGCGTCGGGGGTGATGTAGGCCATGAAGAGGTCCTCATAGGCCCGGCACTTTGTGTTCACCAGGGCGGAAACGCCAACTTTTCGCTTGACGGACTGGTACTCCCGGGGGGATAATCCCTTTGAGGGCAGGTCGATGTACTGGTACTTGATGCGGCGCTCCTTGAACCACCGCTCCGCCTTCTTGCTGTCAAAGGACTTGGACGAGCCGAAAATCTGGATATTCATAGGACGGTCTCCTTTTCACGCGCAATCTATTTTAATACTTCGGGGGTGTTTTTTATGACGGAATCTGTCAAAAAGCTAAAGGAGTGGGTGGACGGCGCCCAGCGCATCGTGTTCTTCGGCGGGGCCGGGGTCTCCACGGAGTCCGGCATCCCGGATTTCCGCAGCACCGGCGGACTGTACCACCAGGAGTGGGCCTATCCGCCTGAGGTGATTTTAAGCCATACCTTCTATAAAAGCAACCCCGAAGAGTTTTTCCGCTTCTACCGGGCCAAGCTCCTGGCCCCGGAGGCCAGGCCCAACGCCGCCCACCGGAAGCTGGCGGAGTGGGAACAGCAGGGGAAGCTCACCGCCGTGGTCACCCAGAACATCGACGGCCTCCACCAGGCCGCCGGCAGCCGGGCCGTCTATGAGCTCCACGGCAGCGTCCACCGGAATTACTGTGAGAAGTGCCGGAAGTTTTACGGCTTCGACTTCATGCTCCACAGCCAGGGAGTGCCCCGGTGCTCCTGCGGCGGCGCCGTCAAGCCGGACGTGGTGCTGTACGAGGAGGGCCTGGACCAGGATACGCTGAACGGCGCGGTCCGGGCCATCGCGGCGGCGGACCTCTTGATCATCGGCGGCACGTCCCTGAACGTCTACCCCGCCGCGGGGCTCATCAACTACTACCGGGGAGAGCGGCTGGCGCTGATCAACAAGTCCGCCGTGGCCCGGGACCTGTCCGCCGGGCTGGTGATTACGGACCCCATCGGGGAGGTCCTGGGCCGGCTGTGAGACTGCGGCCCCCTCCCGCCGGCCAAAACCGGCGGGGGGAATTTTTTTCGGAAAATGGGGAAATTGTGGTTGACAAGCGGGAGAGTTCTGGCTATAATAAGCAAGCAGTCTTTTCCGGGGAGCAGATTTGCGGCTGTGCTGGAACTGGTAGACAGGCCAGCTTGAGGTGCTGGTGTCGTATCGACGTGTGGGTTCAAGTCCCGTCAGCCGCACCA
>CANRYZ010000079.1 GCA_947644365.1 uncultured Oscillibacter sp. | reverse complement strand
CGACATCGACGCCAACGGCATCGTCAACGTCTCCGCCAAGGACCTGGGCACCGGCCAGGAGCAGCACATCACCATCACCTCCTCCTCCAACATGAGCAAGGACGACATCGAGAAGGCCGTGAAGGAGGCGGAGCAGTACGCCGCCCAGGACAAGAAGATGAAAGAGGAGGTGGAGACCCGCAACCAGGCGGACCAGATGGTTTACCAGAGCGAGAAGACCCTCTCCGAGATGGGCGACAAGATCCCCGCCGACGACAAGGGCAAGGTCCAGGCGGCCCTGGATAAGCTGAAGGAGACCCTCAAGGGCACCGACACCGCCGCCATCAAGGCGGACACCGAGGCCCTCCAGCAGGCCTTCTACGCCGTCAGCGAGAAGCTGTACCAGCAGTCCAATCCCCAGGGCGCCCAGCAGCCCGGCCCCGACGCCGGCGCGGCGCAGGAGGGCCAGTATTACGACGCGGACTACAAGGTTGTGGACGAGGACGACCAGAATAAATAAGCATCGGCGTTCGTTCAATGGGACGGGGAGAAATCTCCGCCCCATTGAACGGCGTGTACCAAAACCGCAGGGAAATTCTCTCCCCGCGGCATTGAGGTGTATATATGGCTGAGCAGAAACGCGATTATTACGAGGTCCTGGGCGTCTCCAAGGGCGCTTCCCAGGACGAGATCAAAAAGGCCTACCGGAAGCTGGCCAAGGCCAACCACCCGGACCTGAACCCCGGCGACAAGGCCGCCGAGGCCCGGTTCAAGGAGGTCAACGAGGCCTATGAGGTCCTGTCCGACAGCGATAAGAAGGCCCGGTACGACCAGTACGGCCACGCCGGCGTGGACCCCAACTTCGGAGCCGGCGGGTTTGACGGCGGCTTCGACTTCGGCGACCTGGGGGACATCTTCGGCAGCTTCTTCGGCGGCGGCTTCGGCGGCGGGCGGCGCAGCAACCCCAACGCCCCCCAGCGGGGAGAGAGCATCCGGCTGTCCCTGGCCGTGTCCTTTGAGGAGGCGGCCTTCGGCTGCGAGAAGTCCGTCACCGTGGAGCGCATGGAACAGTGCGGCGCGTGCCACGGCAGCGGCTGCGCCGCCGGGGCCACGCCGGAGGTCTGCCCGGACTGCCACGGCACCGGCCAGGTGCAGGTCCGGCGGCAGACGCCCATGGGGGTCTTCGCCACCACCTCCCCCTGCTCCAAGTGCGGCGGCAAGGGCAAGATCATCCACCAGCCCTGCAAGGACTGCCGCGGCGCGGGACTGGTCCGCAAGAAGAAGACCATCCAGGCCACCATCCCTGCCGGCATCGACCACGGCCAGACCATCTCCATCCGGGGCCAGGGCCACGCGGGCACCAACGGCGGCCCCGCCGGGGACCTGCTGATCACCATCACCGTCCGGCCCCACGAGCTGTTCCGCCGGGAGGGCACCAGCGTCCTGTGCGAGGCGCCCATCACCTTCGCCCAGGCGGTGCTGGGGGCGGAGCTGGAGATCCCCACCATCGACGGCAAGGTGAAATACGACCTCCCCGAGGGCACCCAGAGCGGCACCACCTTCCGCCTCAAGGGCAAGGGCATTCCCGCCATCAACGGCCGGGGGCGGGGGGACCAGTACGTTACCGTCTACATCGAGACGCCCCGGAACCTGAACAAGGAACAGAAGGAGGCCCTGAAAAAGTTCGCCGAGAGCGTGGGGGACAGCAACTACGAGGAGCGGAAGAAGTTCTTCAAGAAGTTCAAAAAGTAGGGGTTTTGTCCTAAAGAGAAGCAAGTCAGGAGGTAAGCGTTTTGTATCTGGCGGATTACCATATGCACTCCCGCATCTCTCCGGACGCCAAGTTTTCCATGGCGGAGATGGCGGAGGCCGCCTTGCGGGCGGGAATGGACGAGGTGTGCTTCACAGACCACTTTGAGCCCGTGGCCTGGAACGGCCGGGACCCCATCCAGTTCTACGACTGGGACGCCCTCTCCCGGGAGTTCCAGTCCGCCCAGGCGGCCGTGGGAGACCGTATCAAGCTGCGCTTAGGGCTGGAGCTGGGGGAGGCCGTCCTGGACCTGCCTCGCACCGCCGGGCTGCTGAAAGGCGCCCCGGAGCTGGACTTCATCATCGGCTCCACCCATATCCTCTCGGAGCGGTTCGACCTGGTGGATATGTACTTCTTCCACCCAAAGGACGAGGAGGAGGCCATGCTGGGCATCGCCGACTACCTGGACCTGGTGAGGCGGACGGCGGAGTGGGGGCAGTTCGACGTGCTGGGCCACCTGACCCTGCCCCTGCGGTATCTCAACGAAAACCAGGGCTTCCACCTGAGCTTCGACCCCTTTGAGGCGGAGGTGGAGGACATCCTCCGCACCGTGGTCCGGAAGGGCCGGGGCATTGAGCTGAACACCAACCGGGGCAACGCCCCCCTGCCCGGAGAGAAGTGGCTGCGGATGTACCGGGACCTGGGGGGCGAGATCATCACCCTGGGCACCGACGCCCACACGCCGGAGTTCGCCGGCTGCGCCGTCCGGGAGCGGCAGGAGCTGCTGCGCCGGTGCGGCTTTACCCGGTTCTGCACCTTTGAGAGGCGCCAGCCCATCTGGCACGACCTGTGAGGGAAATGGCAGAAACGTATTGATTTTTTCCCGAAATCAATATACAATAGGGAGACACCACTAACAGGAGGAATTCACCATGAAAATTGCGCTGGGCTGCGACCACGGCGGCTATGAGCTGAAACAGTATATCATCCAGGTCCTGGAAAAACTGGGCCACGCCTATGAGGACTTTGGCTGCCACTCCCTGGACAGCTGCGACTACCCCGATTTCGGGGCGGCGGCGGCCCGGGCCGTGGCGGAGGGCAGGTGCGAACGGGGCATCGTCATCTGCACCACCGGCATCGGCATCTCCATCGCCGCCAACAAGATCAAGGGCATCCGGTGCGCCCACTGTGCCGACTGCCTCCAGGCGGAGATGACCCGCCGCCACAACGACGCCAACATGATGGCCATCGGCGCCGGCTTCACCGGCAAAAACATGGCCCAGCGCATGGTGGAGGTATTCCTCGCCACGGACTTCGAGGGCGGACGCCATGGCCGCCGGGTAGATAAAATCACCGCTCTGGAGGGCTGATTTCCGCCCCCCACACGTCACTTTTGCGCAGAGGAGGGAGACGCCAATGGCCAGGGGATACCGCAACTACCGGGGCCGGACTTCCAAGGGGAAGGTGGTTCTGGCCGTGCTCCTGGTATTCATCATCCTGGCGGCGCTGAGCGCGCTGGCCATGCAGCGATACGTCGCCTACGACGAAAACGGCACTCCCTTCTTCCGCCTGCCGGAGCGGCGGCCGGGCAGCGCGCCGCCGGAGAACACCCCGCCCCCCCAGGCGGAACCGGAGGACCCGGGCGACCTGGAGGTCATTGTGCCGGAGCCGGAGAAGCCCGCCGCCTTTCAGGTCTACTCCCTGACGGCCGCCCCCCTGACTCCGGCGGTCTGGGAGGCCGCCAGGGCGGAGATGGGAGACGCCTTCGGCGGCGTGGCCGTCACCTTAAAGGGAACCGGCGGCGCTGTGTACTACGCCTCCGCCGCCGCCCCAAGAGAGGCCGTAAAGACCGTACAGGGCACCACGGAGGCCCTGACCCTCATCACCGGGACGGAGGACCTGTACGCCATCGCCCGCTTCTCCTGCCTGCCGGACGCCTTCGCCCCCTACATGAACAACAAGCCCATGGGCATGAAGAACAAAAACGGCAAGATGTTCCACGCCGCCGGCTCCACTTGGCTGGACCCCGCCCAGACGGCCTCCCGGGAATACCTGTGCGCCCTGGTCCGGGAGATCGCAGAGCTGGGCTTTGACGAGATCATGCTGACGGACGCCGGCTACCCCACCCAGGGCGACCTGGACGCGCTGAACTACGGCTCCGCCCCCATGGAGGGGAATCTGGGCCTGCTGTGGCAGGAGCTCCGCCAGGCTCTGGAGCCCTATGGCGTGAAGCTCTCCATAGAGCTGCCGGAGAGCGCCATCTCCGACGGGCGGGAGGCCGCCTCCGGCCTGGCGCTGACCCCGGCCGTCAGGTGCGCGGACCGGGTGTACGCCGTGACGAAGCCGGGGCAGGCGGAGATCCTCTCCAACCTGGTGCTCCAGGCGGAGGGTGAGAACCTGGTCCAGGACTTCCTGCCGGAGCTCGCCGCGCCGGACCCCGCCTGGGACGGCCCCTTCCTGCTATTGCCCGCGGCGGAATGAGCAAAACAAAAGACCGTGTCCGTAAGGACACGGTCTTTCAGCTTGTTTATACTGGAATTCATTAAAAAGCTTTTTATAGCGCCGGAGGCGCGTTGAACTCTTATGAGACGTGTTTTGCGCCGTTTAGGCGTGTTGACAATTGTCAAACAACTAGTATTACACCGGCTTTTCAAAGTAGAAGAAGGTCTCGTCCTCCCCATTCCTGCGCATACAGGAGGAGAGCATCTTGTAGGAGGCCTGATTCTCCCTGTAGCACTTGGCCACCACCCGGTTCAGGTGGACCTTGTACAGCCCCCAGTTGGCCACGGCGGCAAAGGCCTCAGTGCCGTAGCCGTGGCCGTCGTACTCCCGGCTGATGCGGCAGCCCAGCTCCGCGCCGCCCTGGTAGTCGAAGCGGTAGAGCACCGCCTCGCCGATGAGCTTCCCATCCAGCCGGATGGCGAAGTTGGCGGCAAGGCCGTTGGCGAAGTCCCGCCGGGCCACGTCGAAGAAGCTCCGCTCCTCCACCGGGCCCCCCAGGCCCGCCACGTCGTCATAGCCCCACCAGCGGTTCCGCTCCCGGTCCAGCACCAGGGCGTTGTAGGCGGGGATGTCCCTCTCCTCCAGGGCGGAGAGGGTCAGCCGCTCCGTCTTCAGCTCCGGGATGGTCCTCACGTGGCTCAACAGCTCGTTCTGTGGCTCGAAGCGGTACTTGGGGGCCAGCTTGGCGGGGCCGTACTGGAGCTTGGAGGTCCGGAGGCCCCGGTCGGCGGCGTCGTCCTCCCGGTCGATCCACTGGCAGTCCCCGCCGAAGGCGTTGGCAAACTCCTGCACCAGGGCGGGATACACGCCGGCGTAGGAGTACAGCGCCTTCTCGATGTGGATGATGAGGGTGTCTCCGCACCGCTCCGCCAGGGAAAGGGCGATGAGCTTGTCCCCGTCGAACATCCCCCCGGACAGGAACCAGGGCTTCCCGGTCATTTTCAGCATCTTCTTGGCCAGGGCCAGCTCGTCCCGGGCCTTGGCGTTGTCCCCCTTGGGAAACTCCGCCTCATAGTCCTCCCAGAAGCGCTCAATCACCGGGGCGTCCGCCGCCGTCAGGGCGCGGAAGAACGCCTCCGGCCACTGGGTGTGGAATTTCTTGATGTGGTTCCGCTGGCCGGAGTACCGCCGCCCGGTGAAAAACTGGAGGTCCTCCCGGTAGTACACGTAGTCCCGCCAGGTGCGGATGTTGCTGACATGCACGTAGGGATACCGGGCCAGGAGCTTGGCCGCCTTGCACTCCGGCACCACGGAGATCACGGGGCACACCCCCGCCTCCAGGCAGTAGCTCTCAATGGCGGCCAGGGCGGCGTCCTCGTCCCCCTGGGGGCCTGGGACCGGGTAATCGAAGGCGGTCTGCCCGTCGATGGTGTTGCGGATCACCAGGCACCCGGCGATCTCCGCCCAGGCGGGATGGAGGGTCTTGCGCCACATGAGCTTGGTGCCCACGGAGTATTCGCACAGGCCGTAGCTGCAATCCCGGTAATACCGCCGGAGCTTGGGCGCGTCCTGCTTCGTCACTGGTTTGAAGGTCTGCATAAGTCACCTTGTCTCTCTTTCATTTGGGAAAGAGGAGAGGGCGCTCCCCTCTCCTCTTCAACGATTCGTGTCAGTTCATCTGCCTGCGGCGGGAGATGTTCATGGTACCGTCCTGGAGGGAGTTGAGGTCCGCCAGGCTCTTGCCCGTGCCCAGGGCCACGCAGCTGATGGCCTCGTCGGCGATGACGGCGTGGATGCCGGTGCGGGCGGTCACCAGCTTGTCAAAGCCCGAGACCAGGCTGCCGCCGCCGGTCATGACGATGCCGTTGGTGGAGATGTCCGCCACCAGCTCCGGGGGCGTGCGCTCCAGCACGGAGTGGATGGCCTCCATGATCCGCTCCACCGGCTCCTCGAAGGCGTCCATCATCTCCGTGGAGCTGACGGTGACCACCTTGGGAAGGCCCGTGAGAAGGCACCGGCCCTTCACGTCCATGGTCTCCTCCTCCTCCTTGGGGAAGACGCAGCCGATCTGCTTCTTCATCTCCTCGGCGGTGCGCTCGCCCACCAGGAGGTTGTGCTTGCGGCGCATATACTTCACCACGGCCTCGTTGAGCTGGTCGCCGGCGATCTTGATGGAGGCGGACTCCACCACGCCGGAGAGGGAGATCACGGCGATGTCCGCCGTGCCGCCGCCGATGTCCACCACCATGTGCCCGTCGGGCTGGGTGATGTCGATGCCCGCGCCGATGGCGGCCGCCACAGGCTCCTCAATGAGGTACACCTTCCGGGCGCCGGCCTGGATGCCCGCGTCCACCACGGCGCGCTCCTCGACCTCCGTGATGCCGGAGGGGATGCAGATCAGCACCCGGGGCCGGAAGAAGGACACGCCGGCCACCTTGTGGATAAACTCCCGGAGCATCCGTTCCGTCATGTCGTAGTCGGAGATGACGCCCTCCCGCAGGGGGCGGATGGCCACGATGTTGCCGGGGGTCCGGCCCAGCATGGCCTGGGCCTCGGCGCCCACCTTCAGGAGCTTGCCCGTGTTCTTATCCAGCGCCACCACGGAGGGCTCGTTCAAAACAATGCCCTTGCCCTTGACATATACCAAAACCGAAGCGGTTCCCAGGTCGATACCAATATCTTTTCCCATGGATTTACCTCACCTCATGCTCTTTCTATCTTATTATAAACGGTTTTTCCGCAAACAATCACAATACAGCTTTTATTATACTGGCAGTTTCTGTCGATTGCAACCCCATTCTTTTCCGAAATTGTAAACGTTTTTCTCCGCAGGGGGCCGAAATTTGGTCAAAACGGGGCAGGGGCGTCAGACCGGCCCAGGGGCGTCCGGGCCACGGCGGCGCACACCACCGCCTCCGCCCCGGCCTTCCTCAGGACCCCGGCGCACTCGGCCAAGGTGGCCCCGGTGGTGCAGACGTCGTCCACCAGCAGCACCCGGCGGCCCTGAACGGCCTCCGGCGCCGCCGCCCGGTAGGCGTCCTTGACGTTTTCCCTCCGGGCCTCCCCCTCTGCCAGGCCGGACTGGGCGGGGTTGTCCCGGATCTTCTCCAGCAGCCGCAGGGGAACAGCGTCCCACCGGCGGCAGGCGGCCCGGGCCAGCAGCTCCGCCTGGTCGTAGCCCCGTTTCCGCAGCCGTCCCGGGCTTACGGGCACCCATGTCACGGTGTCGAATTCCCCCGAGAGGCGCTCCGCGGCGCACTGGGCCACCAGGCCGCCCAGCGGGTCTCCCGCGCCGGCCGCGCCCTGGAATTTGAACCGCAGCACTCCCTCCCGGGCCGCGCCCTGGTACCACAGCGGCGCGGCGCACCGCAGGGCGCCGGGAAGCTCCCAGAGGCTGTGGGCCTCTCCAGTCCAGGGGAGGGACGACTCGCACCCGCCGCAGACGCCGGACCGGTCCAGCACCCGGGCGCAGAAGGGGCACTTGGGCGGGAAGAGCAGGTCCAGCAGAGATTCCCGCAGGGTCATGGCTGTCTCCGCCTCCTGGGGTAGGGGGCGGGCTCGTCGGTGAGGCCTACCAGGTAGTCTACACTGACGTTGTAGTATTCCGCCAGCTTGACTACAACATCCAGCGGGTAATTGATGACGCCAATCTCATACTGACAGTAGGTATTCTGTTTGACGTTCAGAATCTCCGCGATGTCTCCCTGCGTTAAGCCGCGGTCATTGCGCAAATCCCGAATTCTTCCGTATTTTAAAATTCCGGTTTTCAAGTACATCACCCATGCCGAGTATATGTATCTTAAAACCAGATAATTGTGGATATTCTGAAATACAGATAATTTAGTGGGAGGGTGGGATGTCCGCGCTGGCGCGCGGGGGCGGGATTCAGCCATGAGGATGGCTGGTCCATTTGCACCCCCCATTTCTCTTTTCTCTGTCTTGCCAGAGAAAAGAGAAACGGGCCGT
>CANRYZ010000078.1 GCA_947644365.1 uncultured Oscillibacter sp. | reverse complement strand
CGGAGTACCTCTCCCGCATCGACACGGAGCACAACTGGGACAAGGTGATGGACCACTACCTCTCCGGCTATCACGCCTCCAAGAAGCGGGGCGACGAGGTGGGCCTGGACGTGATCCTGGGCGCCGAGTTCCGCTTTCCTGAGAACGACAACGATTACCTGGTCTACGGCATCGACGAACAGTGGCTCCGCTCCAACCCCTACGCCTGCTGCATGAGCGCCCAGGAGTTCTATGACAAGTTCCACGATCAGGTCCTCATCATCCACGCCCATCCCTTCCGCAAGGGCAGCGCCCCGGTGCAGGAGACCGCCGTCCACGGCGCGGAGATCATCAACGGCAACCCCCGCCACGAGAACAACAACGACCAGGCGCTGGACCTGTGCCGCCGCCATCCGGAATATTACCGCCTGGCCGGGTCCGACACCCACCGGGACGGGGACGAGGCCCGCACCGCCGTCGTTCTGCCGGAGCGGGTGAGGGATTCCTTCGCCTACAGGGCTATGATCGAAAGTCACAATTTCCATCTCTGGAGCCCGTCGTTCCAGGAGTTTGTGGAGGCCGACGAGGCCATTCGGAAGGAGGAGCTGAAATGAATCGGTTTGACTCTCTGATTATCGGCGAGGTGGCCCGGGACACCAACGTGGACTACGACGGCGCCACCGTTCAGGCCATCGGCGGCGCGGTGTACTATTCCGGCTTTGCCGCCGCCAATATCGGCCACAAGATCGCCGTGCTGCCCAAGGCGGACATGGCCCTGGCAGAGCTGGAGGGGGCCTTCTCCAAGGCCCCCAATGCCACGGTGTACCCCCTGCCCAGCACCCACTCCTTTGTGACCAAGAACGTCTACCACACCCCGGACCGGGAGCGGCGCACCTCCACGGTGGACAGCGTCATCGACCCCTACCGTACGGAGGAGGTCCCCGCCATTGACGCCGCCATCTGGCACCTGGCGGGCCTGGTGGGGGGCGACATCCCCGACGCGATGATCCCCTTTGCCGCGGAGCGGGCCATGGTGGCCATCGACGTACAGTGCATGCTCCGCTGGGTGGAGAACGGCGGCATGGTCTACCACGACTGGGCCGCCAAGCGGGAGATGCTGCCCTATGTCCGCTTCCTGAAAACCGACGCCGCCGAGGCGGAGATCCTCACCGGCCTCACGGACCGGGCGGAGGCCGCCAAAGTGCTCTACGGCTGGGGCGCCAAGGAAATTCTGATCACCCACAACACCGAGGTGCTGGTCTACGACGGAAAGGAGATCTACACCTGCCCCATCAAGGCCCGGAACCTCTCCGGCCGCACCGGACGGGGCGACACCACCTTCGCCTGCTACATCAACGAGCGGCTGACGGAGGACATTCCCACGGCCCTCCGTACCGCCACGGCCCTGGTCTCTTTGAAGATGGAGACCCCGGGACCCTACATGGGCACCCGGGCGGACTTGGACGCTTACATCAAGGAGTTCTACTAAAGGACATAGAGGGGCGGCGCGCCGGAGACCGGTGCGCCGCCCCTTTGTCACTTTTGCGCTGAATCTGTATCCCTTTTGTAATTCTTTTGAGATTTTTTTCATCTCCCGGAGTGGTATCCTATCTCTATCCTACGTTGATAGAAAGGATTTTCCGCTATGAACCGTCTTCTCTCCGCGCTTCTCCCGCTGTGCCTGCTCCTGTGCCTCACCGCCTGCGGCGGAAGTCCCCAGGACAGCCCGTCCCCCAAGCCGGCCCAGGATATGACCTCTCCCCCGGAAACAGCGCCTCCGGCGGACGCCGGCGCGGCGGCGGAACCCGCCCCCGGAGCGGACGAGGCCCGCCGGCAGGCTTTTGCCCAGGTGCTGCGAACCGCCCACGACCAGCAGATCCTGCCGGACGGCACGGCCCTGGACAGCGGCGGCTCCATGGAGAGTATCGAGGGCAACCTCTTCGCCGTCTCCGATGTGGACGGCGACGGCCAGGAGGAGCTGATCCTCCTGTGGCAGAACGCCTATATGGCCGGCCAGACGGAGATCGTCTACGGATACGACGCTCCATCCGGCCAGGTCCGGGAGGAGCTGCGGGAATTCCCCGGCGTCATCTTCTACGGCAACGGCACGGCGGAGGCCCCCTGGTCCCACAACCAGGGCTGGGCCAACGAATTCTGGCCCTACACCCTGCACCGGTACAGCCCGGAGGCGGATGTGTATGAGAACGCGGGCTCCGTGGACGCGTGGGACAGCGCCCTGGTCTCCCAGGGCTTCCCCCGGGAGGTGGACGGCGACGGGGACGGCATGATCTACTTCCTCCTCACCGACAACTGGAATTTCACCGCCCACCGCGATCCCTCCAGCGGCGCGGAATACTGGTACTACGAGGAGCCCCCGGTGGACGGGGCGGCGTACCTGGCCTGGCGGGACGGCGTCGTGGGGGACGCGGAGGCGCTGGAGCTGTCCTTCGTACCCCTGACGGCGGAGAACATCGCCCAGGCGCTGGACGTGCCCTGTGAGGCGCTTCGTACCACGCTGCTGCCCAACCCGGCGGGATGAAAAAATATCCCCGGCTCCGCCTGCGGCGGGGCCGGGGAATCGCTTTCACGGGAAATCAATCACTTCTCCTCAGGGGTGAAGTACACAAAGAAGGTGTCGCCATCGTCCCCCTCCTCAAAGATCTCCAGGTAGGAGATGGAGAAGTCCTTGCTGTCGGCGGGCACCTCGAACACCAGAAGGCCGGTGCGCTCCTGATTGACGCCCAGCTCGTATGTACCGGGCAGCTGGCTGTCGTCAATGGGGTCCAGCTCCTCAAAGGTCTCCGGATCGGTGGTGATGGGAACCCGGTAATCCTCGTCGCTGCTGCTGCCCCACTGGGCCTGGAAATCGGTGTCGTACATCTCCACACTGGAGGTAAACGTATTTTTCACGGTGATCTCCGCCACCAGCAGCTTGCAGCCCTCCGCGGCAGGGCGGCCGGCGAACTCGCCGCACGTGTACGCGCTGTTCACCGTGTAGTTGAAGAAGTAGGTGTGCATCGTGTCGCCCAAGCGGCCCTCGGCCCAGCCGTCCTCGGCATACACGTCTCCATCCCCGGCGCCCACGTTCCCGCCGGAAACGGCATTCCCGCTGCCGCTGCCGGAGTCCGTTCCGGCGTCCTTGCCGCCGCAGCCCGCCAGGGCCAGCGTCAGAATCACCGCCAATAAAACCGATAGAAACCGTTTCATATGGATCCCCTCCGAAAATCTCACAAATTTCTATGCTCTTATGGATGCTCTTCCATCTGAGACAAGAAACATTTTAACACTGTCGCATACCAAAGTCAACGAGCTTTTTGCTTGTTTTCAAGACCTTTTGACCCACTCTTATGTGCAGAAGAACAGCCGCCGCGGCAGGGCCGAGGCGGCTGTCCGGCACGCCTCACCGGGTGGGAATGATCTCGATCCAATACCCGTCCGGATCGCTGATAAAGTAGATGCCCATGGCCGGATTTTCAAAGCAGATACAGCCCATGCCCGCGTGCTTTTGGTGCGCGGCCTCGTAGTCCTCCGCCCGCAGGGCCAGGTGGAACTCGCACTCCCCCAGGTCGTACTTCTGGGGATGGTCCCGCAGCCACGTCAGCTCCAGGCGGAAGTCCGTCTCTCCGTCCCCCAGGAACACAATGGTGAAGCTCCCGTCCGCCGCCTCCTTCCGGCGCACCTCCTCCAGGCCCAGGGCCTCCCGGTAGAAGCGGATGGACGCCTCCAGGTCGGATACGTTGAAATTGAAATGGTTGAACGTCAGCAAATCTCATCACCTCACCGGCAGTATACCACACGCCCTCCCGCCCGCGCAAGGGATTTTTCCCCTCCGGAGCGGGAGAAACCATCGGACTGTACGAAAAATACGTCGAACTTTCTCTGTTTTTCTGTCATTTCCCTGTTTGATGTTTGCCCCGTTCCGTGATACGCTAAAGGCAGTTATAAAAGGCTAACTATCGGAGGGATACCTATGACACTGGATCTGCTGCCCCTGGGCCAGGAGGCCGTCATCACCGCCGTAGGCGGTCAGGGCGCCCTGCGCTGCCGCCTGCTGGACATGGGGCTGATTCCCAAGACCACCCTGCGGGTGGAGAAAATCGCTCCCTTGGGGGACCCCATTGAGCTGCGGGTGCGGGGCTACGCCCTGTCCCTGCGGAAGGAGGACGCCCGGAACATTGAAGTGGAGGTGCGGCAGTCATGATCTTCGCGCTGGCCGGCAACCAAAACTGCGGCAAGACCACCCTCTTCAACCAGCTCACCGGCTCCAACCAGCACGTGGGCAACTTCCCCGGCGTAACGGTGGACCAGAAGTCCGGCGCCGTCCGGGGCCAGAAGGACTGCACGGTGGTGGACCTGCCGGGCATCTACTCCATCCGCCCCTACACGCCGGAGGAGATCGTCACCCGGGACTTTATCCTGAACCAAAAGCCCGACGGCATCATCAATATCGTGGACGCCACCAACATCGAGCGGAACCTGTACCTGACCCTCCAGCTGCTGGAGATGCGCATCCCCATGGTGCTGGCCCTGAACATGATGGACGAGGTCACCGCCGGCGGCGGCACCATCGACGTCAAGGGGATGTCCGCCGCCCTGGGCATCCCTGTGGTCCCCATCTCCGCCGTGAAGAACGCCGGCGTGGAGGAGCTGATCCGCATCGCCGTGGCCACGGCCCGCAGCAAGACGCCCCCCGCCGTCTACGACTTCTGCTCCCCCGGCCCGGTGCACCGGTGCATCCACGCGGTGGTCCACCAGATCGAGGACCACGCCGAGGCCGCCGGCCTCCCGGTGCGCTTTGCCGCCACCAAGCTCATCGAGGACGATGAGGATGTGCGGGCGCGGCTGAAGCTGGACCAGAACGAGCTGGAGCTCATTGAGCACAGCGTCCAGGAGATGGAGGCGGAGCACGGCATGGACCGCAACGCCGCCCTGGCGGACATGCGGTACGACTTCATCGAGGGCGTGTGCGCCAGTACGGTGGTCAAGTGCCAGGAGTCCCGGGAGCGCCGCCGCAGCGAGGCCATCGACCGGGTGGTGACCAACAAGTACCTGGCCCTGCCCATCTTCTTCGGCATCATTCTTCTGATCTTCTACCTGACGTTCAGCGTGGTGGGCCAGGGGCTCTCGGACCTGCTGTCGGCGGGCATCGCCGCCCTCACCGCCGCCGTGGACGCGGGACTGACGGCCTACGGCCTCAACCCGGTGGTCCACAGTCTGGTGATCGACGGGGTATTTGCCGGGGTGGGCAGCGTACTGAGCTTTCTGCCCATTATCGTGGTGCTGTTCTTCTTCCTCTCCATCCTGGAGGATACCGGCTACATGGCCCGGGTGGCCTTCTTCATGGACCAGCTGCTGCGGAAAATCGGCCTCTCCGGCCGCAGTATCGTGCCCATGCTGGTGGGCTTCGGCTGCTCCGTGCCCGCCATCATGTCCACCCGGACCCTGGCCTCGGAGCGGGACCGGCGGATGACGATCCTGCTGACGCCCTTCATGAGCTGCTCCGCCAAGATCCCCATCTACGCCGTCTTCTCCGCCGCCTTCTTCCCCCGCTATGCCGCCCTGGTGATGATCCTGCTGTACTTCGGCGGCATTCTGGTGGGGATCATCGCCGCCAAGGTGCTGGGGGCCACGGCCTTCCGGGGCAAGCCCGTGCCCTTTGTCATGGAGCTGCCCAACTACCGCTTCCCCTCCGCCCGTAGCGTGTGGCAGCTGTGCTGGGACAAGGCCAAGGACTTCCTCACCCGGGCGTTCACCATCATTTTTGTGGCCACCATCATCGTCTGGTTCCTCCAGACCTTTGACACCCGGCTGAACCTGGTGACCGACAGCTCCCACAGCCTCCTGGCCGCCATGGGCGCCTGGATCGCCCCCCTGTTCGCCCCCCTGGGCTTCGGGGACTGGCGGGTTTCCACCGCCCTCATCACCGGCTTCATCGCCAAGGAGTCCGTCATCTCCACCCTGGGCATCCTCACCGGCTCCGGCGCGGACGTCACCGCCGCCGCCCTGGGGACGCTGTTCACCCCCGTCACCGCCGCCAGTTTTCTGGCCTTTACCCTGCTGTACACCCCCTGCGTAGCGGCCATCTCCGCGGTAAAGCGGGAACTGAGCTCCGGCTGGAAGGCCGCCGGCGTGGCCCTGGCTCAGTGCGGCGTGGCCTGGGCGGCGTCTATGCTGGTATACCGCGTCGCCCTGCTGGTGTAATCAAGGAGGCTTTTATGCTGGAAGTGCTGATTTTAGCGGCCCTGGGCCTCTGGCTGGTCCTGGCCCTGCGGGCCTGCCGCCGCCGGAAAACCGGCTGCGGCGGAGACTGCTCCCGCTGCCCCGGCTGCCACCGGTCCTGAGCACTGAAAAACCGCCCTCCCCTGCCGGGGAGGGCGGTTTCTGATTCTCTCGGTCACACAGCCTTGTGCTGGTCCTTCACCACATCCCGCAGGATGGTGTAGACCTGATAGATGTCGTCGATCTCATAGGTGGCCCGAATCTCCTTGGGCACATCCACGTCCTTGCTCTTGGTCAGCTTGGAGTTGATGTGGAAGGTGACGCCGAAGCCCATGCGCTGGGGCCCGATGACATCCCGGGACACCGTGTCGCCCACATAGGCGCAGGTGGACGGGTCGGACCGGACCTGGTTCAGGGAGACCATAAAGATGTTCTTGTCCGGCTTGCGGTAGCCGGTGACGGAGGACAGCGTCACATCCTGGAAATAGTCCCGGATGCCGTAGTCCTCCAGAACGTCGAACACCTGGTAGAGGCTGGCGGTGTTGCTGATGATCCCCAGCTTCATCCCCAGGCCCTTGAGCCCCTCCAGCATCTCCGCCACCCGGGGGCGGAGGGTGCGGTGGTAGTAGGTGACCTCCCACATATGGGCCAGCTCTTCGGCGAAGGGGGCCACGGTCTCCTGGTCCAGGCCGAAGTCCGTCAGGACATACTGGCCCCAGATCTCCTCCGGCTTCAGCTCCCGGTCCGTGGGGCCCCGGTAGGCGGCGTAGCGGTCCCAACCGTCCGCCAGCTTCTTCCGGGCGGCTGGCAGGTCGTCGGGCACGAGGATGCCCTTCTCTCTCAGGATGCGCAGGACTTCCCGGGCGGAGGCCTCCCGGCTCTCCTCGTCCGTATAAATATCCTCCAGCGTTCCGCCCATATCGAACAATACAGTATCAATCATCGTCTTACGGCCCTTTCCTAAGCTCCGCCACGTCTTTGACAGGGGGCTTATGTTTCCAGTATCGGTAAAACAGGAGCATCGACAGCCCGTCTCCCAGAATCAGGGGGACCAGCACGAACATCCCGAAAAATTGCAGAGCCAGGATCTGCGCCCCACGCTCTCCTCTCAAAAGAACCAGCAGGGCGATCAGGCAGGCCAGCATCAGCAGCGTCAGCCACAGATAGGCCGCCGGCAGTTTTCTCTTGTCGCCGGGCAGGAGCCAGGCCAGGCCGCACACCGCCGTGCCCAGAACCGCGGGGACCAGGGCGGTGACCAGATTTTCAAGGAAAACCGGCGCTCCGTCCATCAGCGCGTGCAGCGGGGTGATCAAGAGGGCGACGGCCCCGCCGTGGACGGCGGCAAACACCCAGCAAAGGCAGAAGGAGTACAGCATCAGCGTGCTCTTCACCCTGCCGTTTTCCACCATCTGAAAGGCGGACCAGAAGCTGTCCGCCGCCCGGCCGATTTTCTCGTCGATCTGATTTTCCCGAATGGGATTGCCTCTGCCCAGCATGGAGTTCCTCCTCTTGGAAAAGGGCGGGCGGCCATGGGCCGCCCGCCCGGCGGAGCCGCTTACGCGGCAGATGTCCTTAGGGATGTCTTACTTGGGAGCCTGGTCGCGCCAGTAGGTCCACATATCCTGCACGTCGGGATAGATGCTGTAGATGGCGTCCAGGTCGTTGGCGCGGGCGCCCAGGTCGTGCAGGGAGACGGGGTTCTTGTCGTTGGGGACGTCGTCCCGCAGGGGCCAGTTGCCGGTCTTGGTGAAGGGCTTGAAGCCGCCGCTCTCGCCGTCGGCGCCGCCGGTGACGTAGCGGATGAAGAGCCGGGCGCCGGCGGGGCTGTCACAGCCCTTGACGGCGAACATGGACTCGGTGTTCAGCAGAGCGGTGTAGGGGGTCAGGTTGGTGCACCAGTTGATGTTGTAGCCGGACTCCTCCCGGTTTTCGATCTTGCCGGCGGAGGCCAGGCACAGGGCGGGATCGTCCTTGGTGGAGTTGTGGACGGCCAGCACCAGCTCGTCGCCGTCGCCGATGAAGG
>CANRYZ010000077.1 GCA_947644365.1 uncultured Oscillibacter sp. | reverse complement strand
AGTACCTGCTGGACCAGGGCGCGGCGGTCATCGCCTGCTCCCACATGGGCAAGCCCGTGGCCACCTTTGAGTCCTACAAGAAGAAGCAGCTGGAAAAGGGCAAGGACGAGGCGTCCATCACCGAGGAGAAGTGGAAGAAATCCCTGGCGGAGCTCCGCATGGAGCCCGTGGCCGCCCGCCTCAGCGAGCTTTTGGGCAAGCCCGTGATCCTGGCGGACGACGTGGTGGGCCCCGACGCCAGCGCCAAGGCCGCGGCCCTGAAGGGCGGCGAGATCCTGCTGCTCCAGAACACCCGTTTCGAGAAGGGCGAGACCAAGAACGACCCGGAGCTCGCCAAAAAGATGGCCGCGCTGGCCGGCAGCGACGGCGTCTATGTCTCCGACGCCTTCGGCGCGGTGCACCGGGCCCACGCCTCCACCGCCGGCGTGGCGGCCTATCTCCCCGCCGTCTCCGGCTTCCTGATTCAGAAGGAGCTGGACTTCATCGGCGGCGCTTTGGCCAATCCCAAGCGGCCCCTGGTGGCCATTCTGGGCGGCTCCAAGGTCTCCTCCAAGATCGGCGTCATCAATAACCTCCTGGAGATCGCCGACACCATCATCATCGGCGGCGGCATGGCCTACACCTTCTCCGCCGCCCAGGGCGGCACGGTGGGCGACAGCCTGCTGGAGGAGGACTGGAAGGACTACGCGTGCGACATGGTGAAAAAGGCGGCGGACAAGGGCGTGAAGCTGCTGCTGCCCGTGGACACCGTCATCGCCGACAAGTTTGCCCCCGACGCCGAGAGCAAGGTGGTCAAGGCCGGCCAGATCCCCGACGGCTGGCAGGGCCTGGACATCGGGCCCGAGACGGTGGAGCTGTACTGCGCCGCCGTGGCCGATGCGGGCACCGTCATCTGGAACGGCCCCATGGGCGTCTTTGAGTTCGAGAAATTCGCGGCGGGCACCAAGGCCGTGGCCGAGGCGCTCTCCAGGACCTCCGCCATCACCATCATCGGCGGCGGCGACAGCGCGGCGGCCGTGCAGCAGCTGGGCTACGCCGACAAAATGACCCACATCTCCACCGGCGGCGGCGCGAGCCTGGAGTTCATGGAGGGCAAGGAGCTGCCGGGCGTGGCCTGTCTGCTGGATAAGTAAGCGGCTCAAGCAGGCGGCAGCCAAATCGAAGCCCAGCGAAGCGGGTTCGATTTGGAGAGGCGGAGCAGCGAAATGAGCGCGCTTTCGACGGCAGCCGGAAGCGCGGGATATGGAGCTTGCTCCGACGACATGGAGGGCAAGGAGCTGCCCGGCGCGGCCTGTCTGCTGGACGCCTGACAGAAAATCGCACGTTTTTCCCGAAGCCGTCCCGTTAAAAATGCTTTTTCCGGGGAAAATACTTGACAAATTCCAAATTTCCACGATAAAATGTTAATTCATCGGTTTATTCCCGCGTTATTCAACGCCCCCGGGTGCGCCGGCGGGCTGAATCCGGATTTTCATATCAACAAAAGGAGAATGAAACACTATGAATCGCAGATACCGTAAAACCGTCATCGCCGGCAACTGGAAGATGAACATGACCGCCACCGAGACCAAGAAATTCGCCGAGGAGATCAAGAAGATCCTGCCCCGCGCCAAGTGGTGCGAGACGCTGATCTGCGTCCCCGCCTGCAATATCTCCGCCGCCGCCAAGGCCTTCAAGGACCTGCGCATCTCCGTAGGCGCCGAGAACGTCTATTTTGAGGAGAAGGGCGCCTACACCGGCGAGGTGTCCGCCGAGATGCTCAAGGACCTGGGCGTGAAGTACGTCATCGTGGGCCACAGCGAGCGCCGCCAGTATTTCTGCGAAACCGACCAGACTGTGAACAAGAAGGTCCACGCCGTGCTGAACGCCGGCATGAACCCCATCATCTGCGTGGGCGAGAGCCTGGAGCAGCGGGAGACCGGCATCACCAACGAGTGGATTGCCCTCCAGGTCAAGAGCGCCCTGTACGGCGTGCCCGCCGACAAGCTGCGCCGCTGCATCATCGCCTATGAGCCCATCTGGGCCATCGGCACCGGCAAGACCGCCACCAGTGAGCAGGCCGGCGAGGTCTGCACCAATATCCGCGCCACCATCCGCGCCCTGTACGGCGCCCGGGTGGCCCGCAGCGTCACCATCCAGTACGGCGGCTCCATGAATCCCAAGAACGCCGCGGAGCTGCTGGCCCAGCCCGACATCGACGGCGGCCTCATCGGCGGCGCCGCCCTGAAGCCCGAGCAGTTTGTGGATATCATCAACGCCGCCAATCAGGAATAAAGAGGGGACTCACGTCCCCCCTTTACGCTCCGCCGGATAAATCCGGCTCCGCTATTCCCCCTGTCCTGCCGGGGGTCTGGAGTCGGACGGCGGCGGGGTATTCTACCGAGAGTACCTCCCGGCACCAGTGACATCGGTCACTGGTGTGTGCGCCCCAAGGGCGCACGGGTCACGGTATTTTCGCCACGTACACGCCGCGGTGAAAATGATTTAAATTTCTTCTTCCGCCTCCGGCGGAAGAACCGGGAACCTGCGGTTCCCTGGCCCCTCCCTTAGCGCCCCCCCGGGCGCGGGACGGGGACGGGGGGACGGGGGCTCCCTGTCCCCTTTCCTTGCGCCCCGTGGGGTGCGGGGACGGGGCACGGCGAAATGAGAGGTTTTTATGAACAAGACACCGACTACTCTGATTATCATGGACGGCTTCGGCATGAGCGATTCCGACACGGGCAACGCGGTCCACGCCGCCAGAACGCCCCGCCTGGACCAGTTCTTTCAGGAGTTCGCCCACACGGAGCTGTCCGCCTCCGGGCTGGATGTGGGTCTGCCCGACGGGCAGATGGGCAACAGCGAGGTAGGACACACCAATATCGGCGGCGGCCGGGTGGTCTTCCAGGACCTGCCCCGGATCTCCAAGTCCATCGCCGACGGGGACTTCTTCACCAACCCCGCCTACTGTCACGCCTGCGACGCCTGCCTGGAGAAGGGCTCCGCCCTTCACCTGATGGGCCTGCTGTCCGATGGCGGCGTCCACTCCCACCTCACCCATCTCTTTGCCCTGCTGAAAATGGCCAAGGACCGCGGGCTCACCCGGGTCTACATCCACGCCTTCCTGGACGGGCGGGACGTGTCCCCCACCTCCGGCGCGGACTTCGTGGCCCAGACGGCGGCCGAGTGCGAAAAGATCGGCGTGGGCGTGATCGCCACGGTCATGGGCCGCTACTACGCCATGGACCGCGACAAACGCTGGGACCGGGTGGAACAGGCCTACGACGCCATGGTG
Source organism: uncultured Oscillibacter sp. (assembly GCA_947644365.1). Taxonomy (GTDB): domain Bacteria; phylum Bacillota; class Clostridia; order Oscillospirales; family Oscillospiraceae; genus Oscillibacter. Next base: position 5,093 of record CANRYZ010000077.1, on the reverse strand, counting down.
TACGGCGAGAGCGCCGTCTCCAATCCCGACCCCGTGGCCGCCGTGAAGGCCTCCTACGCCGCCGGGGTCACCGACGAGTTCGTGGAGCCCGTGGTCTGCGACCCGGAGGGCACCATCTCCGACAACGACAGCGTGATCTTTTTCAACTTCCGGCCCGACCGGGCCCGGGAGATCACCCGCACTCTGGTGGACCCGGAGTTTGACGGCTTCACCCGCCAGTTCTTCCCCCTGACCTTCGTGTGCAACACGGAGTACGACGCCACCATGCCCAACGTAGAGGTCGCCTATCCCCGGAACACCGTGAAAAACGGCCTGGGCGAGTACCTCAGCCAGATGGGCCTCACTCAGCTGCGCATCGCCGAGACGGAGAAGTACGCCCACGTCACCTTCTTCTTCAACGGCGGCGTGGAGACCGTGTTCCCCGGCGAGGACCGGGTGCTGGTCCCCTCTCCCAAGGTGGCCACCTACGACCTCCAGCCGGAGATGAGCGCCCCGGAGGTCTGCGCCAGGTGCGTAGAGCGCATCGAGTCCGGGGCCTACGACGTGGTGATCCTCAACTACGCCAACTGCGATATGGTGGGCCACACCGGCGTGTTTGACGCCGCCGTGAAGGCCGTGGAGACCGTGGACGAGTGCGTGGGCCGGGTGGTGGACGCCACGCTGAAAATGGGCGGCATCGCCATGATCACCGCCGACCACGGCAACGCCGAGCAGATGGTGGAGCCCGACGGCAGTCCTATGACCGCCCACACCACCAATCTGGTGCCCTTCATCCTCTGCGGCGCCGGCACGGAGCTGCGGACCGACGGCCGCCTGGCGGACATCGCCCCCACCATCCTGGACGTGATGGGCCTGGCCTGTCCCCCGGAGATGGACGGGAAGACGCTGATTGTGAAATAAACCCTATGAAAGGGAGCGGGACGCCGGGCGTCCCGCTCCTTTTTTCGCCTGTCAGAGCGGCTCCGCCGCCAGCTCATAGAAATACCGGGCGATATCTCCGCACACGGCATAGATGCCGTTTTCGTCCTTGGCGCCGCTGGCGCCGCTGCTGAGCACCACAATGCCGTCCCCTGCCGCCGGGTCGTAGGACATGAAATTATACACGCCGTAGGCGCTGCCGGTGTGGTAATACAGCCGGTCACGGCCATAGATGTGATCCTGGCTCCGGAGCGGAAGGGCCTGATACGTACCGTCGGACAGGACCTGCTCAAACCGGGTCTCCATCAGCTCCACGGACTCTTCGCTCAAAAGCCGCAGGCCCTGATAGGTCCCGTCGTTGATCAGCAGGCCCAGCAGCTTGCCCAGGTCGTTGGCGCTGATGGTCAGTCCTCCGGCGAAGGAAGCTCCGGAGCTGCCGGGAGCAGCGGGACGGCGGTAGTTCCGCTGGCTCTCCGCGGAGCGGCCAACGCTGCCGTCGCGGCGGTAGATGGTCACCAGCTTGTCCACGGCCTGGATCTCGCCTCCCTCAAAGGCCGCGTCAATGTCCATGACGGACCAGAGATTTTGGCGCAGTATATTGTCCAGGAAGTCGTCTCCCGCCAACTCCAGGGTCATGCCCAGCACGGCGAAGCCGTAGTTGTTGTACCCCCAGGACCAGACGCTTCCGGGCCTCAGGCTGCCGTACTGGCTGCTCCGCAGCTTGGATTCCACGGCGCTTCTGTTCCGGGAGACGTCATCGCCGTAGAGCGGGATGGAGGAGGTATGGGACAGCAGGGAGCGGATGCTCACCGGCGCGTCCGGATAGTGCCTGTTCCCGGTGGCGAAGCCCCAGTACCGGCCGATGCTGTCGTCCAGGTCGACCACGCCGCGGTCCCGCAGGACCATGGCCGCCATGCCCACGCTGACCTTGCTCAGCGAGGCCACCCGCATCTTATGATCCGCGGTCATGGGGACCGTATTTTTTTCGGCCCAGCCGCAGGCGAAGGAATCGACCACCACGCCGTCCTCCAGCACCGCCACCTGGAGGCCCACGGCTCCATACCTGGCGGCGATCTCGTTCACCTTGGCCTGCATGGCGCCGTGGCTGGCCGCAACGGCGCTGTCCGCGGTTTTCGCCCGCAGATTTCCCGCCAGTTCCGCCGCCAGAGGCTCCCCGGTCTCCAGGGCGGCCAGGGCCGTCAGCGTCTGGGCGAGCTGCCACCGGTTCACCGGGAGGTCCGGGTAAATGGCGTCGGAGACCATTCCGTTTAACAGGCCCGCCTCCAGGGCCGCCGAAACGCCGGGGACCAGCGGCTCCGGGACGGTCCCGCCGTCCCGGTACCCGTCCAGGAGGGACGGTGAAACCGCCGCCATCATCCGCCGCGGAGCCTCCGCGGATTGGCTGTCCTCCGCCTTGGCCGCCATATATTCGGCATGGCGGGCCAGCATCACGGCCAACTCCATGCGGGTCACCGGCCTCTGGGGCGCAAACGCTTCCTCCTCCGGAAAAACGCCGTCCAGCACACCCGCCTCCAGGGCCCAGGCCACGGCCCCGGCGAACCAGTCCTCCGCCTTTACGTCCTGATACGTACCGTCATACTCCGGCGCGCCCTCGCCGCTCATGCGGAACAGCGCCGCTGTGACCATGGACCGGGTCGCCAGGTCCTCCGGCCGGAAAACGTCCGCCCCCGTACCGCCCAAAATTCCCTGATACGCCGTATACCGCACGCAATCCGCCCAGGGCGCGCCGCCGTCCACGTCCGCAAAAGCCGCCCTGCGGATGTCCTCCAGGCGCAGAGGCGGCGTCTCCGCAGGCGCGTCCTCCAGCGGTACGGTCCCGGAGAGCCGGTCCGGTACGGCCGTCCTCTCCCCGGGAGCCATGCAGGCGGCGATACACGCCGCAGTCAGGACCAGGAGGCAGACCGACAGCGCAAAGTTCAATTTCGCAGGTTCTCTCCGGTGCATCCGGCATCTCTCCTTACAAGGCGCGCACAATGGTGTACCTTCCTGTAAGAAAAAACCGTGGGGAGAAAATTCCGAAAACCTGTTGAAATCCGTCGTTTTTCCTGCTAAAATGAAATTATTCTAAAGGCTGCCATAATTGCAAAAATGTACACATTTTTGCAATGAAACCCTGTCCTCTGATGACAAAGCAGCGGGACCGGTCCGCCTCTCCGGCGTCCGGTCCCGCTGTGTTTTTTTGCGCGTTTCTTCTCCGCTTACTTCCCGTCCCGGGGCTCCTCCGTCTCAAAGACCGCCTTGGCGCTGGCCGCCAGGCCCGCCAGGCCCTGGAGCTCGCTGGGAATGATGATCTTGGTGGCCCTGCCGTCCGCCACCTTCTGCATGGCCTCCAGCGCCTTGAGCTTCACCACCTGGTCGTTGGGGGCGGCGTCGTTCAGCAGTTTCAGGGAGTCGGCCAGGGCCTGCTGCACCTGCATGATGGCCTGGGCCTCCGCCTCGGCGGCCATGATGCGGGCCTCCTTCTCGCCCTCGGCCTTCAGGATGGCGGCCTGCTTGGCGGCGTCGGCCTTCAAGATGGCGGACTGCTTCTCGCCCTCGGCCACCAGGATCTGGGACTGCTTGGTGCCCTCGGCCTGGAGGATGGACTCCCGGCGCTCACGCTCCGCCTTCATCTGCTTCTCCATGGCGTTCTGGATCTCCTTGGGCGGGATGATGTTTTTCAGCTCCACCCGGTTGACCTTGATGCCCCAGGGGTCCGTGGCCTCGTCCAGGATGGCCCGCATCCGGGAGTTGATGATGTCCCGGCTGGTGAGGGACTGCTCCAGGTCCATGTCGCCGATGATGTTCCGCAGGGTCGTGGCGGTCAGGTTCTCAATGGCGCTCATGGGGTGCTCCACGCCGTAGGTGTAGAGCTTGGGGTCAATGATCTGGAAATAGATGACCGTGTCGATCTGCATGGTGACGTTGTCCTTGGTGATGACGGGCTGGGGGGCGAAGTCCGCCACCTGCTCCTTGAGGGACACCTTCTTGGCGATGCGCTCAATGAAGGGGACCTTCAAGTGCAGTCCCACGTTCCACACGGCCCGGAAGGCGCCCAGCCGCTCCACCACATAGGCCCGGGACTGCTGGACAATGACGATGTTGCTGATCAGCAGGATCAGGATCAGCACAATCAGGACGACAATTGCGATGACTCCGAAATTCATGACACTACCTCCGCTTTTTCCTTAAGTTTTTTTACAAAGAGCTTCACGCCCTCCATCCGCTGGATCTCCACACGGCTCCCGGCGGGGATGACCTCTCCCCCGGCGCTGCGGGCGGTCCAGGTCTTGCCGTCTACGTACACCGCGCCGGTGGCGGCGTCGTTGTCGATGTCCTCCGTCACGCCGGCGGTCCTGCCGATGACCCGGTCCAGATTGGTGGGGACGTGGCGGCTCTTCCCGAACCGCGCCACCAGCGGGCGGGTCACCGCCAAAGCCGCGGCGGAGACCACCGCGAAGATCACCAGCTGGACTGTTACGTTCAGTCCGGCCAGAGCGGCGAAAAAGGCTCCCACGGAGCCCACCGCAAACCACACGGACACCAGGCCCGCCGTCGCGGCCTCCACCGCGCCGAAGAGTACGGCTGCGCACAGCCATAGCCACATCATGATTCTGTCTCCTCCTTTCATCAAAAGGGCTTTCCTACTCTGTGTTGTATTATAGCATACTCCGGCGGGAATTTCATTTCAATTCGGTAACAATTCCGGAAAGGGGAGTTTTGGAAATTTCCGAGGGAAAGAGGTGCTTCCCGCCGGGAAGGGAGGAAAATTGGATTCCTTCGGAATCCGGCCCACGGGCCGGGACGGGGGATTGCGCCCCTGCGGGGCGGGGGCGGCTTGTACTCGCCCTGGCGGGCGGGGCGGATTTCAGCCATGTCGATGGCTGGTCCAGATGCACCCCCCATTTTCTCTTTTCGCCGCGCCGAAAAGAGAAAACGGGCCGTGCACGGTCCAAAAGAGAAAAGGGCGCTTTTGGTGGTCGCGGAAGCCTTACGCTTCGATTGAAGGGCGCTCAGCAGACTTGATGCGTGGACGCATGGACATCCTTCTTTTCCCGCGCTTCGCGCCTAGTCTCCACCGTGCGGGGAAGAGAGTTTGTCTACCGGCGGTAGGAGGGTGAGCCTGCCCAAACGTGCCAGGCCAGGCGCGAAGCGCGGGAAGAGAAGCTAGGGAC
>CANRYZ010000076.1 GCA_947644365.1 uncultured Oscillibacter sp. | reverse complement strand
ATGCGGCCCTGCTTCATCACCAGCACCCGGTCGCAGAGCTGGTAGACCACGTTCAGGTCGTGGGAGATGAAGAGGTAGCTCAGGTCCAGCTCGTCCCGCAGATTTTTCAGCAGCTTGAGGATCTGGGCCTGAATGGTCACGTCCAGGGCGGACACCGGCTCGTCGGCGATGAGGAACCGGGGCCGCTGGATCAGCGCCGCGGCGATGGACACCCGCTGCCGCTGCCCGCCGGAGAGCTCTCCGGGCTTGGCCGCCAGACACTCCTCCGGCAGCTCCACCCGGTCCAGCATCTCCCGCACCCGGCGCTTTCGCTCCGAACGGCCGTATTTGCCGAAAATCCGCAGGGGCTCCTCCAGAATCCAGGAGACGGGGTAGGCGGGGTTCAGGGAGCTGTAGGGGTCCTGGAAGATCATCTGAGGCCGCCTGGTGTAGTGGACGACCTCCCCCCGGTCCGGCTCCACCAGCCCCAGGATGGTCCGGGCCAGGGTGGACTTGCCGGTGCCGGACTCGCCGACCAGGCCCAGGATCTCGCCGTGGCGGACGTCGAAGGTCACGTCGTGGAGCACCTCCTGGTACGCCCCCCGCCGGAGGGGGCCGCCCTCCCGGTAGCCGCTGGTGACGTGCCGGAGGGACAGGACGATCTCGCCGCTCATGGGGCTTCCTCCCTTCTCTCCCGGGTGGGGATGGCGGCGATGAGCCGCTGGGTATAGGGGTGCCGGGGGTGGTGGAACACCGTGTCCGTCTCCCCCTCCTCCACCAGGAGGCCTCGCTGCATCACCGCCACGCGGCCGCAGAGCCTGCGCACCACGCTGAGGTTGTGGGAGATAAACAGCATGGAGACGCCGCTCCCGGCGTTCAGCTTTTTCAAGAGCTCCAGGATCTGGGCCTGAATGGTCACGTCCAGGGCGGTGGTGGGCTCGTCCAGCAGGAGCAGCCGCGGCCGGATGACGATGGCCGCCGCGATCATGGCCCGCTGGAGCATCCCGCCGGAGAGCTGGTGGGGGTATTTGCCGTAGACCGCCTCGGGGTCCGGCAGCTCCACCGCCTCCAGGGCCTCCAGGGCCAATCGCCTCCGCTCCTCCTTGGGGAGCTTTTCGTGGATGTCCAGGACCTCCTCCACCTGGGGACCGATCTTCATCAGGGGGTCCATGGCGCTCTGCGGCTCCTGAAACACCACGCCGATCTCCCGGCCCTGGATTTTCCGGAGCTCCGAGCGGGGAATGTGGAGCAGCTCCCGGCCGTCCAGCAAAATCTGGCCGGAGTAATCGCACCGGCTCCTGGGCAGCAGGCCCGCCACGCTCATGGCGGTGACGGACTTGCCGGAGCCGGACTCCCCCACCAGGCCCAGGATCTCGCCGTCGCGGATGGTGAGGGACACCCCCGCCACGGCCTCCCGGTCCCGGCTGTGGAACTTGACGTGTAAATCCCGAATTTCCAGCATCATGCACCCTCCCCGTTCCGGCGCTGCAGCCCCTCGCCGATCAGACCCGCGCTGAACACCATCAGCACGACGGCGAGGCCCGTTCCGGCGGCGTACCAGGGGGCGATGCCGAACATCCCCTGGGCCTCTGAGAGCATGTAGCCGAGAGACGCGTCCGGCGGCGTGACGCCGATGCCCAGATAGCTCATGGACGCCTCCGCCAGCACGGCGTTGTTGAAGCCGATGGTCAGGGCCGGCAGCAGCACGTGCATGACGTTGGGCAGGATGTGCACCAGCAAAATCCGGCCGCTGCCCGCGCCCATGAGCCGGGCGCTTTTGACGTAATTCACATCCCGGAGGGCGGCGAAGGCCGTGCGGGTGATCCGGGCAAAGCTGGGGATGAACACCAGCCCCAGGGCCAGGATGACGTTGAGCTTTTTCCCCGGCCCCAGAACGCTGATGACCACCAGGGCCAGCAGTACGCTGGGGAAGGCGGTGAGGGCGTCGTTGATCCGCATGAGGATTTCGTCCGCGATGCCGCCGAAATACCCGGTGAGGGCCCCCGCGGCCGTGCCGCACACCGCGCCGATGGCGACGGTGGTCAGGGCGATGGAGGCGGTGGCCCCGGCGCCCTTCATGACCCGGCTGAAGATGTCCCGGCCGAAGTTGTCCGTGCCCATGAGGTGGGCCAGGGTGGGACCGGTGCGGTCCATGCTCATGGCGTTGGGGTCGTAAGGGGTCCAGAAGAAGCCCAGGAGGATCAGCGCCGCCGTCAAACCCGCCAGGATCAGCCCGGCGGTGAGGTATCCGTTTTTCCGTCTCATGCGTCGCCTCCCAGCCGCAGCCGCGGGTCGATCCGCTGATTGATGATGTCCGCCGCCGTGTTTGCCAGCACCACCCAGAAGGCCAGGATCACCACGATGGCCTGCACCACCAGATAATCCCGGTTGGAGATGGAGGCCACCAGAATCCGGCCCAGGCCGGGGATGACGAACACCTGCTCCACCACAATGCCCGCGGCCACGATCTCCGCCATGGTCTGGGCCAGGAAGGTGACCACCGGGGCCAGGGAGTTTTTCAGCACGTGGCGGTACAGCACCCGCCGCCGCGGGGCGCCCCGGGAGATGGCGGTGCGGACATAGTCCTTCTGCATCTCAGTGAGAATGGTGCCCCGGAGCATCCGCACCGTCATGGCCACGCGGGGAATGGCGATGGCCACGGCGGCGAAAAAGAGGTACTTCACAGCGCCGAAAAAATCCTCCCCCAGGTCCGGAAAGCTGCCGGGCATGAACCATTTCAGTGCGATGCCGAAGCCCCAGGACAGCAGAATGCCGGTGAAGAAGGAGGGCACGGCCATGCACAGCTGATTGACCACGGTGCGCGCCCCGTCCAGCGCCTCGCCGGAGCGGGAGGCGGACCAGAGCCCCAGGGGAATGGAGACGGCGGTGATCAGCAGGAAGCACAGGACGCTGAGGCACAGCGTCACCAGCACCTTGGGGGCGATCAGCTCCCGCACGGGCTGATGATATTGGAGGGACATTCCCAGGTCCCCGGTGAAGAAGCCCAGGAGCCAGGAGAGGTACCGCGCCGGCAGGGGGCGGTCCAGCCCCAGCTCCGAGCGCAGCGCCGCCAGACGCTCCGGCGTGACCTGGGTGCCCAGCATGATCTCCGCCGCGTCGCCGGAAATCAGGGAGAAGGCCGTAAACGTCAGAAGGGAGACGACGACCATGGTGAGAAGCATGGCCGCGATCTTTTTGGCAGCGTACTTCATGGCGTCGCCTCCCCTCGGAGTTTCCGGCCTGTAGAGGGCCGGTGATTCATGGCATTACTCGCAGCGGACCGTGGACAGGTCCAGCACGTAGATGGGGTAGAACTGCAGGCCGGTGAGCCCCTTGCGGACGGCCACCAGGTCCGCCAGGTCCTGGATGTAGACGTTGGCGGCGTTCTCCGTCAAATTCTCCAGCATCTGCCTGTAGACGGCGGTCTGCTCTGCGTCGTCAAAGGTGGACAGGGCCTGGGCGAACAGGGCGTCATAGTCCGCGTTGTTATAATTGATAAAATTATTACCGGCTGTAGAGCTGAACCGCTCCAGCAGGGCCCGGGCGGTCATATTGGAGGCGTCCACGCCCACTACGGTGGACTGGAACTGCCGCCCGGCGTACACGTCGGACAGCCACGTGCCCCACTCCACCAGCTGGATCTCGGCGGTGACGCCGATCTGGGAGAGCTGGTTCACCAGCACCTGGGCCGTGTCGATGTGGGGCTGGTAGTTGGAGGGCACGGTGATGGTCATCGAGAAGCCGTCGGGATACCCGGCGTCCGCCAGAAGGGCCTTGGCCCGCTCCAGGTCCGGGGTGTAGTAGCTGGCCAGGGACTCGTCGAAATACTTGCCGAAGGCGGGATACATGCTGGAGCCGATGGGGTGGCCGTACCCGGCGAAGGCGATGTCGATGACGCCCTGCTTGTCCACGGCGCAGCTGAGGGCCTGCCGGACCCGCACGTCGTCAAAGGGCTCCACGGCGTTGTTGAGGTACAGGGCCTGCACCAGGTTCATGGTGCCCTCTTCGATGTTGAAGTCGTTTTGCAGCTGGGCGGCCTGGGTGCTGGAGAGGTGGGCGAACAGGTCCACGGCCCCGCTCTGGAGGCTGACGATGATGCTGTCCGCGTTCTCCATGATCTTGAAGGTCACCTTGTCCAGGTACGCCGGAGTGCCCCAGTATTCGTCAAATTTCTCCAGAACGATATTGTCCTGGGCGGCCCGGGAGACGAACTTGAACGGCCCGGTGCCCACGGGGGCGGTGTCCTGCCGGTCATAGCCCTCCGGCAAAATGGCCAGAGTCAGGTAGGACAGAAATTCGGTGTTGGGCTGGTCCAGAGTGATGGTGACGGTGGTCTCGTCCGCCGTGATGCTCTGCACAGCAGAAAGCGCCGGGACCAGAGGCTCTCCCTCCGAGTCGTCGGCGCAGCGTTGGATGGAATATACCACATCCCCGGTGTCTACCGGCTCGCCGTTGTGGAACAGCACGCCCTCACGCAGGGTGAAGGTGTACGTGGTCTTGTCCTCGGAAAGCTCGTAGTGGTCGGCCACCGCGGGGATCAGATCTCCGTCAGAAGTGGGCTTTACCAAGCCCTCAAATACGTTGAACATGACTTCCTTGGTTCCTGCCGCCACCGCTTTGTGGGGGTCAAGACTGTCGTCCAGGTCCTGGGCGATGCCAACGGTGATCTCGTTGGCCGTTTCGCCGGTAGAGCCGATGGTGGGTTCCTGTCCGTCCGCCGGCGCCTGTCCCGCGCTGCCGTCTTTGCATCCGCAGAGTACGGCGCTCAGGAGGCTGACCAGAAGAAGGAGCGCGAGAAGTTTCTTCCGCATGTCGATTTCTCCTTTACATCACTGCTCCGGTGGAGTCAGTGTCGGGCTGTCCGCCCGTCAGAATGGAACCTGTCTTCATAACCGGGGAATGCCGGAGGGATGGGGATGCCTCCCGCCGGACTAGGAGATTTTCCGCGGCGATCCCGGCGGATCGCGGGGGAGAGCGGCGCGGTACGACGGGAAAAGACCGTCCGGACGGCGTTCCGCGGCTGTGAGTACAGGTTCAAAATCGGCTCTATTCAATTGTGCGCGCTGTTTCGCGTCCGCGGCGTTTCAGGAAGAGGCGCGCCGCAAGAGAATACAGCCCCGGGAGGCTGTCGTTATTTTTCTAACGATACCCCCGCAAGGCTGTATTGTACACGATGGACCGCCTGATTGCAACCCCTTTTTCCCGCTGTTTTGCACAAAAGAAGCGGAACGGCGGTTTACTTTTTCTCCGGCTCTCCCGGCGGCGTATCCGGAACGGCCTCCGGCGTCTCCGCCGAAGCGGGGTCCGGGGCGCCGCCGTCATAGGCGCTTACCTCCAGGGGGAGCCGCTTCTTTTTCAGACACGCGTCCACCAGGAAGGTGAAGAGGCTGTACAGGCACGCGCACACCGGCACGCCGAAGAACATCCCCGGCAGGCCGAAGAAGCTGCCGCCCACCAGGATGGCGATGATGACCCACAGGCTGGAGAGGCCCGTGGTATCCCCCAGGATCTTGGGGCCGATCACGTTGCCGTCCAGCTGCTGGAGCACCAGGATGAAGAGCAGGAAGTACAGCGCCTTCATGGGGGAGACCAGCAATATCAAAAACGCGCTGGGCACGGCTCCCAGGAAGGGGCCGAAGAAGGGAATGATGTTGGTGATGCCCACAATGACGGACACCAGGGGGGTGTAGGGAAATTTCAGGATGGAACAGCTGATAAAGCACAGAATACCGATGATGAGGGAGTCCAGCAGCTTGCCCCGGACGAAGCCGGAGAAGATGACGTCCGCCCGGTGAACGCCCCGCAGCACCCAGACGGCGTTTTTCCGGGAGAACAGGCCGCAGGCAGCCCTCCGGGCGAAGGCGGCGCAGTATTCCTTGGCGAAGAGCAGGTAGATGGAGACGATGATCCCCACCAGCAGATTTTTCAGGAAGTTCACCAGGCCCATTACGCTGCCGGCGGCCACGCTCACCACCGTCTGGGCCTGGGAGAGGGCCTTTTGGAGCCAGCCGGCGATGTCATTGGCGTTGAGCCAGCCGGCGATGTCCTGATAGTAGTCGTTGAGCTGCTCCACCACCAGGGTCTCCACATCCGGGTAGGTGGCCAGCAGCGCCTCCACCCAGCCGGCGATGGTGTTGTAGTAATTCTCCACGTTGCTGGCCAGCTGCAGGACGCTCTTGTACAGCTCCGGCAGCAGCACCGAGGCCAGGATGTAGAACATGAGGCATACCAGCGCCCATGTCAGCAGCAGGCTCGCCGCCCGGGCGGCGGGGGCGGTGAAGCGGCCCTTCTCCCGGGCCCTCTGCACCTGGGCGGAGAAGAGATGGCGCTCAAAGAAATTCACCACGGGCGCCAGGAGATAGGCCATGAATGCGCCGTAGAGGATCGGCCGGACGGCGCTGAGCAGCTGCCGCCAGACGTTCAGCAGCCAGTGGCGGCCGAAGAGCGTGTCGTAGAACAGCAGAATGGCGCCCACGGTCAAAAACACCGTGACGCCGCTTTTTACATGCTCGCTTTTCCGGTCCATTTGAAAGCGCCCCTTTCCGCGCCGTGAATTTCCGCCGCAAAAATTCGCCTTGATCTGCGGGAAGATCTTGAACAAGGCCCGGTCAAAATTTCCTGTATTCCATTTTACACGGCGGGCGGGGGAATTGCAATCCTGATTTTCCCGTGGTATACTGCTTTTATGTGATTTTAACGTGTTCGCGTCAGGAGGCGCTTGACAGCTATGGAACCGAAAAAACTGCTGATGATCGTCAACCCCAGGGCGGGGCGGAACAAGTCCCGAGAGCCGCTGTTCGACGCGGCGGCGATTTTCTCCCGGGCCGGGTATCTTCTCTCCATCCACAACACCACCGCCCGGCCCGGGGACGCGGCGGAGACCGCTGCCGCCGCCGGCGGGAGCTATGATGTGGTGGTGGCGGTGGGGGGCGACGGGACGCTGAACGAGGTGGTCAGCGGCCTGATGACGCTGGAGCGTCCGCCCCTGCTGGGCTATCTGCCCCAGGGCAGCACCAACGACTTTGCCTCCAGCCTGCACCTGCCCGGCAGGCCCGCGGAGGCGGCGGAGACCGTGGCCTCCGCCGCGCCCCGCCGGCTGGACGTGGGGTGCTGGAGCGGCCGGTATTTTGTGTATGTGGCCTCCTTCGGGGCCTTTACCCGCAGCTCTTACACCGCCACCCAGGCCGCCAAGAACGCCCTGGGCCACTTCGCCTATATCCTGGAGGGCATGAAGGACCTGAGCACCCTCCGGCCCTACCGCGTCCGCCTCACCGCCGACGGGGAGACTCTGGACGGGGAATACCTCTTCGGCGCGGTGTGCAACTCCACCTCCATCGGGGGGCTGATGAAGCTGGAGGAGGACCGGGTGGTGCTGGACGACGGAAAATTCGAGCTGCTGCTGATCCCCAACCCCCGCACGGCGGCGGACCTCCAGAGCCTGGTGGTGGCGCTGCTGAACCAGCAGTACGACAGCCAGGGGGTGGTGTTCCGCCACGTGTCCGCCATCCATCTGGAGACGGAGGAGGAGCTGCCCTGGTCCCTGGACGGGGAGTACGCCCCCAGCCTGCCGGCGGTGGACATCATAAACCGCCGCCAGGCCTTGGAGATGCTGCTGTGACCGGGGCGGTGGAGGCGCTGCGCCGCCGGTACGGCGGCCATACGCCGGGGCTCCTGGGGGCGGTGCGGAGCTACGCCGTGCTGGTGCCCCTGCTGGAGACGGCGGAGGGGCCGGAGCTGCTGTTTGAGACCCGGGCGGCGGGGCTGCGCCAGGGGGGCGAGGTGTGCTTCCCCGGCGGGCGGATGGAGCCCGGCGAGACGCCGGAGGACTGCGCCCTGCGGGAGACGGAGGAGGAGCTCTCCATCCCTCCGGGGGAGGTGGAGCTGCTGGGACCCTCGGACTTCATCTGCAATCAGCGGGGCTTTTTGCTGCGGCCGGTGCTGGGGGTGGTGTCCCCGGCGGGCTTTGCCCGGATGCGGCCCTCTGCGGCGGAGGTGGCGGAGGCCTTCACGGTGCCGCTGGACTTCTTCCGCCGCCAGGCGCCGGTGACGGCCCGCTATGAGCTGACGCCCACCCTGCCGGAGGACTTCCCCTATGAGGCGGCGGGCATCCCCCGGGATTACGCCTGGAGCCGCGGCGCCGTGGAGGTGCCCTCCTGGCGGTATGAGGGACATGTGATCTGGGGCATGACCGCCCGGATCGTCAGGGATATTACGCGAGGCCTGTGAGGCGGGAAGGAGATAAGATGAACGAAGAGACCACCAGGGTGGAGGAGAAGCTGGTAATGCCCCGGACCATCCACCTGATCCCCATGGACGTCATCGGCGGGTTTGAGGTCCGCCCCGGATTTTATGAGATCAACGGGGCCACCGCCATCCCCGGCGGCGTGAATTTCACGGTGCACTCCCGGGGGGCCAGCGCTATCGAGCTGCTGCTGTTCCACAGGGGAGAGGCGGAGCCTTACGCGGTGCTGCCCTTCCCCCGGAGCTACCGCATCGGCAACGTGTACTCCATGATCGTGTTCAAGCTGAACATCGAGGAG
>CANRYZ010000075.1 GCA_947644365.1 uncultured Oscillibacter sp. | reverse complement strand
CCCTGGGCATGAACGCCTACATCACCGCCCAGGGCTTCACCACCGTCAGCATGAAGACCGTGCTCATCGGCGCGATTCTGAACACCATCCTGGACCCCGTCTTCATCTTCGGCTTCGGACTGGGGGTCCGGGGCGCGGCCCTGGCCACCATTCTCTCCCAGGCGGTGTCCGCGGCGTGGGTGCTGCGGTTCCTCACCGGAGACAAGACGAAATGGCGCATTCGGCGGGAGAATCTCCGCCCCCGGGCCGCGGTGGTGCTGCCCTGCCTGGCCCTGGGCCTGTCCCCCTTTATCATGCAGTCCACGGAGAGCCTCATCGCCATGTGCTTCAACTCCTCCCTGCTGAAATACGGCGGCGACATCGCCGTGGGGGCCATGACCGTGCTCACCAGCATCATGCAGTTCGCCATGATGCCCCTCCAGGGCCTGACCCAGGGGGCCCAGCCCATCATCAGCTACAACTACGGCGCAAGGAACGCCCAGCGGGTGCGGGACGCCTTCCGCGTCCTGCTGCGCACCTGCCTGACCTACTCCCTGACCATGTGGCTCCTGGTGCAGCTGTTCCCGGAGATATTCGCCATGATTTTCAACAACAGCTCCGAGCTGGTGGAGTACACCGCCTGGGCCCTGCGGATCTACATGGCGGCCGCGGGCATCTTCGGCATTCAGATCGCCTGCCAGCAGACCTTCGTCTCCCTGGGGAACGCCAAGACCTCCCTGTTCCTGGCGGTGCTGCGGAAAATCATTCTCCTGATCCCCCTGATCTACATCCTGCCCAATTTCTTCGCGGACAAGGTCTTTGCCGTCTTTCTGGCGGAGCCGGTGGCGGACGCCCTGGCGGTGACCACCACGGCCGTCATGTTCTCCATACAGTTCCGGCCCGCCATGGCGAGGCTGGAGGCAAAAGAGTAAAAAAAATGCGCGGAACCCGTCGAATGTCATCCATTCCGGCGGGTTCCGCGGCGTTCCGGCTCCGGCTTCAGCGGAGCGCGGCGGCACATGAGGGGGACAGCTCTCCCCGGCCGCCGGAGGAGCGGAAAATATTTTACGGAAAATTCCCACCGGGGCCATTTGCCCCGGGGAAAAACTGTGCTATCATAGAGAAAAACAGGAGAGGGTGAGGCACATGCGGGAGTGGGTGCGGGAGATCGTCCACGCCCTGGAGGCGGGAACGCCGGCAGAGCTGGTGGCGGTGACGGAGGCCAGCGGCTCCACCCCCCGGGGAGCGGGGGCGCTGATGGCGGTGTTTCCCGGGGGACGGACCCTGGGGACCATCGGCGGCGGCAATGTGGAGTACGAGGCCCAGCGGCTGGCGGCGGAGCTTCTGGAGCGGGGCGGCTGCGCCCAGCGGCGTTTCCGGTTCGTCCAGGGGGACGCCGCCAGCCTGGGCATGGTCTGCGGCGGCGATGTGGCGGTGCGGTTCCAGTACCTCCCCGCGGGGGACGCCCATGCCGCCGCCGTCCTGCGGGACCTGATGGAGGCCTCCGCCGGAGACCTGGACACCTGGCTGGTGCTGAACACTCAGGAGGACTCCGCCGCCATGGGCACGGCGGACCGCAGCGGCCCCCGGCACCTGAAAGACCCGCCGGAGGACCTGCCCTCCCTGCTGCAAAACAGGCCCGTCCTGGCCGGCGGCTGGCTGGCCATTCCCATGGTGCGGGCGGGACGGGTCTACATCTTTGGCGGCGGCCACGTCTCCCGGGCCCTGGTGCCCGCCATCGCGGCGGTAGGCTTCCGCCCGGTGGTCTACGACGACCGCCCCGAGTTCGCCGACCCCGCCCTCTTCCCCCGGGCGGAGACTGTCCTCAGCGGGGATTTCACCAAAATCGGGGAGCAGATCACCCTGTCGGCGGACGACTACGTGGTGATCATGACCCGGGGCCACCAGGCGGACTACGAGGTGCTGGAGCAGACCCTCCGCAGCGGCGTGAAGTACCTTGGGTGCATCGGCTCCAAAAAAAAGCTGGCCCTGTGCCGGGAGCGGCTGCTGGCGGCGGGCTTCACGGCGGAGGAATACGCCAGGGTCCACGCCCCCATCGGCCTTCCCATCGGCGCGGAGACGCCGGAGGAGATCGCGGTGTCCGTCGCGGCGGAGCTGATCGCCGTCCGGGCGGGAGTGCCCGGGGCGTGACGTCTTGCCAACTCCCACAAAACTGTGCTATAATGGAAAGAAGATTATCATTCAACATTCACATAGAGAGACGGAGGGCTGTCCATGAAGCGCATCAGCAAGGAAAACTACTACCTGGACATCGCGGAGACCGTACTGGAGCGGGCCACCTGCCTGCGCCGGGTCTACGGGGCCATCATCGTGAAAAACGACGAGATCATCGCCACCGGCTACAACGGCGCTCCCCGGGGCCGGGCAAACTGCGTGGACCTGGGGTACTGCTCCCGGGAGGCCATGCGGGTACCCCGGGGCGAGCGGTACGAGCTGTGCCGCAGCGTCCACGCCGAGGCTAACGCCATCATCTCCGCCGCGCGGCGGGACACCGTGGGCAGTACGCTGTACCTGGTGGGCCGGGACGCCCGGACGGGTGAGCTCCTCTCCGACGCCACCTCCTGCTCCATGTGCCGCCGCCTTGTCATCAACGCGGGAGTGGAAAAAGTGGTCATCCGCCGCACAAAGACGGAGTTTCAGGTCGTGAACGTGGAGGAGTGGATCGCCGAGGACGACCTGCTGGTTCCTCCGGAAGCGGTCCCGGACCTGCCCTGACGGCAGCGAGCCATCTCACAGAAAGGACGTCTTGGCCTTGAAAACAGGACTTGTCACCTTCTACCACATCCACCACTACGGGGCCCTGCTCCAGGCGGCGGCCACACAGCGGGCCGTGGAATCCCTGGGCCACGAGTGTGAGATCATCAACTACTACGTCAACCAGAACAACGCCCTCTTCCACGCCCCCACCGGCCTGGGCTCCGCCGCGGCGGACGCCCACACGGCCCTGCACTACAGGCCTCTGCGGCTCCGGCAGGAACGGTTTGAGGACTTTTCCCGCCGCCGGCTCCGCATCTCTCCCCACCAGTTTGAGAGCCTGGAGGAGCTGCGGACGGCGGAGCTCCCCTACGACCTGATCCTCTCCGGCAGCGATCAGATCTGGAATCCCACGATCTTTCCGGACGGGCGGTTTGACCCGGTGTTCTTCGGCGCGTTCTCCCAACGGCGGAAAATCGCCTACGCCCCCTCCTTCGGCGTCCCCCGGATTCCCGACGGGATGGAGGAGGAGCTACGGGGGTATCTCGGCGCCTTCTCCCACCTCTCCGTGCGGGAGGCGCAGGGGGCGTCCATTGTCCGCGGCCTCACCGGGCGGAAGCCCGCCGTGGTGCTGGACCCCACCCTGCTGCCCTCCCGGGAGGACTGGGCCCAGATGGCGGCGGAACACGCCTATGCCGGAAAGGGATATATCCTCTGCTACTGCATCAGCGGCCCCGGGCCCCTGGCCCCCTATATCCGCCGCCTGGCGGAGGAGACGGGGCTGCCGGTGGTACAGCTGTGCGGCGCGCGGCGGAAGGTCCACCCCAAGGCCAGATGCGTGCTGGACGCCGGCCCGGCGGAGTTTTTGGGCCTCTTCCGGGACGCAAGCTACGTCTGCACCAACTCCTTCCACGGAACCGTGTTCTCCGTCCAGTTCCAAAAGCCCTTCTTCACTGCCGTCTCCCCCCGGGAGCTGGCCGCGCCGGAGACCTCCCGGACCTTCAGCCTCCTGAGCCGTCTGGGACTGGCCCAGCGCATCGTGGGCAAGGGAGACGCCGCGGGCGTCGCCGATCCCATCGACTGGGCGGCGGCGGAGACCCGCCTCCAGGCCGCCCGGCAGTCCTCCCTCCGCTATCTGGAGGCCGCCCTGGGGGACGTACCCTATGAGGAGCCCCCCGCCCCGGCGGCGGAAAACGTCCCGCCCCGCCTGGCGGACCCCACCGGCTGCACCGGCTGCACCGCCTGTGCCGCCGTCTGCCCCAGGGACGCCATCGCCATGGAGCGGGACCGGGAGGGCTTCGCCCGCCCGGCGGTGGACCTGAACCGGTGCGTCCGCTGCGGCCGCTGCACCGCCGTCTGTCCCATTCTCCACCCCCTGGAACCAAGGCCCCTGCCGGCGGCCTTCGCCGTCTGGAACCGGGACGACGCCATCCGGCGGGACTCCACCTCCGGCGGCGCCTTCACCGCTCTGGCGGAATTTGTGCTGGAGGGGGGCGGCGTGGTGTTCGGCGCCGCCTTTGACAGCCGCCAGCACCTGGGGCACACCGCCTGCTTCCGCAAGGAGGAGCTGTGGCGCCTGCGGGGGGCCAAGTACGTCCAAAGCGACCTGGGCGACACCTTCCGGACGGTGAAGGAGTGTCTGGAGAGCCGTCACGTGCTCTTCTCCGGCACCCCCTGTCAGGTGGACGGCCTTTACCGCTATCTGGGCGGCAGGCCGGAGAATCTCACCACCTGCGACCTGGTGTGCCACGGGGTCCCCTCTCCCGGCGTGTGGGAGGACACGGCCCGCCGCATCGCGGAGCGGAAGGGCAAGGGTCTCCAGGCGGTGCGGTTCCGCAACAAGGTCACCGGCTGGAGGGACAGCCACTTCACCGCCGTGTACGACGACGGCTCCGTGGACTCCGCCCCCCTGTACCGCACGGAGTACGGACACGCCTTCGGGCGCTCCCTGTTCCTGCGGCCCAGCTGCTACCGCTGTCCCTACGCCTCCATGACCCGCCCCGGGGACTTCACCCTGGGGGACTTCTGGGGCCTCCGGCCCGACGAGCTGCCGGAGCAGCAGCAGTGGGGCGTCAGCCTCCTCCTGGTGAACACCGCCCACGGCAGCCACCTCTTTGACCAGCTGCCCCTAGGCCGCCAGGCCTTTTCGCCGGAGCGGGCCATCGCCGGAAATCCCCGGCTGGCCTCTCCCACCGCCTGTCCTCCGGAGCGGGCGGCCTTCTTCGCCGCCTATGCCCTGGAGCCCTTTGAGGAGGTGCGCAAGCGCTTTTTCGCCCTGCCGCCCCTGCCGGTGCGGGCCGCGGGGAAGCTGCTGTCCCCGGAGCTGAAGGCAAAAATCCTAAAAAAATTGCAATAGTTGGGAAAATGTTGCAACTGCAATAGCGGTTAGAGGAGAAACTCTGTTATATAATAGGAAAATCCCAATGTTGATAAAGGAGATTTCACGATGAAGAAATACGAGTGCAAGCCCTGCGGCTATATCTACGACGAAGCGGCCGGCGATCCCGACAACGGCATCGCCCCCGGCACCAAGTGGGAGGACCTGCCCGAGGATTGGGTGTGCCCTGTCTGCGGCCTGGGCAAGGACGTCTTCAAAGAGGTCTGAAAAAAGCGCGTCCCGTCTTTGACGGGACGCGCTTTTTTTGTATTCCGCGGGACTTTACGCCCGCCGGGCGGAGCGGCCCCGCAGGGCGGGCACCTGGTCCAGCGCCCGCAGCAGCAGCGTGCCCAGAACGAAGCACACCAGCGCCTCCCCCAGACCCACCGTGGCGGCGTTCATGGCAAAGGCCGGGAGGAAGGCCGCGCCGTCCAGGGTGGAAAAATAGGCGATCTCCGCCCCCACGATCAGGGCGTTGCAGACCACCGGCGGCACCGCCGCCAGATACCGGTTGGGCATTCTGGCGGTCCACAGGGCCGCCAGCAGCGTGGCCAGGGTGCCGAAGACCCAGTCCAGCACATAGGGGGAACCCAGGAGATTGGCCAGGAAGCACCCCACCGCCAGGCCGGGAATGGCCTCCGGAAACAGGAAGGGCAGCAGGGTCATGGCCTCCGCCACCCGAAACTGGACGGGACCGTACTGGGGAATGGGCAGGAACAGGGTCAGAAAGGTGTAGACGGCGGCAATGACGGCCGCCAGGGTCAGGCCGCGGACGGAAAAGCGGGATTTGGACATGAAAAAAGACCTCCTCATTTTGGTGTGGAGGCCCGAAAAAGACGGAAAATGCCCGCGGTAAGGCCCGGGCGGCCTCCATTTTTTTGTTTAGAGAACGATGCCCCATCTGGTACATCGAACGAACGCCCGGAGAGAGCCGAACGCTTGGACAGGGAGATGGCACCTGTCAGGAGGTATCATACCACAGCGCCGCCCAAAAGAAAAGAGGGGACTGCACAAATCGGCAGTCCCCTCTTCGTCATTCCTCCGTCACATACACCAAATCATATCCCTCCGTGGCCTCCTCCGTCCCCGCTTCTTCCTCCAGGGGCACGACGTCCCGCTCCGCCAGGGCGGACAGCAGGGCGTCGAAATCGCCGCCGGGCAGCTGGTAGCAGCGGACGCCGTCCTCTTCGGCGATATAGGGCAGGTCCGCCAGCAGCTCCCCGGCCTGGTCCGCCGTCAGGCGGATGATCCGGCGGCTCCTCCCGGATACCTCCGCCGCAGGGCTGGAGGGGTCGGCCGTCACCGACCCCGCCTCCAGAGCGGTGGGCGCCATCCGGAGGCTTGGGGCGGACGCGGCGTCCAGCTCCGCGGGAACGTCATCGGCCGTCTCCATATGGGGCGCGGCGCCGCCAAAGTCATACTGGCTACCGTTGGCGGCGGGGGCCATAGAGGCAGGTGCGGCGGTGTCGCTGGCAGCGGGGAAGGCGGTTTTGCCGCCACTTCCGGGGGCGGCGCGTAATATCAAGACCAGGGCGAAGCAGGCCGCCAGGGGCAGCAGAACGCGGCCCCAAATCACAGGATTCTTCCGGGCGGGCCGGGCTTTCCCCGCCTCCTCCGCCCGAACGGCGGCCATGACGCCTCGGGCAAAGCCCTCCGGCACCACAGTCTCCTCCACCTCCGGGAAGGCGGCGCGGATGGCCAGGGCCTCATCCACATAGCGCCGGCAGCCCGGGCAGCTCTCCAGGTGCTCCCGCACCCGGGCGGCCTCCTCCCCGGACAGCTCCCCGTCCACATAGGGGTCCAGCAGGGCCGCGAACGTATCACAGTATTTCATTTGCAGCCCTCCTCTTCTGTCTCTTTAGACGGCGGCCGGCCGGAAAAGTTCCCGCTCTCCAGCAAAAATTTTCGCAGCCGCTTCCGCCCCCGGCTGATGCGGGATTTCACCGTTCCCACGTCCAGGCACAGCGTCCGCCCGATCTCCTCGTAGCTCAGCTGGTGCATCTCCCGCAGAATCAGCACCTGGCGGTACTCAACCGGCAGCTCCCGCAGTCCGTCCTCGATCTGCTGCCGCAGCTCCGCCCGCTCCGCCGCCTCCTGGGGCGTGGGGGCGGGGTCCGCAGCGTCCACGTTCAGGTCCCCGTCGTCCAGAGAGGGCCCGGCGGCGGCGCGGTGCCGCCCCTCCCGCCGCAGCAGGTCCACGCAGGCGTTGGAGGCCAGGCGGTAGAGCCAGGTGGAAAAGCTCGCCTCGCCCCGGAAGGTCCCCAGTCCCTGCCAAACGGCCAAGAAGGCCTCCTGGGCGGCCTCGGCCGCGTCCTCCGGATTGCCGCACATCCGCAGCGTCAGGGCGAAGACCCGCTTCTCATAGGCCAGCACCAGCCGCTCAAAGGCGTCCTGGTCGCCCTGCCGGGCGGCCTCCACCCATTGTCGTTCCAGTAAAGCGTTCATCGCAAGTCCCGTTTGATCCCCCTTGTCACCCGGTAGACGTCCTCCAGGGTGTTCATCTGTACGATCTGCTCCTTGTAATACCCCGAGTGGGGCACGCCCTTGAGATACCAGCAGTAATGGCGGCGGGCCTCCAGCACCGCCACGCGCTCCCCCTTGGCCTCCGCCGCCAGCTCAAACTGCCGCACGGCGGTGTCGCATCGCTCCGCCAAGGGCGGCAGGGGCGGGACGGGCTCTCCTGCCAGCGCGGCGGCGGCCTGGCGGAAGATCCAGGGGTTGCCGAAGCACCCCCGTCCGATCATGGCCCCGTCGGCCCCGGTGTGCCGCAGAATGCGGACGGCGTCCTCCGGCTTCCAGATGTCGCCGTTGGCAAAGACGGGCACGGACACCGCCTCCTTCACCTGGCGAATACAATTCCAGTCCGCCTGGCCCCCGTAGACCTGGGCCCGGGTCCGCCCGTGGACCGCCACGGCAGAGACTCCCGCCTGCTCCAGGGCCCGGGCAAATTCCACACAGTTGCAGCTGCCCATGTCCCAGCCCCGGCGAAACTTGGCGGTGACGGGGACGGGCACGGCCCGCGCCACCGACTCCACA
This sequence comes from uncultured Oscillibacter sp., assembly GCA_947644365.1. Lineage (GTDB taxonomy): Bacteria > Bacillota > Clostridia > Oscillospirales > Oscillospiraceae > Oscillibacter. The sequence goes on along the minus strand of CANRYZ010000075.1, from coordinate 546 downwards.
ATGCGCGCGGCCTTCTCCGGGTCGCGCATCAGCGCCGCGCCGTCGCCGTTGTTCACAATCTTCCCCATGGGACAGCCCATGTTGACGTCGATGATGTCCGCCCCGGATTCCTCCAGGGCGATCTGGGCCGCCTCCGCCATGCACGCCGGGTCGCTGCCGAAGATCTGCACGGCGGCGGGGTGCTCCCCCGGAAACTGCCGCAGGAGGGAGAAGGTCTTTTTGTCGTGATAGCACAGCGCCTTGGAGGAGATCAGCTCCGTCACCGTGTAGCCCGCGCCCTGCTCCGCGCAGATCTGGCGGAAGGCGGCGTCCGTAACTCCCGCCATAGGGGCCAGGGCCAGCGGCGAGGGGATGTCTACTGTTCCGATACGCATGGGACGGCCTCCTTTTCTCTTTTATCTTATCAAAATATCATTCTTATGGGGAAATGTCAAATATACGGCTGGCGCCGTGGAGCGGGGGTCAGCCCCTTGTCGGGGGCTGGTCCAGACGCACCCCCCATTTCTCTTTTCTCTGTCTTGCCAGAGAAAAGAGAAACGGGCCGTG
>CANRYZ010000074.1 GCA_947644365.1 uncultured Oscillibacter sp. | reverse complement strand
GGCACCGTGGGCAGCAACGTCTCCGGCACCTCCGACCTGGCCCCCCTGGACCAGCAGGCGGAGATGATCAAGGAGTGGTACCCCGACGCCAAGACCGTGGGCCTCATCTACTGTTCCGCCGAGCCCAACAGCCAGTATCAGGTGGACAACGTCCAGGCCTATCTGGAGGACATGGGCTACACCTGTGCCCAGTATCCCTTCTCCGACACCAACGACATGGCCTCCGTGGTCCAGAACGCCGTTGACAACAGCGACGTGCTGTACGTTCCCACCGACAACACCGCCGCCAACAACACCGGCATCATCGACAATATCTGCCGGGGGACCGTCCCCGTGTTCGCCGGCGAGGAGGGCATCTGCGGCGGCTGCGGCGTGGCCACCCTGTCCATCAGCTACTACGACATCGGCTACAAGACCGGCGAGATGGCCGCCGACATCCTGGCGAACGGCGCCGACATCTCCGCCATGCCCATCGAGTACGCGCCCCAGTTTGTGAAGAAGTACAACCCCGCCACCTGCGACGCCCTGGGTCTCACCGCCCCCGAGGGCTACGAGGCCATCGTGACCGAATAAGTTTCATAGCGTGTGAAAAAACAGCGGGGAAGGGGCTTCCCTTTCCCGCTCAGCGAAGACCGCCGTACAGGAATCATAGACTGTCAGAAATGCGGGGGAGCTCGAGGGGGCGGCGCCCGCCTCGAATGAGATCGAATGTCTGCAAACGCCTGCTATGCAGGCGTTTGCCCCGCAAAGCGGGAGATTTTCAAAGCGCACGGCGTTTTGAAAATTGAGACATTTAGCGGGCTGTCAAAAAAGTCCGCCAGGACTTTTTTGGCAGCCCGAGCGGGGAAGGGGCTTCCCTTTCCCGCTGTTTTTTGCTATGCTGTGTGATGTATCTTTCACGGGAGGAAATTGGAATGACTGTCTTTTTGAACGCGCTGCCGGGGGCGGTGTCCCAGGGACTGGTCTGGGGCATCATGGCCATCGGCGTATACCTGACCTATAAGATTTTGGACATCGCCGATTTGACGGTGGACGGGTCCTTCTGCACCGGCGGCGCCGTGTTCGTGATGCTCTTTGCCGGCGGCGCCAACGTCTGGACCGCGATGCTGGCGGCATTGCTGGCGGGGATGCTGGCGGGACTGGTGTCGGGCCTTCTGAACGCGGCCTGCGGCATCCCGGCGATTCTCTGCGGAATCCTGACGCAGCTGGGCCTCTACTCCGTCAACATGGCCATCATGGACTTCAAGGCGTCGGTGGCCATCAACGTCACCCAGGCAGACACGCTGGAAAAGCTGCTGGTGTCTCTGCGCTTCGTCCAGGGGAGCGTTAAGGGGGATTTCCCCCTCTGGCGGCACCCCATTCTGGTGGTGGGGCTCTTCACCGCGTGTCTCATCGGCGTGCTCTACGCCTTCTTCGGCACGGAGCTGGGCAGCGCCCTGCGGGCCACCGGCTCCAACGGCAACATGGCCCGGGCCCAGGGCATCAACACCGACTTCTGCAAGGTGCTGGGCCTGATGCTCTCCAACGGCCTGGTAGCGCTGTCCGGGGCGCTCCTTTGCCAGTACAACGGCGCCAATGAGATCAACGTGGGCCGGGGCGCTATCGTCATCGGCCTGGCGGCCGTCATCATCGGCGACGTGCTGTTCTCCAAGCTGTTCCGCAATTTCGCGCTGAAGCTGCTGGCGGTGGTCATCGGCGCCATCATCTACTATATCGTCCTCCAGGCGGTGCTGGCCATGGGCCTGAACCCCAACTACCTCAAGCTCCTCTCCGCCCTGGTGGTGGCGGTATTCCTGTCCCTGCCCTACTGGAAGGGGCGCTACTTTGCCAAGCCCGTGAAGAGAGGAGGCGCCGCCAATGCTTGAGATCAAGGAGATCTGGAAGACCTTCAACGCCGGGACCGTCAACGAGAAGCAGGCCCTGCGGGGCGTGAGCCTGACGCTGAACGAGGGGGACTTCTGCACCGTCATCGGCGGCAACGGCGCGGGCAAGAGCACCATGCTCAACGCCGTGGCCGGCACCTGGGCCGTGGACCAGGGCACCATCTCCATCGGGGGTACCGACGTGACCCACCTGCCGGAGCACAAGCGGGCGGCCTTCATCGGCCGGGTGTTTCAGGACCCCATGATGGGCACCGCGCCCACCATGCAGATCATCGAGAACCTGGCGCTGGCGGCCCGCCGCGGCCAGCGGCGGGGCCTTCGGTGGGGACTGGCCAAGGCGGAGAAGGACCGGTATCAGGAATTGCTCAGCGGCCTGGGCCTGGGGCTGGAGGACCGTCTCACCAGTAAGGTGGGCCTCCTCTCCGGTGGCCAGCGCCAGGCGCTGACGCTGCTGATGGCCTCCCTGAAAAAGCCCAAGCTCCTGCTCCTGGACGAGCACACCGCCGCCCTGGACCCCAAGACCGCCGCCAAGGTGCTGGAGCTGTCGGACAAGATCGTGGCGGAGAACCATCTGACCACTATGATGGTCACCCACAACATGAAGGACGCCATCCAGCACGGCAACCGTCTGATTATGATGTATGACGGCAGGATCGTCATCGACGTCTCCGGCGAGGAGAAGAAGAAGCTGACGGTCCCGCAGTTGCTGGAGCTGTTCAGCAAGGTCAGCGGCTCTGACGAGGCGGACGACAAGCTGCTGCTGTCGTGAAGAATTGGGCGGCGGGGAATCCTCCCCGCCGCCTTCTCACAGCCCTGATCCGCTATTACGTTCCTGAAAAAACGATACGGCAGATTTTGAATTTCGAGGTGTCCGGTACAATATGAAGAGATATGTTTTGATTCTGGCGGCGATTGCCGTTGTCATTCTAGCGGCGGGGCTATACTTGTTGCCAGGTTTTGAGAAGAGAACAGACGTCTGCCTACAGGACTTTTCCATCTCCGAAGACGGCTCTGTAATTACGATAAAGACGGGCCTTTCCGGCTCTATGGGTTTTATCAGGGACATGCGTACGGAGACGATGGGGAATGAAATACATTGTTCCTTCTATTGCACTTTCGGCGGATTAAACAGCAGCATAGGAGCCAAAAACCGCTTTGAAATCAAAGTGGACGGCGCTGTGGATAAAATATACTTTGACAGGGGAGAGGAGCCTGACAGCCTCGTGTTGGAACGAGACGCCGCAGCCAATGTGTGGACGCGGAGGTGAGCTGCCGGTTCGCGCAATGATATAGTCAAAACGCGCGTTCGATCGCCGGGAACACAGAGGCGGCTTGGGAGCCGCCATAAAACGAGAGGAGACGATTTCATGAAGCTGGTCACTTATCTCCACAGCGGAGCGGAGCATGTGGGGGTCCTGGGCGGGCACGCCGTCCGGCCCCTGCCCTGCCTGGATATGAACGCCCTGATCGAGAGCGGGGACCTGGCGGGCATGGCCGCCAGGGCGGGAGAGGAGATCCCCCTGGAGGAAGTCGCTCTGCTGGCGCCCATTCCCCGGCCCCGGCAGGACGTTCTCTGCTTGGGCATGAATTACAAAGCCCACCTGGAGGAGGCCGCCGGGTATGACGCTGGGGCCTTCGCCAAGGAGAGACGCGTGGCGGTGTACTTCTCCAAGCGGGTCAGTGAGGCCGTGCCGCCGGAGGGATTCATCCAGAGCCATCGGGGCCTGGTGGAGCGGCTGGACTACGAGGCGGAGCTGGCGGTGGTCCTGGGAAGGACCGCCCGGAATGTCAAGGCGGCGGAGGCCGGGGATTACATCTTCGGCTACACCATCGTCAACGACGTATCCGCCCGGGATGTGCAGACAGACCACAAGCAGTGGTACTTCGGCAAGAGTCTGGACGGCTTCACGCCCATGGGCCCCTGCATTGTCACGGCGGACGAGATCGCCTTCCCGCCAGCCCTGGCCATCTCCGCCAGGGTGAATGGGGAGACGCGGCAGGAGGCCAATACGGCGCTGCTCATCAACTCCATTGGCGAGGTGCTGGAGGAGCTGACGGCGGGCATGACGCTGCTGCCGGGGACCATCATCGCCACGGGGACCCCCGCGGGAGTGGGGATGGGGTTTGATCCGCCCAGGTTTTTGAGGCATGGCGACGTGGTGGAGTGTGAGATTGAGGGGATCGGGGTTTTGCGGAACACTGTGGATTGAAAGAGGAGCCGGATAAAGTTTTCGTCCACCTTTTTCAAAAGGTGGTGGGGGTGCGGGGGCGAAGCCCCTGCGGATTCCGGCGGTGCGGGAAGCCCGGCAGTCGATTTTGGACTGCCGGGCTCGTTGTTGGCGCTATGAAGGGAGCTTTGCTTCTGTGGAAGGACGCTGTTTGCCGCTTTGCGGCAAAGGCGCTCTCACTTCCGGACTTTTTTGGCTTCACACTTTAAAAAATACGAGGGGAGTTTCGCGCCGTGCGCGGCGCGCCCAGGGGCGTTGCCCCTGGACCCCACAAACCTTTGAAAAGGTTTGATCGAAACTTTTAGCGGCGCTCCGCGCCCTTTTTTCAGAGACCCCGCTTCCGGTCCGGCAGAAGCACGATCTCCCCATGCTCCCGTGTGGCGTTGAGGTCGATCAGCCGCTGGTTGGAGCTGCCCCGAAACCGCAGAGCGATATTTTTCAGCTCCTCCACAAACCGCCCGTCCACCAGCACATCCACCAGGGAGAGCATCTCGTCCGTAACCTCGCACCGGGGATGGCTGCCCTCGGTCAGAAGCTCCTCGTAGGTAAAGCCGGTAAAACTCCAGATATTCTTTTCCGGATAGGCCTCCCGCACCCGGCGGAGGAAGGGCAGCAGCGCCCGCTGGTTCTCCGGCTCAAAGGGCTCGCCCCCCAGCAGCGTCAGACCGTTGATGTAATCCGGCGCCAGCAGGGAGAGGAGGCGGTCCTCCGTCTCCGCCGTGAAGGGCTGGCCGTAGGCGAAGTCCCAGGTCTGGGGCTGGAAACAGTGGGGGCAGCGGTTGGTGCAGCCGGAGACGAACAGCGTCACCCGGACGCCCTCGCCGTTGGCAATGTCGCAGTTTTTGATCTCGCCGTAGTACATGGAACCTCCTGATTGAAAAGGGGCGGGGCAAGGCCCCGCCCCTTGTATTTTGGGAAAATTACAGGTGCAGCACCCGGTCCCGGATCTCCTGGGTCCGGCCCTGGTTCCAGAACTGAGTCCCGATGTAGCCGCAGGTGCGGCGGGCCACGTTCATCTTGTCCTGGTCGGTGTTGCCGCACTGGGGGCACTTCCAGATGAGCTTGCCGTCCTCCTCGGCGATCTGGATCTCGCCGTCCCAGCCGCAGACCTGGCAGTAGTCGCTCTTGGTGTTCAGCTCGGCGTAGATGATGTTGTCATAGATGAATTTCATCACCTGGAGCACCGCCTCCAGGTTGTTCTGCATGTCCGGCACCTCCACATAGCTGATGGCGCCGCCGGGGGAGAGGTGCTGGAACTGGGCCTCGAATTTCAGCTTGGTGAAGGCGTCGATCTCCTCGGTGACGTGGACGTGGTAGCTGTTGGTGATATAGCCCTTGTCCGTGATGCCCTCGATGACGCCGAAGCGCTGCTGGAGACACTTGGCGAATTTGTAGGTGGTGGACTCCAGCGGCGTGCCGTAGAGGCTGAAATCAATGTTGTGCTCGGCCTTCCACTTCCGGCAGGCGGCGTTCATGGTCTCCATGATCTCCAGGGCGAAGGGGGTGGCGGCGGGGTCCGTGTGGCTCCGGCCGGTCATGTACTTCACGCACTCATAGAGGCCGGCGTAGCCCAGAGAGATGGTGGAGTAGCCGCCGTAGAGGAGCTTGTCGATAGGCTCGCCCTTCTTGAGCCGGGCGCAGGCGCCGTACTGCCAGAGGATGGGGGCCGCGTCGGAGAGGGTGCCCTTGAGCCGCTCGTGGCGGCACAGAAGGGCCCGGTGGCACAGCTCCAGCCGCTCGTCGAAAATCTTCCAAAATTTCTCGATGTTCCCACCGGAGGTCAGGGCCACGTCGGGGAGGTTGATGGTCACAACGCCCTGGTTGAACCGGCCGTAGTATTTGGGCTTGTTGGTCTCCGGGTCCACGTAGGGGGTCAGGAAGCTGCGGCAGCCCATGCAGGGGTAGCAGTTGCCGTTGCCGTTCTTGTCGACCTTGAGCTCCAGCATCTTCTTCTCGGAGATGTAGTCCGGCACCATGCGGCGGGCGGTGCACTTGGCGGAGAGCTCCGTCAGGTAGTAATAGGGCGTGCCGTGGTTGATGTTGTCCTCCTCCAGCACGTAGATCAGCTTGGGGAAGGCGGGGGTGATCCACACGCCGGCCTCGTTTTTCACGCCCTCATAGCGCTGCTTGAGGACCTCCTCGATGATGAGGGCCAGATCGTGCTTGGTCTGGGGGTCCTGGGTCTCTCCCAAATACATGAACACGGTGACGAAGGGAGCCTGTCCGTTGGTGGTCAGCAGCGTGACCACCTGGTACTGGATGGTCTGGACGCCCCGGCGGATCTCCTCCAGCAGGCGGGATTCCACCATCTCCCGGAGCTTGTCCTCCGAAACGGCGGCGCCGATGTCCCGCAGCTCCTGTTCCACGCCCTTGCGGATCTTCTTCCGGCTCACGTCCACGAAGGGGGCCAGATGGGTCAGGGAGATGGACTGGCCGCCGTACTGGTTGGAGGCCACCTGGGCGATGATCTGGGTGGCGATGTTGCAGGCGGTGGAGAAGGAGTGGGGCTTCTCGATCAGGGTGCCGGAGATGACGGTGCCGTTTTGCAGCATGTCCTCCAGGTCCACCAGGTCGCAGTTGTGCATGTGCTGGGCGTAGTAGTCCGTGTCGTGGAAATGGATGATGCCGGCGTTGTGGGCCTCCACAATGTCCGGGGGCAGGAGGAGGCGGTTGGTGATGTCCCGGCTGACCTCGCCGGCCATGTAGTCCCGCTGGACGGAGTTGACCGTGGGGTTCTTGTTGCTGTTCTCCTGCTTGGCCTCCTCGTTGTTGCACTCGATGAGGGTGAGGATCTTGTCGTCGGTGGTGTTGCTCTTGCGGATGAGAGAGCGGGTGTAGCGGTAGGTGATGTAGCTCTTGGCCACCTCAAAGGCGCCGTGGGCCATGATCTGGTACTCCACCAGGTCCTGGATCTCCTCCACGGAGGGGGCCCGGTCCAGCTTTTGGCAGTTGAGCTCCACGGACTCGGCGATCCGGCGGATCTGCACCGGCGTCATGCGGCTGGATTCCGCAATGCTCTCGTTGGCCTTGGTGATGGCCGCAATGATCTTGGTGATGTTGAAATTGACCTCGGTGCCGTTCCGCTTGATAACGTTCATGGATGCCTTCTCCTCATCTCGTCTGTAAACTGTGTGGATACAGAGCTGTATTTTCTATATTGTTATATATCTTGTGATGCTCGATTATTCTAGCACACAAGATATAGGCTTGCATAGTCGCAAATATCACTTTTAGAAAATTTTCTCCAGAAGCGCCCGCCGGCGCGCAAACCCTATTCTCGCAGAAACGGCGGGGTTTGTCCATTGTGAGAACCGACCAAAATTTTCCTGAATTTTCTCCATCCCGGATTTTCCGGGGGCCCGGGGGAACATATCCCTGTTCCGCGCCGCATAGGATAGAGCAACTAGAGGCGGGGAGTGTTGTGTTTTGAAGGGTAACATGGAGGAGCGGGCAGAGCGCCTGGCCCAGTACATCATAGAGAACCGGACCACTGTCCGCGCCGCCGCGCAGAAATTCGGCATCAGCAAATCCACCGTACACAAGGACATCTCCGAGCGGCTGCCCCAGTTCAACCGGGCGCTGTACACGCAGGTCAAGGAGGTCCTGGACGTCAATAAGGCCCAGCGGCATATCCGGGGCGGCATCGCCACCCGCAGGAAGTACCGCGGCGCATAAGGAGGAATTGATATGGCGAAGCAGATGCAGGGGCGGGGGCGCCCCGGAAGGGCGGAGACGGCTCCCCCGGCAGTCTCCGGCGTACCCACCACACCGGAGCCCCCTGTCCGGCGCTGGCCCCATCCGGTGGACGGCGCGGAGCCCCTCCGGCAGGCGGACCCGGCGCTTCATTTCATCCACTGTGCCCTGTCCTACCAGAACGAGCTGCTGGCGGACATCAAGGCGCTGCTGGAGCAGATCGCGGCGGCGGGGGAGGAGACAGAGGAGGAAGAGAGTGAGTGATCCGGCCCCCGGCCCGCCCAGCGCGGGACGGGGGATTCTTATTCCTGGCGGAATCCGGCCCACGGGGCCGGGACGGGGGATTTCCCGCCGCGGGCGGGGACGAGGGGCGTCGCGCCTCGGGCGCGGGACGGCGCACGGGCTTTGCCCGTGCTGGGAATGCACCCCCCATTCTCTTTTCTCTGTCTTGCCAGAGAAAAGAGAATGCGCCGTGCACGGTGGAAGAGAAAAGAGAGGCGCTTTTGGAGGTCGCGGGAGCCTCACGCTTCGATGGAAGGGTGCTCAGGAAACCTGCTGCGTAGACGCATAGACGTTCTTCTCTTCCCGCGCTTCGCGCCTAGTCCGCTCCGTGCGGGGAAGAGGGTTTGTCTACCGACGGTAGGAGGGCAAGCCTGCCCAAACGTGCCAGGCCAGGCGCGAAGCGCGGGAAGAGAAGCTAGGGACGATGCGTCAAAGCAGCAAAACAACTTCGGAGGTACTCGCAGATGCGGCAGAGCGCCCCCGCACAGTACGCTGTCAGACGCAGCCGGCAGAAGATCGGCAATTCACGGAAGCACCGGTTCAGGCCAGCCCCCGTACTTTGGGCACAATTT
>CANRYZ010000073.1 GCA_947644365.1 uncultured Oscillibacter sp. | reverse complement strand
CCTCCGCCACCACGTGGAGGGCCAGGGTGGTCTTGCCGGAGGACTCCGGCCCGTAAATCTCAATGATGCGGCCCTTGGGAAGCCCCCCGATGCCCAGGGCCACGTCCAGGGCCAACGAGCCGGTGGGGATGAAGTCCACATTCATCTCCGCCCTGTCGCCAAAGCGCATGATGGAGCCCTTGCCGTACATCTTCTCGATCTGGGCCATGGCCGTGTCGATGGCCTTCTTCCGGTCGTTGGCCGGGGCCGCGGCGGGCAGGGGCGCTTTTTCCTTTGCCATTTGTATATCCTCCGTCTATGTAAATTGTCTGTGTTCTCAATGAAATGTCTTCGCGTTTCCAAAATCCCCGGGGGAATGCGAATCCCGCTGGAACGGCCAGCTCTCAAATCTCCCCCCAGAGGGTGCCGAACACCACCCGGGCAACGCCGCGGGCGTCCTTCACGATCTGGATGTCCCCGAAGCCCTGGGCCCGCATGATCCGCAGCACCTGGTCGGCCTGGCCGATCCCAACCTCGAAGTACAGCCGCCCGCCGGCGCTCAGGCAGTCCCGCCACTTCTCCGTGATGCTGCGGTAGAAGTCCAAGCCGTCCTCGCCGCCGTCCAGGGCCAGATGGGGCTCGTAGTCCCGCACGGACCCGTCCAGGCCGCCGATGTCCCCCCGGGGGATGTAGGGCGGGTTGCTGACGATGCACTGAAACTCCCCCAGGGTCTTGTCCGGCTTCTCCCGGGCGTCCGCCCGCAGGGGCACCACCCGGCCGGAGAGGCCGTTTCGCCGGATGTTCTGACGGCAGATTTTCAGCGCGGCGTCGGAGATCTCCCCCAGCACCACCTTGGCCTGGGACACCTGGGCCCCCACCGCCAGGCCCACGCAGCCGCTGCCGGCGCACAGGTCCAGCACCCGGCACTCCCCCAGCGTCCTGCAGTACCGGATGGCCTCCTCCGCCAGCGTCTCCGTGTCCGGCCGGGGAATCAGCACGTCGGAGGAGATGTCCAAAGGCAGGCCGTAGAACTCCCACTCGCCGATGAGGTACGCCACCGGCTCCCCGGCCAGACGGCGGTCCACCAGCTGGCGCACCTGCCGCTCCAGCTCCGGGGAGGCGTACAGCCCGCCGTCCCGCTGGAGCTCCTCCCGGCTCTTGTTGGTGCCGAAGCACACCAGCTCCCGGGCCTCCAGGGTGGCGGCCTCCACGCCGGCGCGCCGCAGCTGCTGGCGAATATCCAAATACAGATTGTTATATGTGATAGCCATATTACTTTTCGTATCCTTTACCAGCTGTCCTTGCCCTGCTCGTCCGGCAGCACCAGCTCCAAAGAGCGGATGGCGCACTGGATCATGCTGTCGTCCGGCTCGTTGGTGGTGAAGTTCTGGAGCCACATGCCCGGGGCGGTGAGGACCCGGGTCACGGGGTTGTCGTGCCGGCCCACCCAGCGGTTGAACTCGTAGGTCACGCCCACCACCAGGGGCAGCAGCAGCAGGTGGGCCAGGGTCCGCAGCCAGACGCTGGTGATGGGCCAGACCCCGAATACCACGCTGGAGAAGAGGATGGACACAAAGATCACCACGAAGAGGAAGCTGGTGCCGCACCGGGGATGGTGCCGGGGCTGGACGCGGACGTTCTCCACCGTCAGGGGCAGCCCCGCCTCGTAGCAGAAGATGGTCTTGTGCTCCGCGCCGTGGTACTGAAACACCCGGTAGATGTCCCGCTGCCGGGAGCAGACGATGAGGTACAGCAGGAAGATCACGATCTTCAAAAGCCCCTCCACCACGTTCCGGCCCCACATGGGGAAGCCCGGGAAGAAGTGGAGGATGCCGCCGGTGAGGAACGTGGGCAGCACCATGAAGAGAAACACGCTGAGGCCCACCCCCATCACCACCGCCAGGGTGACGATGGCGCTCTCCAGCTTTTTGCTGGAGAGGTGTTTCTCCAGCCACAGGTCCAATTTGGAGGGCTGCGCGGCCTCCTCCTCGGGGTAGAAGTCCGCGGAGTACATCAGGGCCTTCACGCCCTTGACCATGGAGTCCAGAAAATTCACCGTGCCCCGGATGAGGGGGACCCCCAAAATGGGATAGCGGTCCTTGATGAGCCGCAGCTCCTCCACCTTCTCCACCAGGTTTCCCTCCTGGTCCCGCACCACAATGGCCTGGCGCTCCGGGCCCCGCATCAGAATGCCCTCGATCAGCGCCTGCCCGCCGATGCTGGTGCGGAAGGCGCAGGATTTCTTCTCTTCTGCCATGAAATTTCCTTTCTGTTTTCCCATCATACCAGGGTTTTTCTCAAAAGTCAAACATTTGTTCTATTTTATTCCGGTCCCGGGAGGCGGATGGTCACCACCGCGCCGCCCCCCTGGGCGTTGCCCACGGTAAAATCTCCGCCATGGAGGCCCACGATCTCGTCGCACACCGCCAGGCCGATGCCGCTGCCCCGAGCCCTGGAGGTGCCCTTGTAAAACTTCTGCTTCACGAAGGGCAGCTCCGCCTCCGGGATGCCGGGGCCGAAGTCCCGGATGCGGACCACCTGCCACGTCCCCTCCCGGGCGACGGAGGCGGCGATGCGCTTTCCCGCGCCGCCGTGCTTGGCGGCGTTGTCCAGCACGTTGCAGAACACCTGCTTCAGCCGCTCCGGGTCCCCGGGGATCAGGGGCAGGTCCCCCTCCCCCATGTCGTAGGCCAGCTCGATGCCCTCCTGCCGGAACAGCTCCTGGTAGGTGAAGATGGCGTCCTCCAGCTCCGCCTGGAGGTCCACCTGCTCCACCCGCAGGGTGAAGCGGCCGTCCTCCATGCGGGAGAAGTCCAGCAGCTCCTCCACCATCGTGGACAGGCGGCGGGACTCGTTGAGGATGATGCGGATGCCCCGGCGCAGCTGCTCCGGGTCGCCGGTGAGGTCCGCCAGCAGCGTCTCCCCCCAGCCGTTGATGGCGGTGAGGGGGGTGCGCAGCTCGTGGGAGACGGAGGAGATAAACTCGCTCTTCATCCGCTCGTTCTGGCCGATTTTCAGCGACATGTCGTTGATGTTCTCCACCAGCTCCCCCAGCTCGTCGTCGTACCGGTTCTCCACCTGGACGCCGTAGCCCCCGGCGGAGATGCGCTTGGTGGCCTCGGACACCACCGCCACCGGCTCCACCACATTGTTGATGAAAAGGAGGTTGGAGACGAACACCAGCGCCATGCACACCGCCGCCACCAGGCAGATGAACAGCACCGCCAGCATCACCTGCCGGTTCACCAGGCGCAGGGAGGTGACCAGCCGCACCACCGCCTTCACCTGGCCGTTGAAGGTCAGGGGGTGGGACACCGCCAGAATCTTCTCCCCGGTCTCCGGGTCCCGGCCCTGGAAGTAGTCCATGCGGCCCAGGGTGATGGCCCGAATGATGTCGTCGGTCCCCGGAAAGGTGCCCGCCGTCAGCCCTGTGGAGGAGGCCTGGATCCGCCCGCTGGTGTTGATGAACTGGAGCTCGATGCGCTCCTTGTCCTCAAAGGTGTCCGTGGACTGCTGGGCCTTTTTGATATAGCTGGCGTAGCCCCCGTCCATGAAATACTCCTCAAAGGCGCCGGAGAGGGCCTGGGCCTGCTTCTCCAGCCCGTCCCGCATACTCATGTAGTAGTAGCTGGATATCCCCACAGAGAACAGCACCACCGTCAGCAGCAGCAGCAACAGCACCGGCATGACCGTGTTGAGCAGCCACCGCTGCCGCAGGCCCCGAATCCGGAGGCTCTTTCCCCTCTGCAATTTTTCCTCCATGACAAGAGCCTCCTCTCCCGCCCTTTCAGGGGGCCGTCACAGCCCCCACTTGTAGCCAAAGCCCCACACAGTCGTAATATACGTGGGATTCTGCACGTTATCCTCAATTTTCAGCCTCAGGCGGCGGATATTCACATCCACGATCTTCAGCTCGCCAAAGTAGTCCCGGCCCCAGACCTTGTCCAGAATCTCCTCCCGGGCCAGGGCCTTGCCGGGGTGCTCCATGAACACCTTCATGATGGAATACTCCACCTGGGTCAGCTTCACCCGCTGGCCGTTCTTCTCCAGGGTCCGGTTCTGGGTGTTCAGCAGGAAGGGCGGCTGGCGGATCTCCCCGGTCAGCACCGGCTCCTCTCCGCCGGCCCGGCGGAACAGGGCGTCCACCCGGGCGGTGAGCTCCGCCGGAGAGAAGGGCTTGGTCACATAGTCGTCCGCGCCGGTCATCAGGCCCGTCACCTTGTCCATCTCCTGGGAGCGGGCGGTGAGCATGATGATGCCGATGCGGGTGTTGGTGGCCCGGATGCGGCGGCAGACCTCGAAGCCGTCGATGCCCGGCAGCATAATGTCCAGCAGGGCCACGGCGGTGTCCGGGTTCTCCCGGAGCTTCTCCAGGGCCTCCTCGCCGGTCTCGGCCTCGATGACGTCGTAGCCCGCCCGGCGCAGGTTGATGACGATAAAGCTGCGGATACTGGACTCGTCCTCCAAAACCAGCACTTTCCTCATAGTCAACTCTCCATTTTCTGTCTTTGTCTCAGTTCTCCCCTACGGACCACTCCGCCGCGATGAGGCTGAACGCCTCCCGGACCTCGTCCTCCGTCACGCCGTAGGCCCAGGTGCCGTTGGCCTCCAGCAGCTCCGCGGCGTAGAAGGTCTCCTGCTGGCGGCTGAGGCTGAACCGTCCTCCCCGCGCCGCCCGGCTTTCCCGGTTCGCGCCGGTGATGGCGGTGATCCGCAGGAAGGGCTCCGGCGGCTGGCCCCGGCTGCCGGCGATGAAGAACGTCACCGACACCTCGTCCTGGGACAGGGTGCGGCTCACCAGAATCTGGTCCCGCCACTCGTCCCGCAGGCGCAGGTACCAGCCGTCCTCCATGCTGTGGTAGGTGCTCTGGACCAGCGACGCCTCCCCCTGGCTGTCGTAGCCGCGCCAGTCGATGCGCTGGTAGGGCTGGTCCCCCTCGTACCAGTTGGGCATGGGCTCCGGCCGGGGGACCTCCGTCACGCCGTCGCCGTTGACGTCCGTGGGGTAGAGGGAGCAGAAGGGCGCGATCTCCGCCGAGACGCCGGTGATGTCCGACACCACCACGTTGGCCAGCTCCCCGTTGCGCAGCGTCAAAATATCGGTGATGGCCCGGGGGACCTCCGTCACGCCGGTGACGAACAGGGCCGGCAGGCCGTCTCTCAGGGTGCCGGGGCTCACCCGGCCCTGCTGGCTCAGCTCCGCCATGGTGATGGAGATCCGGGCCGTGGACTTCACCGCCAGGCCCCCGTCCTGCCAGCCGTAGTAGTCCGCCACGGCCTCGCCCTCCTGGTTGGCCCGGAAGACCACCAGCTCCTGGAGGTCGTTGCGGTCCATGTCCACGATGGCGTAGCGCACGTAGTCGGTGCGCACCAGCTCCTCGGGGCCCTCCGGCCGCAGGGCGTAGATGGTCAGCGCCAGCAGATCCGCGTTGACGCGCCAGCCCACCGCCAGCTCCGTGCGGCCGTCCCCGTCCAGGTCGCTGTAGGTCACGCTGTAGATGGCGGTGCCGCTGCCCTCGATGACGGCGGCCTGGTCGTAGGTGTCCTCCTGGGCGTTAAAGATATAGATTTTCAGCGGCTTCTCATCCCCGGCGTTGCGGAAGAAGGCCACCGCCTCCTCCCTGCCGTCTCCGTCCAGGTCCGCCAGCTGCACCGGCTGGATGTTGGCGCCGGAGACCGGAGCGGCGTACTCCGCGCCGCCGCCCAGGATGGCGTTGATGCGGTTGTTCAGCTCCGTGTACTTGGCCGGCAGCTTGGGCAGGCCGTACAGGTCCTGGGGATTGAGGGTAAACCCGCTCCCCGCGCCGCAGCCGGCGGTACACGCCAGGGCCAGGGCCAGCATCCCCGCCGTTAAAACGATCCGCGCCCAGCGTCTCACGCTCCCGCCCCCTCTCCTGCAAATGGATATACTCTAACTGATATATGATACCACATTCCCCGGTCTTTGGGTAGTCCCTCTTTCGATTTTTCCCGCATCTTTTCCGGAGACGGCCAGGACCCGCGGAGCGTCTGCCCCGCGGGTCCGCTTTTCATCTTATGGCCGGATCACTCCGCCGGGGCCTGGCTGGTATAGCCGTCCCGGTCCAGCGTGTAGCGCTTGCCGTCCACCGTGACGGAGGCGTTCCGGTAGTATCTGCCGCCGGGGTCCCGGTAGCGCCAGCCCCGGTCGTCCCGGGTCCAGCCGCCGGCGTTCACGCCCTTGTAGAGGTAGCTGGTCAGGCCGATGGCCTCCCGGGTCTCGTCGTCCTGGAAATGCCACCACTCGGAGCTGAGGCCCCGCATCCCCGCGGCCGTCATGTAGGAGGCCAGCAGGTCGGCGTTATCGTTGTTGCGGTACACGGCGGAGTACCAGCTCAGGTCGTGGATGGCGCTCTGCATCTCCAGCTCCGCCGCAAAATCCGCCGTCTCCAGCGTCAGATCCAGGGCGATGCCCCGGTTGTGGGCGGAGGTCACCGCCGCCAGGAAGCTGCCCAGGCGAAAGCGTCCGTTGTCCGTCATAATGCCGCCGTAGGTGGGATAGTCCGGGGTCTCCTCCTCCACCTCGCCGCCCTCTTCCGGCGCTTCGCCGGGGGCCGGAGTCTCCTCCTGGGGCTGCGCCGCCTCCGGCGCGTCCCCGTCCTCCTCCCGGAGGCCGGTTTCGTCCTCAAGGCGCTCCTCCGGCGGCTGGGCGGAATCGGGGACCTCCTCCTCCGGGGGCTCCTCCGGCTCCTCCAGCAGCTCCGCCGGGTCCAGGAGCTCCCCCGTCTCCGGGTCCACCAGACAGCCGGTGGAGAGGTCCACCTGCCAGCCGGTGACCGGGTCCGTCA
Source organism: uncultured Oscillibacter sp. (assembly GCA_947644365.1). GTDB lineage: Bacteria > Bacillota > Clostridia > Oscillospirales > Oscillospiraceae > Oscillibacter. The sequence continues at coordinate 1,877 of CANRYZ010000073.1, read as the reverse complement.
CGGTCTCCTCCTCGTCGTACACCAGCGCCGGGTCGCTGAGCTTCGCCGCCGTGGTGTCGTAGAGGTAGCGGGTGGCCTCGTTGGGCCGGAAGGCCTCGTAGATCTTCAGCCGGTAGCCGTCCTCCAGGGCGGCCTGGGCGGCGGAGAGCAGCTTCTTGGCGCAGGGGTACAGGTAGGGCACCAGAAAGCCGTCCTCCTCCGTGAGCATATTCTCAAACCCCGGGATCACCTGGCCCGTGATGGAGGCGATGGGGCTCTCGTGCACCTTGAAGATGGACTCATAGCTGTTTGTGACGTCATAGGCGCAGTAGTCGCCGGTATACTCGGAGAGGTTGACCATGCAGTAGCGGCTGTCCACGTAGCCGTAGCGATCCCTGTAGCGCACCCGAAACCACTGGCCGTCCTCCTCCAGGACGCACAGGGCCGTCCCGGCGGGGACCCGCCCCTGGGACTGGCTCCCCCCGGCGCTCTCGTAAAAATCCAGGTCGATGATGGGCCACACGGTGCAGTACAGCGGGGAGACGGAGGCGTAGAAGGAGACCTCCTCCTCCAGCAGCCGCCCACCGGCGCGGTCCCTGGTGAGCACCTGATAGCGGTGGCTGGACCCGGAGTCCAGGCGGCCCAGCTCATAGCGGAAATGCTCCGCGGGCTCCGGCCGGTCCAGCGTCACCCAGGCGCCGTCCCGCCACTCCCGGAGCTCATACTCGCTGCCCCTGGCCTCGCTCCACTCCAGGGCGTACACCCGGGGCTCCGACTCCTGGGCGGTCAGGGACAGATCGTCCCCCAGCAGGTCCCCCCGCTCCACGGCCAGGGGCGCGGAGGGCGGGCCGTACAGCACGTACCCCTCCCCGGGGGACCCCGCCCGCAGGGCCAGGTCCAGCGTCTGGCCGTGCTCCGGCATGGCCAGGCCGCTGCCGCCGTCAAAGCGCAGGAAGGTCCCCGTTCCGCTGGAGGAGGCCACCGGCAGATACACGCCGCCCCGCAGGACGCACACCGCGTACACCGGGCTTCGCCCTCCCTCCCAGGAGAAGGTCATGGCCCCCTCCTCCGGCTCCCCGGTGAGGACGGGGGTCTCCAGCTCGGCGGCGGCCACCTCCGCGTCCAGGTGGGTCAGGCTGGTGAGCTCCCGGACCATGCCCAGGAGGTTTGTCCCGGAGGCCGCCGCCTGCACCCGCACCCGGAAGGGCGCGGACACGCCGGACACCTCCAGGAGCGGCTCGTTGGTGTGCTGGCGGAGGCTCTGCCCGTCGGCGTGGAGCTCCGTCAGATAGACGCTCCCCGGGCCGGCGTCCGGCCAGGAGAGGACCAGGGAGCCGTCCGCCTCCGCGCACACCAGGATGTCCCCCTCCGCCAGAGAGGGCCGCCTCACGCCGGGGGTGATAAGATAGGCCGCGGCCAGAACGCCCGCCGCCAGAACAGCGGCGACGAAAAGCCCGATCAGCCAGCGCGCGTGCTTCATAGGAGATCCCTCCCGAAAAAGTTTGGGTGCGCTACATCACGGCGTACACCGTCTCATAGTCCGCTCCCCGCTCCGTGTAGACCACGAAGCCGTCATAGGTCAGCTCGCCGTCGTCGCCGTCGATGAGGCAGCTGGGGGCGTAGTCCGCGGACAGCGGCTTGCCGATGGCGGCGTACAGCTCGCCCACAGGCCGGCCCACCAGGCCCTGGGCAATGGCCTTAGGGTCCCCGGCGGGCTTGGCGGGAGCCTCCTCCGCCGGCTTCTCCGCAGGCTCCTCCGCCGGTTTTTCCGGCTCCGGGGCGGCGGGCTTGGGCGCGGGCGGGTCCTCCGGGGCGGCGGGTCCGCCGGACTTGGGCTCCGGCGCGGTCTCCGCCGGCTCCTCCGCCGGGGCCGGGTCCTCCGGCTCCTCCGCGGGGGG
>CANRYZ010000072.1 GCA_947644365.1 uncultured Oscillibacter sp. | reverse complement strand
GGGGGCGGCGGCGGCCGCGGGGGCTTCGGCGGAGGCTCCTTCGGAGGCGGCGGTGGCCGCGGAGGCTTCGGCGGAGGCTCCTTCGGAGGCGGCGGTGGCCGCGGGGGCGGACGCCGGTAAACCGCAAGGAAACAAGCGCGCCGAGATACGGCCCTCCGGGGCCGTGTCTCTTTGCAGCCAAGTCAACCGTATCGAAGGAGAGGGCAGACTGAGCTCTCCGGGAAAGCGGGTCCCTCCGGCGGCGGGGCGCAATCCAACTGCAATTTATTTTTTCGATTTTATTTTCTTCTAAAATTCGTCTTGTCTCTTATCATTGGAAAACCTGCTGTTTCTCGTATAATACAGAATACCGTATAGAATAAATTCTATACGGTATTCTGTATTTCATTCTTGTAAAAAGTATGGTATGATGTCACTCGTTGAATTCACATTTAAGGAGAGAGATTATGACTACCGCACAAATTTGTATTATGGCCACCATCATCCTGTACCTATGCTTCGTCATCTTCACAGGCGTGATGATCGGCCGCCGGTCCAAGAAGAGCGCCGAGGGCTTTTACCTGGGCGGGCGGGGCATCGGCCCCCTGGTCACCGCCATGAGCGCCGAGGCCTCCGATATGAGCAGCTACCTGCTGATGGGCATTCCCGGCCTGGCGTACCTCTCCGGCGTGGCCGACGCCAGCTGGACCGCCATCGGCCTGGCCGTGGGCACCTACTTAAACTTTCTGCTGGTGGCCAAGCGGCTGCGCCGCTACAGCGTGAAGCTGGACGCCATCACCATCCCCAGCTTCATCTCCAAGCGCTACGGCGAGAAGAAGCCCGTGATCATGTGCATCTCCGCCCTGATTATCCTGATCTTCTTCGTGCCCTACGTGGCCTCGGGCCTGGCCGCCATCGGCAAGCTCTTCAACAGCCTCTTCGGCTGGAATTACATGGCCGCCGTGGTCATCGGCGCCGTCGTCATCATCAGCTACACCTCCATCGGCGGGTTCAACGCCGTGGCCACCATGGACCTGATCCAGTCCGTCATCATGACCGCCGCCCTGACCATTATCGTGGTGTTCGGCATCGTGCAGGCCGGGGGCATGGGGGCCGTGCTGGACCACGCCCGGTCCCTGCCCGGATTCCTCACCTTTACGGAGACCTACAACGTCTCCACCAACAGCGCGGAGCCCTATGGCTTCATCCGCATCGTGTCCATGATGGCCTGGGGCCTTGGGTACTTTGGTATGCCCCATATCCTGGTGCGCTTCATGGCCATCCGGAATGAGGACGAGCTGACCCTCTCCCGCCGGATCGCCGCCGTGTGGGTGGTGATCTCCATGGGCGTGGCGGTGTTCATCGGCATCGTGGGCCACGCCGTGTCCAGCATCGGCAAGGTGCCCTACCTGGAGGGCAGCGCCACCGAGACCATCATCGTGAAGCTCTCCGACCTGCTGTCCTCCTACGGCATCCTCCCCGCCATCGTGGCCGGGTGCATTCTGGCGGGCATTCTGGCCGCCACCATGTCCACCGCCGACAGCCAGCTGCTGGCCGCCGCCTCCGCCTTCTCGGAGAACCTGGTGCAGGACGTGTTCGGCGTGAAGCTGACGGAGAAGCAGACCATGCTCATCGCCCGGCTCACCGTGGTGGTGATCGCCGTCATCGCCCTGTTCCTGGCCTCCGACCCCGACAGCAACGTGTTCCAGATCGTCTCCTTCGCCTGGGCGGGCTTCGGCGCCACCTTCGGCCCCGCCATTTTGTGCGCCCTGTTCTGGAAGCGCAGCAACCGCCAGGGCATCATGGCGGGCCTTGTGGCCGGCGGCGCCATGATCTTTATCTGGAAGTTCCTGGTGAAGCCCCTGGGCGGCATCTGGAACATCTACGAGCTGCTGCCCGCCTTCCTGGTGGCCTGCGTGGTGATCGCGGCGGTCTCCCTGGCCACGCCGGAGCCGGATGAGGAGATCGGACGGGTCTTTGATGAGATGGGAAAGCAATAACCAGAGCAGAACCACTATTTAAGAGCCGTCTCGCCTCCGTTTGGCGGCACCAATTGGAAACCGGAGCCGGTCCCGTTAAAGAACACCTGAAAAACAAAAAGCCGCGTCCATCTGGATTATCCCCATTCCAGATGGACGCGGCCCTTTTGTGTGATATACAAGGCAGTCTCCCTCATACCTCATCCGCAATATAGGTCATAATATCCCCGGGCTGGCAATCTAATATTTTACAGAACATCTCGATTGTATGGGTACTGACGCTCTCATTCCGCTTCAACCTCGTAATTTGGGCAGGGCTGATTCCATAGGTCTTAATCAGCGCATACTGTGTGATTGACTTCGCGCGCATAACTTCCCATAAATTTTTGTAGGATATCACAACATTCAAGCTCCTTTTTTTCCTTGAATGTTAACCGAAAAAGGTATATATTAATATTAACCAATATCGGTTATTATTCCTGAACCATGCCGTGCCTAATCCCAGCTTTTGCGCAGGGCCATCAAAATTTTACAGGAGATATACGGAAATGAGAACAGAAGATGTAGTGATTATCGGGGCTGGAGGCCACGCGAAGGTCGTCGCGGACATCGTCCTGCTCAGAGGCGACCATATCGTTGGTTTTCTTGACGAGGCCCACCCGGAGGGGGATTTTCTGGGACACCCCAAGCTGGGCGGCAATTGCGCATACCGGAAATTTCTCAATTGCTCCTTTATCATCGCTATCGGAAACGCCTCGGTGCGTGAGCGGATCGCGGGCACAATGCCAGGTGTGATATGGTATACAGCAGTCCATCCCAGGGCGGTCATTTCAAATATCGACACAAAAGTTGGCGACGGCACCGTAATCATGGCGGATGCTGTTGTCAATCCAGGCGCGCATATCGGAAAACACTGTATTATCAATTCAGGCAGCATTGTGGAGCATGACAACCGCATTGGAGACTACGCGCACATCTCAGTGGGAGCAAAAGTGGCGGGAGGCGTGCAGATCGGTGCCAAGACGTGGGTAGGCGTTGGGGCTACCGTGAGCAACGGGATCAATGTCTGCGACAACTGTATGTTAGGAGCCGGCGCCGTCGTGGTAAGAGATATTACCCAAGCCGGTACTTATGCCGGCGTCCCGGCGAGAAAAATCAAATAACGGTTTCAGGACAGACGCGGTCAGTGGTTTTGCAATCTTCAAAACCACTGACTTTTTTCTTTCAGAAAAATTTTTTTGGAGCCGGCGCACGGCGGCGTGCAACTTTCGGCGGAGGGAGGGCCTTGGTTGTAAGGAGTCTTTGGAAGAGGAGGCGAACAATTTGGAGAGGCTGGACAACGGGGCGTTCTGCCGGGCGTATCTCAGGACCATGGACCCGGAGCGGGCCGCGGCGGAGAGCGGGCTGCGGGACGGGTTCTCCCTGCTGGGCACCAAGACGGTCCAGGCGCGGCTGGAGAGGATGCGGGCCGGCGCGGCGGGACAGCTGCGGCGGGAGGACGTCCTCCGGCGGCTGGCGCAGCTGGCCTTCGGCAGGGCCAACGACGCGGTGCGCCTGGCCCTCCACCCCGGAGAGGTGGACCCGGAGGGGCTGGACCTCTCCGCCGTGGCGGAGTTCAAGGTGACGGACAAGGGCGGCGTGGAGGTAAAGCTGGCGGACCGGGTGCGGGCGCTGGAGGCGCTGTGCCCGCTGCTGGAGGACGGCGGCGGCCAGGGGGCCGAGGCCCTGTACCGGGCCCTGACGGAGGGCTGCGGCGAGGCGGAGGAGGGATGGAGCGACGGGTGAGATCACAGCTTTCTCCCCCAAGCAGAGGCGGGTTTTGACCTGGTGGCGGGAGAGCCGCTGGGAGGCCGTCATCTGCGACGGGGCGGTGCGCAGCGGCAAGACCTTCTCCATGGGGGCGTCCTTCTTTCTGTGGGCCCAGGCCCGGTTTGACGGGCGGCAGTTCGGGCTGTGCGGCAAAACCATCGGGTCGCTGCGGCGGAACCTGCTCTCGGAGCTGGTCCCCTACCTGCGGAGCGTGGGCATGAGTGTCCAGGAGCGGCGGTCGGAAAACCTGCTGACGGTGCGGTTCATGGGGCGCGAGAACCGGTTTCTGCTCTTCGGCGGGCGGGACGAGTCCAGCGCGGCGCTGATCCAGGGGAGCACCCTGGCGGGGGTGCTGCTGGACGAGGCGGCGCTGATGCCCCGCTCCTTCGTGGAGCAGGCCATCGCCCGGTGCAGCGTGCCGGGGAGCCGCCTCTGGTTCAACTGCAACCCGGAGGGACCCCAGCACTGGTTCTACCGGGAGTGGATCCTGAAGGCGGAGGAGCGGCGGGCGCTGCACCTCCACTTCACCATGGAGGACAACCCCGCCCTGTCCCCGCGCATCCGGGAGCGCTACCGGCGGGCCTACTCCGGCGTGTTCTACCAGCGGTTTGTGCTGGGGGAGTGGACCGCCGCCCAGGGGCTGGTGTACGACTTCTTCGACCGGGAGCGGGACGCTCCAGTCGCCCCGGCGGGACCCTTCACACGGTGGCGGATCTCCGTGGACTACGGCACGGCCAATCCCGCCTCCTTCGGGCTGTGGGGAGAGCTGGACGGGGTGTGGTACCGGGTGAAGGAGTTCTACTACAGCTCCCGGCAGGCCGGGCGGCAGCGGACGGACGCGGAGTACGCCGAGGACCTGGAGGCCCTGGCCGGGGGGCGGGACATCCAGCGGGTCATCGCGGACCCCTCGGCGGCCAGCTTTATCGAGGCCCTGCGGCGGAGGGGGTTCCGGGTGGTCCGGGCGGACAACGACGTATCGGACGGCATTCGGGTGACGGCGGACCTGCTGAAACGGCGGCGGATCGTCATCTGCCGGGAGTGCCGGGACTGCCTGCGGGAGATGGAGCTCTACCGCTGGGACCCGCGCTCCGGGCGGGACGCGCCCAGGAAGGAGAACGACCACGCCATGGACGAGACGCGCTATTTCGCCATGGATCTGGCGGGAGGAGACGGCGGCGGCTTTGCCGCCATGAGCGTGGAGCGGAGAGTTTGAGGAGGGAGCATGGCTTTGCGATGGTTCAAAAAGCGGCGGGAGGCGGCTCCGGCGGCGGTGCAGCTGCGGAGCGGAGCGCGCCATCCCTTCGGGGCGCTGGGGGACTACGCGCCCCTGAGCCGGGGGGAGGCCCGGCTGTACCGGGCGGTGCGGGAGGCCGTGCCGGTGGTGGACGCGGCGGTGTACAAGCTGGTCCGCATGACCGGGGGCGTCACCGTCCGGTGCGGGGACCCGGCGGCGGAGGAGGGGCTGCGGGAGTTTTTGCGGACCGTGCCGGCGGGGCGGGGGCAGTTTGGCGTCAACGCCTTTCTGGACTGCTATCTGGACTCCCTGCTCACCTGCGGGCGGGCCGTGGGCGAGATCGTGCCCGCCGGAGGCGGCGGGGACATCGCCGCGCTGCTGTGCGGCCGGGTGGAGGACATCGAGATCCGGGAGGGAGAGCACCCCCTGGCGTTTCAGATCTGCGGAGCGGACGAAAGCGGGCGCATGGGGCCCCTGCCCTATCAGGACCTGCTGCTGTTCACGCCCCTGAACCCGGAGGCGGGGAACCCCTACGGCGTGTCGCTGCTGCGGTCCCTGCCCTTTCTTTCGGAGATCCTGACCCGCATCTACCACACCATCGGCGTCAACTGGGAGCGGTGCGGCAACGTGCGCTTCGCCGTCACCTGCAAAAACGGCGAGGGGGCCTCCGCGGCGGAGCGGGGGCGGCTGCTGGCGGAGGAGTGGTCCCGGGCCATGCAGGACAGCCGCAGCGGCAGCGTGCGGGACTTCGTGGCCGTGGGGGACGTGGAGATCAAGGCCATCGGCGGCGACGCGCCCATCCTGGACAGCGAGGTTCCGGTGCGGCAGATTTTGGAGCAGATCGTCGCCAAGACCGGCATTCCGCCCTTTATGCTGGGGCTGAGCTGGAGCTCCACGGAGCGCATGAGCTCCCAGCAGGCGGACCTGCTGACCACGGAGATCACCGCCATCCGCCGGACGCTGACGCCGGTGGTGGAGCGGATCTGCCGGCTGTGGCTGCGGATGCACGGGTACACCTGCGGCTTTGAGACGGTGTGGGACGACATCAACCTCCAGGACCAGGTGGAGGAGGCCCGGGCGGCCCTCTACCGGGAGCAGGCCAGGAAGCTGCGAATCGAAAACGACGAAAGGGAATCCGGAGGGGGAGAGCACAATGGAGATACATAAGGAGCGGAGCGAAACGGCGGCGGGGCTGCCCGGACAGGAGGACCTGGCGGCCATCAACCGCCTGGCCAAGACGCCGCTGGCCGCGGAGCAGGCGTACACCTTCACCCTGCGGCTGTGCGACAACGAGGTGGACCGGGACTTCGAGCGGTTCAGCGGCGACGCGCTGGAGCGGCTGGGAGAGCTGTTTGTGGGAAAGAGCGGCATCTTCGACCACCAGTGGTCCGCCCGGGGACAGACCGCCCGCATCTACCGGACGGAGGTGGTGCGGGAGCCCGCCGCCGCCACGGCGGCGGGGGACGAATACCGCTGGCTCAAGGGCTGGGCGTATCTGCTGCGGACGGAGAAGAACGCGGAGCTCATCGCCGAGATCGAGGGCGGCATCAAGAAGGAGGTCAGCGTGGGGTGCAGCGTAAAACACGCCGTGTGCTCCATCTGCGGCGCGGAGGGCGGCTGCCAGCACGTGAAGGGCCAGACCTACGGCGGGAAGCTGTGCTTCACGGAGCTGCGGGAGCCCACGGACGCCTACGAGTGGTCCTTTGTGGCGGTGCCCGCCCAGCGGGGCGCGGGCGTGCTGAAACGGTTCGGCCAGGAGGACGGGCAGCTGGCGCTGCTGCGCAGAGAGGCGGCCCTGGGGCGGAAATACCTGGCGGAGCTGCGGCGGGAGGTGGTGCGCCTGGCCATGCTGGCGGACGACCATCTGGACGGCGGCGTATTCGCCAGGGCGGCGGAGCGGATGGAGGAGCCGGAGCTGCTGGCGCTGCGGGACGCCTGCGGCGCCCAGGCGGCCAAGCGGTTTCCGGCGGCGCCCCAGCTCCGTCCCCGGCCCGCGGAGGAGCGGAATGACGCCGGGGCGTTTCAGGTCTGACCCGGAGGCCGCCTCCGGCGGGCGCGAGGGAGATTTTGTGTAAGCGGCGGGCGACGCCCGCCTTGAAAATCGGAATACCGATTTTGAAGTGTTCTGACGATATCAAAAACATGACAGGAGGATGGCAATGAGGGTTTCTTACGAGGGAATTGGACAGTGGGCCGCCACCTTCGCCTGCGGCGGGGTGCGCGAGGGCCAGGTGGTGAAGGTCAGCGAAAACGGCACGGTGAGCGCCTGCGGGGCCGGCGACAGCTTCTGCGGCGTGGCGCTGGCGGTGAGCCGGGACGGCGCCGCCTGCACCGTGGCCCTGGGGGGCGTGGCCACCGCCCGGTACTCCGGGGACGCCGTCCCCGCCGTGGGCTGGGTCAGCCTGGCGGCGGACGGCAGCGGCGGCGTGAAGGCGGCCGAGAGCGGGCGGAGCTATCTGGCGGTGGACGTGGACAGCGCCGCCAAGACGGTGACATTTGTACTGTAAGGCGGGATAAGGAGGAGCGCGCGTATGACATACCATTTTGAAAACGTGAGGCTGGAGAAGGGCATGTACGGCCGGGGCGGCCGGACCTTCTCCCAGACGCTGGAGGAGCTGGACCCCAGCGAGCAGTACCGGGGCACGGCCCTGGAGGGGCTGGACGCCTTCCAGCGGCAGCTCAAGCGGTTTGACATCCACGTTAAGGGCGCGGGCAGCGACATGGTGGAGAAGTTCTTCCACACCTCGGACTCCGCCGTGCTGTTTCCGGAGTTCGTCTCCCGGGTGGTGCGGCAGGGACTGGAGGAGGAGAGCGTCCTGCCCGCCATCACCGCCACGGTGACCCGGTTTGACGGCATGGACTACCGCTCCATCACCTCCGTGCCCACGGAGGAGCAGAAGAAGCTCCGCCGGGTGGAGGAGGGGGCGGAGATCCCCCAGACCACCATCCGCACCCAGGAGAACCTGGTGCGCCTCCACAAGCGGGGCAGGATGCTGGTGGCCTCCTATGAGGCCATCCGGTTCCAGCGGCTGGACCTCTTCTCCGTGACGCTGCGGCAGATCGGCGCGTACATCGGGCGGATGCACCTGGAGGACGCCATCCGGGTGCTGCGCAACGGCGACGGCAACCAGAATCCCGCCCCGGTCTTCACCGTGGGCACGGCCCCCGTCACCAAGGGCGTGAAGGCCCTGTCCTACGGGGCGCTGCTGGACTTCTGGAGCCAGTTTGACCCCTACGCCATGAATACCATGCTGGTCAGCGGCGACATGATGCTGGCCATGCTGAAACTGCCGGAGCTCCAGAACCCCCTGACGGGCCTCAACTTCCAGGGCACGGGCACGCTGACCTCCCCTCTGGGGGCCAAGCTCCTGCGCACCTCCGCCATGCCCGCCAGGACCATCATCGGCCTGGACAGGAATTACGCCCTGGAGCAGATTTGCGGCAGCGAGATCACGGTGGAGTACGACAAGCTCATCGACCGCCAGATGGAGCGGGCGGCCATCACCTCCATCTCCGGCTTCGCCAAGCTCTTCACCGACGCCTCCAAGGTCCTGACAACGGTGGAATGAGAGAGGAGATCTTGGCGCTGGCCCGGGCGCTCTCCGGCGCGGGAGAGGCGGAGGAGGCCCTGCTGGAGCCCCTGTGCCGGGCGGCCCGCTCCCGCTGGGAATCCCGGTTGAAGCCGGGGCTGGCCCCGGAGGACTGCGGGGCCGCGTTTGCCTGCGCCGCCGCCTTCACGGCGGC
>CANRYZ010000071.1 GCA_947644365.1 uncultured Oscillibacter sp. | reverse complement strand
AGGTGCTGGACGTGATGAAGGAGCTGGCCCGGGACGGCATGACCATGGTGGTGGTGACCCACGAGATGGGCTTCGCCCGGGAGGTGGGCAGCCGGGTGCTGTTCATGGCCGACGGCCTCGTTTTGGAGGAGGGGGCCCCGGAGACGCTCTTCGGCAGTCCCCAGCACCCCCGGCTCCAGGATTTTCTCAGCAAGGTTCTCTAAAAGAGATCAAAAAAGAGGAGGCCGCCTGCGGGCGGCCTCCTCTCAGGCTGTCGGGCAAGTCCAGCTGGACTTGCCCGACAGCCTTTCATGTCTCAATTTTCAAAGCGCTGCGCGTTTTGAAAATCTGCCGCTTCGCGGCACAAAGGCCTGCTGCACAGGCCTTTGCAGACATGTGATCCAATACGAGGCGGGCGCAGCCCCCTCGTGCTCCCCCGCATAACGGGGGGTCTGTTCCCTCTTCCCAGTAGTTTTTTAATAAGCTGAGAGGAGGCCGCCCACAGGCGGCCTCCTCTCTTGTCAGTCCAGAGGCTGGAAGGTCTCTCCTGTGAACAGGTCGTGCCAGAGGAACGCTCCGTTCTCCAGGGTCATATAGCTGTGGGGGGTGCCGTTTTTGGGCAGGGACAGGGAGCCGGGATTCAGATAGACGTACCCGCCGCAGTCCCGCCGCACGGGCAGGTGGATGTGGCCGCAGAGGAGGAAGTCCCCCGCCCGCAGGGGCGGCGGGTTGTTCGGCCCGTAGTTGTGGCCGTGGGTGGCGAAGATCGTGCGGCCGTCCGCGGCCAGAAAGGCGTACTCCGCCAGCATGGGGAACTCCAGCACCATCTGGTCCACCTCGCTGTCGCAGTTGCCCCGGACGCACAGGAGGCGGTCCTTGACGCCGTTGAGCAGGGCGGTGACGGCCCGGGTGTCGTACTCCTCCGGGAAGTCGTTCCGGGGGCCGTGGTACAGCAGGTCCCCCAGCAGGACCAGCCGCTCCGCCCCCTCCCGCCGGAACGCCTCCAGCATTTCCCGGCAGCACCGGGCGGAGCCGTGGAGGTCAGACGCGATCATCCATTTCATCACATTCACTCCTTTGTTGTATTTCCGGTCCGGACGTGTGCCGGAGCGAAAAGGGAAACGCCCGGCGGAGCTTGCTCCGCCGGGTTCTTGATATGTTCAGCGCCGGCGGCGGCCGCCGCCCCGCTTGCCGTCCATGCTGCGGTTCAAGTCCGCCATCTTCCCCTCGGAGGAGGAGAGAAACCGCTTGAGCTTGTCCTCAAATGCCTGGTCGCCGGAGGGGGGCAGGGGTTTCTGGACCGCCTGGACAGGGCGGGGGCGGTCCGCCTGCTGGGCGGCCGCCGGGCGGGGCGCGAAGGGCCGGGGCCCCCGGGGCGCCGGGCGCTCCTGGGGAGGCAGGGCCTTCTTGATGGAGAGGTTGATGCGCCCCTTTTCCGCGGAGAGGACCAGGACCTTGACCTCCTGCCCCTCCTGTAAAAAGTCGTGTACGTCGTTGACAAAGGTGTTGGCGATCTCCGAGATATGTACTAATCCGGATTTTCCGCCCTCCAGGGTGACAAACGCGCCGAATTTTGTGATACTGGCTACCTTGCCCTCCAAAATGCTCCCAACCTGAGGCTCCATACCGCTGTTTCTTTCTCCTTCCAAAGATTTTTTCACACACAACACGCGAGGCCCCGTTTAAAAATTTTCAAACAATGCCTGACGGCGGAGCGTTTTCCGCCGTTTATCAAACAGGACCTGAGAAATATGAAAAGAACAGGCCGGCCTCCGGTAGGGGGGACATCCCACGTCCCCCATTTGCCCGGCGCCGGTCAGTCGATTCCATCACAGAGCACGTACTCGCCGGGAAAGACCATGCCCAGCTCGTTCCGGGCGATCTCCTCCATTTTCTCCTGGGTGCCTCCGGCGGCGATGTCGGCGGCCAGAGCGCTATTTTCCTGGCGCTTGACCTCTACCTGGGCGGCGAGAACGTCTTTTTCCGCCTGGGCGGCCTCCACCTGGCCCTGGAGGCGGTACAGCTGCCAGCCGATGCCCAGCAGCAGGACCAGCAGAAGGAGCTTGGTCAGAGGACCGGCGTGGAGAATGCGGCGGCTTCCCCTGGGTGTTCGCTCTTTTTTCGCCATGTCTGCCGCCCCCTCTCCGGGATGGACGTCTCCATCCGTTTTCTCCTATTGTATAGCATTTTCTCGAAAAATAAAAGAGCTTTTTTCCGCGAAGGGCAATTTTTTTGCAAAAAATTTTTGTCCACACCACAGGCAGGGACAAAAGCCGGGCCAAATACGCCAGCGTGTCCGCCCAAAAGGCCCATACGGGCCGCAGCAGCTGCGAGAACACGCCGAAAAACAGCACCGCTCCGCCCAGCGCGCCCAGCACCACGAAGCCCCGCAGCTCCCCGTCCGCCCCTCGCAGAAGAAAGAGGAAGACCGCGGCCCCGGTGAGAAGGCAGTAGAGGCCGTCCAGCAGCCCCGTCAGGCGGGGGCGGCGGAGGCGGAAGGGCCGCAGCAGGTCGTACAGCAGCCCGGCGCACAGGCCCAGGAGAATGGACTGGCCAAACACCAGCAGCTGGAGGGAGACCTGGTTCCCCATGGCCTACCCGAACAGGCGGCTGAAAAAGCCGCCCCGGCCGGCCCCGTCGTCCTCGTAGGACACGGAGTCCACCCGGCCCTCCACATGGAGCTCCCCGCCGTCCAGGGACAGCTTCCCGATATGCAGGTCCTCTCCGGTGACCACCAGGGTTCCGGCGGAGGTGGACATGACGATGCCCGTCTCGTCAAAGCGCTCCACGTCCTCCACGCCGGAGACCGTCAGACGCTCCCGGCCCGCCAGCTCCAGCCGGTGGGCGGTCTGGGGCATGGAATTGTAATCGTTCATACGGCGTCCCTCCCTGTCCCCACTATATGGGACGAGGCGGGAAAATATGCCTCAGCGCCCGATCTCCCGGTACAGCGTCCCGGCGTCCGCCTGGCGCACCGTCTCCTGAACGGAGAGCACCTCCACGGTGACCGTCCGCACGCCGAAGCGCAGGGTGATCTGGTCCCCGATCTTGACGTCGTAGGAGGCCCGGGCGGGTTTGCCGTTGACGGTGACCAGTCCGTTGTCGCAGGCCTCGTTGGCCACAGTCCGCCGCTTGATGAGCCGTGACACTTTCAGGTACTTGTCCAATCGCATAGAAAACCTCCATAAAAAACTGCCGGCACGTTCCGCGCCGGCAGCAGCTCCCTCCCCCGCGGGCGCGGGTAGGGAAAACCTGTGTTTTTCCGGTCCTTTTGCCGGAGGCAAAAGAGGAATATTCCGTTGGTTTCGCCGCGGCCTATACGCGGCGAGACTGCCCGGTTGCCCTTTGAGCAGACACACCAGTGACCGAAGTCACTGGTGTTGGAATCCGCTCCGCCCGGCGGAGCGTAGAGGGGGGACGCCCGTCCCCTCCTTATTTCGATACGGTATCTTTCAGCAGCTTGCCGGCCTTGAACACAGGAAGGACGGTGGCGGGAATCTCGATCTCCTCCTTGGTCCGGGGATTCCGGCCGATGCGGGCGGCGCGCTTTTTGACCTCAAAAGAGCCGAAGCCGACCAGCTGGACCTTGTCGCCCTGCTTGAGGGCCTCGGTGATGGTATCCAGCATGGCGGAGATGACCACTTCGGTGTCCTTCTTGGAAACGTCGGCGGCAGCGGCGACGGCATTGATGAGTTCAGCTTTGTTCATTGGTTGATCCTCCTAAAATCTTTTGTTGTTTCAATTTATTTCTCAACGCAGATGCGTTTAAGACGGTTCCTTGACGCTCTTCCACAGCGCCACCAGCTCCTCCTCCGTGTACTCCGGCAGGGGCTTGTCCGCTGCCGTTTCCACCCGGCGGAAGCGCCGGTCAAATTTGTCGCAGGCCAGATGCAGGGCCTCCTCCGGGTCCACGCCGGACATCTGGCCGATTTTGGCGGCGATGAAGAGCAGGTCCCCCAGCTCCTCCTGTACGCCGTGGGGCGCGTCCGCCGGTCCGCCGGCCTCCAGGGCCTGGCGCAGCTCCCGGACCTCCTCCTCCAGCTTGCCCAGGGCGCTGACGGCGCTGGACCAGTCAAAGCCGGCCTTGGCGGTCTTGGAGGCGATCTTCTCCGCCCGCCACAGGGCGGGCAGGGTGTGGGGCACGGATTCGATGGCGTCGGCGGTGGACCGCTGGCCCTTCTCCGTCCGCTTCAGCGCCTCCCAGTTGACCAGGACTTCCTCGGAGGTGTCCGCCCGGGCGGCGCCGAAGACGTGGGGATGGCGGTATACCAGCTTCTGCGCGACGCCGTCCACCACGTCGTCCATGGTGAAGCGGCCCCGCTCGGTTTCAATCTGGGTGTGAAGGGCCACCTGCATGAGGATGTCCCCCAGCTCCTCGCACATATCGTGGGGATCGTCCCGGTCCAGGGCGTCCAGGACCTCGTAGGTCTCCTCCAGAAAATTCCGGCGGACGGATTCGTGGGTCTGCTCCCGGTCCCAGGGACAGCCGCCGGGGGCGCGGAGGAGCCTGGTGATCTCCAGCAGATCCTCCCACCCGTAGCGGGGTTTACATTGAAAATCTACCATAGATTGCCTGCCTTTGCAAGTTTTTTTCCGCGAAGCAACAGATGTTTTGCTTTTATTGTGAAAAAAGTCTAAATGAAAAGGATCGCGCGCTATTTCAGCCGGAGAATCTGTACCAGCTTTTCCCCGTGGGGGATGGAGCGCACGTCCTCCGCCCGGAGGATGCGCAGAGCGACCACCAGCACGCCGTACACCGCCACGCCGGCCAGGATGCCCGCCATGACGCCGATGGCGTTGGCCCCGTAGGCGGAGTGTCCGCCGGAGAGGGCCTGGTCCGCGAAGCCGTACGCCGCCCAGGCCGCGGCGCCCATGAGAATGGAGGCCAGGGCGGGCTTGGCGAAGAGCTGGAGGTAGCGGGGCTTCTTGGCGGAGTACTTCCAGACGAAGAAGAGATTCAGTCCCACGATCACCAGATAGCAGCACAGGGTGGATACCGGCGCGCCGTGGATGTTGATCTCAGGATTCCCCACTAGGATGTAATTCATCACAATTTTGGTGACGCCGCCGGCGATGACGGTGAGAATGGGCAGCTTCTCCCGGCCGTAGGTCTGGAGAATGGCGTTGGTCAGGATCATCAGACAGATGAAGATGGTTGCCAGGCCCAGAATCTGCAGATGGGGGCCGGCGGCCATGGCGGCCTCCTGCCGCGTGGGCAGGATCAGCCGCATAATGGGCGTGGACAGCACGGAGAGGCCCACCCCCGCCGGGATCGCCAGCACGGCGATGATCCGAAAGGCGGAGGAGATGATGCGGTCCGCCTTGGCGGTGTCCCGCTGGGCGATGGCCGCCGCGGCGAAGGGGATCAGGCTCATGGTGACGGGGTAGACGAAGGAGGCCACCATGTTGGGCATATCCATGGCCATGCGGTACTGGCCGTTGAGGGCCGCCGCCTCCACCTCGCTGAGGAGCAGGGCGTTCTGGAGCCGTCCCATGACGATCTTGGTGTCGATGAGGTTGATGATGCCCAGGGCGGAGTTTCCCAGGGTGATGGGGATGCCGATCACCAGCACCTGCCGCAGGATCGCCCCGCCGGAGGAGGGAACGTCCAGGGACTTTGCCCGGTTTCGGTGGGTCAGCAGGTAGAAGACCAGGAAGCACACGGAGAGGATGGTGCCCGCGGTGACGCCGAAGATGGCCCCGGCGGCCACGCCGGCCATATTGTCCTCCGCCGCGGCCCGGCCCAGGCGCAGAATGTACCAGGCCAGGGGCAGGCCCAGCCCCACCTTGCACAGCGCCTCCAGTACCTGGCTGACGGCGGTGGGGGTCATGTTCCCCTGGCCCTGGGTGTAGCCCCGCATACAGGCCAGCAGGCACACGCAGAACACCGCCGGGGCCAGGGCCCGGATGGCCTGGGCCGCCATGGGGTTCTCCTCAAAGGCCGCCAGCTGCTCCGCGCCGAGGAACATCAGCAGGGAGCCCGCCAGGCCCAGGGCGAAGAAGAGCCAGATGGACGTGCGGAAGATCTTGCGCTTCTCGTTCTCCCGGCCCTGGGCGTGGGCCTGGCTGGTGAGCTTGGAGATGGCCAGGGGCAGGCCCGCCGTGGCGAAGATATTCAGGAAGTTGTAGATGAGGTAGGCGGTGTCGAAGTAGGTCTTGCCCACCTCGCCCAGGATGTTGTTCAGCGGCAGCTTGTAGACCGCGCCGATGAGCTTTACCACCACCACGGCGGAGGCCAGAATGGCCGCGCCGCCCATAAAGGACTGCTTTTTGGATGGACTGGACATGAGAATACCTCGAAAAATTGGGGATTAGAAATTAGGGCCTGTTCACATCAGGCGGATTTGCCGGGAAGACGCGGGCCCGGGCTTATGTGAGCGCCCTCCAGGAGTTGGGAATTTGCACAGGGAGAAAATTTTCAGGTTCTCCGAAAGCGCCGGACGTCTTAATTCCGGATTCAGCACAACTGTATGCCGCCGCCCTTGCCGCTATACCTTCTCCAGGCAGGCTCGCACCAGGGCGGAGAATCTGGGGGCCGCCGCCTCGCCCGCCGCGATGACCTCCTCGCCGGACAGGGGCTGGGCCAGCACTCCCGCCGCCATGTTGGTGCACAGGGTGAAGCCCAGCACCTTCATGCCGCAGTGGGCCGCGGCGATGGCCTCCGGCACGGTGGACATGCCCACGGCGTCCGCCCCCAGCAGGCGGGCCAGCCGCACCTCGGCGGGAGTCTCAAACTGAGGGCCGGGGAAGAACATATACACGCCCTGGCGCAGGGGGATGCCCAGGGCCGCGGCGCACTCCCGGGCGGCCTCCTGGAGGGCCGGGGTGTAGACATGGCTCATGTCCGGGAAGCGGGGGCCGAACTCGCTGAGGTTGGGCCCCGTCAGGGGGCTGCCGGCGAAGAGCTTGATATGGTCGGTGATGAGCATGACGTCCCCCGGGGCGAAGGAGGTGTTCACCGCCCCGGCGGCGTTGGTGACGATCAGCGTCTCCGCCCCCAGCAGGCGCAGCAGGCGGACGGGGTAGGCCGCCTCCTCCATGGTCCAGCCCTCGTAGGTGTGGAGCCGGCCTTGCATCACGGCCACGTCCCGGCCGCCAAGGCGGCCGAAGACGAACCGCCCTTTATGATCCGGCGCGGTAGAGCGTCCCATATGGGGCACCTCCCCGTAGGGGACTGTGACGGGGCGCTCCACCTCGTCCCCCAGAAAGCCCAGGCCGGAGCCCAGGATCAGCAGCACCCGGGGGCGGAAATCCCCCAGGCGGGCCGCCAGGGCCTCGGCGCTCTCCCGGTACCGGGCATAGCCCGCGGGGACGGTCACAGCTTCCCCCCGCACTCCCGGCAGAAGGCGTCCTCCTCCCGGACGCCGGCGCCGCAGGTGGGGCAGACGGGAGGCTGGGGCCGGCGGCCCAGGGTCTCGTTGACGTCCGCCAGCTGGGCCTTGAGCTCGTCGATCTCCTGGAGCTTGGCCAGCAGCTCCTCGGACTCCGTGGGGCTGCCGGTGTGGGTGGCGTAGACCATCTCTCCGATCTCCGTCAGCTTGCCCTTGACGTCGCCCTCCAAAGTGGCGGCGCGGACCCGCAGCTTGGCGGAGGACAGCAGGTCGTCGGCCATCTGTCCCGCGCCGTAGACGGCGTCGGCGGCCAGGTCGCCCGCCTGCCAGGCGGTGCGCCGGACCAGCTCCAGCAGGTTTTGCAGCTTTTCGTTCATGGGGTGTCTCCTTTCATTGACGCAGTTTGCGGCGGCGGGGCCGCCAAAATGGGCGCTTCCGCCGGGGGAATTTCGGGATCAGGCGGGGAAGAGCTGTTCATAGAAGGCGGCGAAGAGCCGCTGGTTGCGCAGGCATTTTTCGGGCCGCTCCGTGTATTCCTTGGGGTATTTCACGTTGAAGGCCCGCTGGATGCGGTTGGTGCCCGGCTCCACCATCTTGGTGGAACCGCCGGCGCCGAAGGACAGGATGGAGCACAGCTCCGACATGATATAGACGTTGTACAGGCACTCCGCTCCGGGGCGGCACCAGCCGATGTTCTCAAAGCTGCCGGACATGTACTTCTGCCGGTAGAGGTAGTAGGGACGGTGCCCTGCGGCCCGGAGCGCGGGACCGGCGTAGTCCAGCATCTCCGCCACCGCCTCCGGCGCGGGGATGGCGAGCCCCTCCGTGAGGATGCGGCTGCCCTTTTTCAGCGCCAGGGTGTGGACGGTGACATTGTCCGTCCCATAGGCCAGGCAGGCGTCCAGGGAGCGGCGGAACCCCTCCGGGGTGTCCTCCGGGAGGCCCGCGATCAGGTCCATGTTCACGTGGGGGAAGGCGTACTTCGCCGTCAGCTCCATGGCGCGGTCAATGTCCCCGGCGGTATGGTTCCGGCCGATGGCCCGGAGAACGTGGTCCTCCATGGTCTGGGGGTTGACGGATACCCGGGTGACGCCGTGGGCCTTTAGAACCGCCAGCCGCTCCGCCGTGATGGTGTCCGGCCGGCCAGCCTCCACGGTGATCTCGCCGCAGGGAGCGGCGTCAAAGGCCTGCTCGAAGGCCGACAGCACCCGGTCCAGCTGGTCTGCCGTCAATGTGGTGGGGGTGCCGCCCCCCATGTAGAGGGCCCGGACCCGCAGACCCTGCCGCCGGACCATCTCGCCGCCGGTCCGGATTTCCCGGATCAGGGCGTCCACGTAGGGCGCGATGAGGGGAAAGCTCTTTTCCACCGACTGGCTCACAAAGGAGCAGTAGGCGCACCGGGTGGGGCAGAAGGGAATGCCGATATACACGGCGATGTCCCGGGGCTCCAGACCCGCGGCGGCGGCCGCCGCCGCGGCGCCGGTCTCCGCCGCCAGC
>CANRYZ010000070.1 GCA_947644365.1 uncultured Oscillibacter sp. | reverse complement strand
ACGGGCCGTGCACGGTCCAAAGAGAAAAGAGAACGCCGGGCACGAATTTGACCGCAAGGGTCAAATTGTGCCCAAAGTACGGGGGCTGGCCTGAACCGGTGCTTCCGTAAATTGCCGGTCTTCTGCCGGCTGCGTCTGACAGCGTACCTTGCGGGGGCGCTCTGCCGCATTTGCGAGTACCTCCGAAGTTGTTTTGCTGCTTTGACGCATCGTCCCTAGCTTCTCTTCCCGCGCTTCGCGCCTGGCCTGGCACGTTTGGGCAGGCCTGCCCTCCTACCGTCGGTAGACATACTCTCTTCCCCGCACGGTGGAGACTAGGCGCGAAGCGCGGGAAGAGAAGAAAGTCCATGCGTCCACGCAGCAGGTTTGCTGAGCGCCCTTCAATCGAAGTGTGAGGCTCCCGCGAGTGCCAAAAGCGCCTCTCTTTTCTCTTCCACCGTGCACGGCGCATTCTCTTTTCTCTGGCAAGACAGAGAAAAGAGAATGGGGGGTGCATTCCCAGCACGGGCAAAGCCCGTGCGCCGTCCCGCGCCCGAGGCGCGACACCCCCGTCCCGCGCCCGAGGCGCGATACCCCTCGTCCCCGGCCCGTGGCCAGTTTCGCCCGTCCCCGCCCGCGGCGGGAAAACCCCCGTCCCCCGCGCAGGGGGACCCCAGAAAGGAACATTCCCATGCGTCTGCAAAGCGCGATTTTTGATATGGACGGCACCCTGCTGGACTCCATGCACATCTGGCGGGACATCGGTCCCAGAATGCTCCGGGCCCGGGGCATCGAGCCCGCCCCGGACCTGGGGGAACAGCTCAAGCCCATGACCGCCTGGCAGGGAGCCGCCTACTGCAAGGACCTCTACCGCCTGCCGGAGCCGGTGGAGGAGGTCTACGCCCAGATCGAGGCCCAGGTGAAGCGCTTCTATGAGAACGAGGTGGAGGCCAAGCCCGGCGTGAAAAAGCTCCTCTCCCTCCTGAAAATGGAGGGGGTCTGGATGTACGTGGCCACCGCCACGGACCGCCACCTGGCGGAGGAGGCCCTCCGCCACGCCGGCATCCGGGACTATTTCCGGGGCCTTGTCACCTCCGCCGAGACCGGAGTGGGCAAGGACGTGAGCCCGGAGATCTACGAGCGGGCCATGCGGCGGCTCCGGTCCAACAAGAAGGACACCGTCATCTTTGAGGACGCCCTCCACGCCGTCCGCACCGCCAAGAGGGCGGGCTTCCGGGTGGCGGCCGTCTACGACCCCTCCGCCGAGGAGGACCAGGAGGAGATTCAAGCCCTGGCGGACTACTACTTCCGCTCCTTCGAGGAGCTGTTTGAGTCCCGGATGCTGGAGTAAAAATTTGACGGGCATTGCCCGTCAAATTTTTTATCATACACTGTAACATTGCCCTCCTGCAGGGGACATATAAGGTGAAAGGAGAGGAGAAAACGTGGAGGACATGAATGAAATTTACCACCGCCACGCCCAGACTGTCTACAAGTTTCTCCTCTCTCAGACCCGAGACGCCGATCTGGCGGAGGAGCTGACCCAGGAGACCTTCTGCCAGGCGGTGCGCTCCATTGACCGCTTTGACGGCGGGTGCAAGATCTCCGTCTGGCTCTGCCAGATCGCCAAGCACCTGTGGTACCAGCACCTGCGCAGGCACAGGCGGGAGGCCCCCATGCCGGAGGAGCCGCCGGAATCCCTCGTTCCCTCGGCGGAGGAGGGGCTGCTGGAGCGGGAGGGGCGGCTGGGATTGCTGCGGCTGATCCACGACCTGCCCCCGGAGCCCCGGGAGGTGGTGTACCTCCGGGCCTTCGGCGGCCTCAGCTTCCGGGAGATCGGGGACGTAATGGGCCGGACGGAGACCTGGGCCCGGGTGACCTTTTACCGGACAAAGGAAAAACTGCGGAACGGAGGAGCGAACGATGAGAAATGATCTGACCTGCGCGGTGGCGCGGGACCTGCTGCCAAGCTACGTGGAGGGCCTGACCTCGGAGGAGACGGGACAGGCGGTGGAGCGGCACCTGCGGTCCTGCCCGGACTGCGCCGCGCGGCACGCGGCCATGGTGGGCCCGGAGCTGGCCGCCAAGCTGGAGGAGGAGCGGCGGGAGCTGGACTACCTGAAACGGGTGAAGCGCCGGAGCCGGGCCCGGATTCTGGCGGCGGTGGTGTGCACGGTGCTGGTGATCGCCGGGGGCTTTGCCGCCAAGATCTTTTTGATCGGCACCCCCATTCAGCCCCAGACCTACGCCCTGCGCCAATATGTGGACGAGGAGAACGTGCTGCATCTCGTCATCGACTGCGTGAACTCCGCCTGGGCCTATCACGGCTGGAAGACGGAGGAGGCGGACGGCGTGGTGGAGATCTCCGGCCGGTCCGTCACCGTCTCCCCCATCCACGACGAGGGCTGGGGCCGGTTGACGGTGCCCCTGGAGGGTGTCCGGGAGGTCCGGCTCTGCGGGGATGTGGTCTACCAGGACGGGGTGGTTATCAGCGCCGCGGCCATGCACCGGTACGAAGCCCGGACCCCCTATGTGGGGGACGCCCCGGCCCTGGGCCGGGTGGCGGAGGCCGTGGGACTGGACGCACAGTGGAGCTACACCACGGAGCTGACCACCGGTGAGCGTCCCTACCGCTGGACGTTCAAATTCCAAAACCACTGGGGCGATACCTCCGCTGACGGCTGGATGCGCTGCTACTACGGTCCCCAGATGCTGGCCCTGGTGGACAATCTGGACGAGGTGGGCTGGACCTACACCACCGTCACCTCCTCCGGCAAGACCTTCTGCCAGGGGGTGCTGACCCTGGAGGAGGCCGACGCGTATCTCGCGGAGCTGCTGGCCAAAAGCGACTGTGACCAGCGGTGGAAAGAGCTGAAAAGCGTGAAGGACTTCGCCGCCACCCCCGCCGGGACGCAGGTGCTCTATGACCTGCTGTGGGAGGGCCTGTCCTCTTCGACGGCTCCCATTTTTGGACCGTAACAGAACAGCGGGACGGCCAAGCCGTCCCGCTGTTCACGTCTCCCCCGGGTGGGTCTTTTCATAGTCCTCCAGCAGGTGGACAAAATCCTGCCGCCGTTCGTCCCGGCTGCGGAGCTGGAGCCGGTCCAGCAGGGGCACCAGGACGGCCAGCTCCGCCTCCGTCAGCTCCGCCGTCAGCCAGTGAAAGTAAAAGGATTCCGCCTCCACCTTGGCCTCCCGCAGGGCGTCGCCCTTCTCGGTGACGAAGAGCTCCTTGCGCCGCTTGTCCCCGGGGCTGGTGCGGCGGAAAATGTAGCCCGCGGCCTCCAGCCTGGCCGCCCGGCGGGCGATGGTGCTCTTGTCCAGGCAGTACAGCCGCCGCAGCTCCTCCTGGGTGATGCCGGGCCGGTGGCGCACGGTGTGGATCATGTCGTAGTCGCTGAGGCTCAGGTCCGTGTTGCCCAGCGCCTGGGCCACGAACCGCTGGGCGTCCCGGTCGATCTTCCGGATGCGTCTCCTGGTGGGGTCCATGCCATCGCCTCCCTTTTCCATATCATAACAGGAGGGGCCACCCGCCGTCAATTCCAACGGGATATTTTCGACGGATTGCACAAATGGTTGCAGTATGCAACAAATTTCCCTTGACTTCTCAGGAGGAAGAGGCTATGATGGAGACGTCGGGAGGGCTGGGAAGCCTCCCGCGCCACGGAATTTTTCAGGATGCACATGGAGCGCGCCAGGGCTGATCACCCTGGCGCGCCTGATTTTTACTCCGCGGAGATGGGGAACACGATGCCGCCCACGGAGATGTTTGCAAGCTCCTCCAGGGGGATGATCTCCTCCAGCACCTGGCCCTTGGTGCAGACGCTCACGCCGTCCTCCGGGCGGATGCCGCCGCCGGAGGTGGTGAGGTCGATAACCGTGCCGTCGGTTTTGGTCAGCAGAATCTCTACGTTTTCCAGATACCGCCGGGACTGGCGGGCGTCCTCCGGGTCCTGCCGTCCGCTGCCGCTGTCGGACCAGACCACTTGGGTATCCACGGTGTAGTCCACCTTCACCGCGATGGGGGAGACGCTGATGCCGTCGATGGTGAAATTCAGCCCGTCCTGGGTGAAGGTCTCCCCGCCGCCCAGGCGCACGGAGCAGTCCTCGTAGTCCACCTCAAAGCGGAACTTCCACTTCCCCTGGTACAGCAGCTCGTCCCGCTCCGTCTCCGGGTTCCAATAGCGCAGGTCCTCAAACTCCGCCGTGGCGGCGCCCCGGGTCATGGGGACGTCGGAGCTGGCGGTCTCCACGTACTGGATCACGTTGTCCTCTGCGTCTGTGTCCACGAACCACGCGCCGCCGTGGGTGCCGCCCTTGACCCAGCCGGACCCGCCGAAGCCGCCGATCATCAGATAGGTGTCCTCCAGGCCCTTGTCCTCCGGCAGGAACCGCTGTCCGTCCTCCCGGGTGAGGGTGTAGACGATGACGGCGTTGTACTCGTCGCCCATGATGGCGTCGGCGGTGATGGTGATGCCGTTATCCGTGTCGCCGGCCCCGATGGGGCGCCCGATCTTGTCGATGACCTCCGTCTGGGCCACCGTGCCGCCGAAGAGGGGGGCGAACACGTCCACGGGGGCGGGGAGAATTCCCGCGGCGCTGGAGCCCACGGCCAGCACCGCGGCCACCGCCGCGGCGATGACCGCCATGCGGCCCAGGTGACGGCGGGCGGGCCGGGAGGCCTGGCGGGAGGCCGCCTGGGCGGCCCGGGCCGCCAGAAGGGCCCGCTGCTCCGGGGTGAAGCGCAGAGCGTCCATGCTCTGCTTGTATTCAGACAGATTGCTCATAGTCCATTCCTCCTAAAATCTCCTTCAGCTTCGCCCGGCCCCGGGCCAGGCGGGTGTGGACGGTGGCGGTGGGCACGCCCAGAATCTCCCCGATCTCCGCGGCGGTGTAGCCCTCGTAGTAGTGGAGGTAGATCACCGCCCGGTAGTGGGGCGGCAGAGCGTTCACCGCCGCCAGCACGGAGCCGTCCGCCGCCTCCGGAGCGGGGACCTGGAGGCCTTCCTCCAGGGGGCGGGCGCGCCGGCGCCAGGGGCTTTTCAGGATGTCCTTGCAGGCGTTGGCCGCCATGCGCAGCACGTAGGCCCGCTCGTGGGCGGAGCTCTCGAAGCTCCGGGGCTCGGCCAGGAGCTTGACAAAGACGGTCTGGCACACGTCCTGCGCGTCCTGGGTGTTTTTCAGATAGGTGTAGCTCAGGCGGAGGATGGCGTCGGCGTAGGTCTCCGCCAGACGCTCCGCCTGCCGGTTGTTGTTCATTTGACTTCAACTCCTTTGAAGCGCGCTCATATAGGGTACGATCCGGCGGGGGAAATCCTTTCACCCCGCCGAAAAAAATTGCGTTTTTTCTCCGCGTCAGCTCCAAGGGGCGCAAAAACGGGGAGGCCCTGTGGGCCTCCCCGCGTGGATATCTCCTTATTCCTCCTCGTCGGTGACGATGAGGCCGTAGCCGCCGGATTTGCGCTTATAGACGATGGACAGACTGTCGTCGTCGCTGCTGCGGAACACGAAGAAGCTGTGGTCCAGCAGATTCATCTGCAAAATGGCCTCCTCGGCGCTCATGGGCTTCACCGCGAAGCGCTTGGTGCGCACGATGGGGAACTCCTTCTCCTCCGCCACCTCGAAGTCGTCCGCCGGGGCCGGGGGCGGGAAGCCCTCGCTCCGCAGCCGCTTGGACAGCCGGGTTTTATTCTTCAAGATCTGACGCTCGATATACCCCACCGCGGCGTCCACGGCGCCCCGCATATCCCCGTCCGGCGCCTCCGTCTGGGCCCGGAGCAGCGTGCCGCCATCCCGGATGGTGACCTCCACGGCGCACAGGTGGTCCTTCTCCACGGAGAAGAGCACGTGGGCGGTGGCGTTGTCGTCCCGCAGGTACTTCTCCAGCTTGGAGATCTTCTTCTCGGCGTAGTCCTTGATGGAGTTGTTCAGGGAGACTTTCTTGCAGGTGTAGGTGTACTTCATCGAGATCGCTCCTTTCGTGTGGACGGGAGGCGCGTCCTCCCTTTTGTGTAGTATAACACATCTGTCGGCCTTTGGAAAGGGGGTCGTGGTGAAAAGTTACAATTTCTTTCCAGGCGTCAGGATTCCCCAAAAGTAGTGGAAATCCGCCAAAAGCTCCTATTTACAAAAGGGGCTCCGGGGGTGTAAGATAATCCAGGAAGCTTTCCAATATCCCACCCGCTTGGGCCGCACGGCGCGCGTCGCCGGGCGGCCCCTTTTTATTCTCTTTTGGTCTGAGGCCCTGTTTGAAAACGGCAAGATACCGTCTCAAGGCGTCTTTTTCCGCCGGGCGCAAAGCAAAGGGAAGCGGCGCGAAGCGCCGCTTCCCTCTTAGTCTACAATATCCACAGATACCTTCACGCCGGTGCGCTGGGCGTAGGAGCGGACCACGGTGCGGATCTCCTTGGCGATCCGGCCCTGGCGGCCGATGACCTTGCCCATGTCGTCGGGGGCGACGCGCAGCTCCAACGTCAGCTCCTGCTCGCCCTGGATCTCCGTGACGGAGACGGCGTCAGGATTGTCCACAAGGTTTCTGGCGATGTAGAGCAGCAAGTCCTTCATGCTCTATCCTCCGAGATCAGAGGACGTCCACTTTTTTCAGCAGAGCTCTGACGGTGTCGGTGGGCTGGGCGCCGGACTTGATCCAGGCCTGGGCCCGCTCGGCGTCGATGTTGATGGCGGCGGGGGAGACGCAGGGATTGTAGGTGCCGATCTCCTCGATGAAGCGGCCGTCCCGGGGGAAGCGGGAGTCGGCCACCACCACCCGGTAGAAGGGGGCCTTCTTGGCGCCCATGCGGCGCAGTCTGATCTTAACCATGTCTGTGTACCTCCAAATATTTTGATTTGATTTATATTTCACCTGAAAGGTTGAAATCCTTGGAAAATCAGGGACGCTCCCAAGAGACCGGGATTGGCGGGAGACGGGCGGCGGATCGCCGCCTCTGGAGAGGGTTCCCGCGTTACTTGAAGCGCTTCTTCCGGCCGAAGCCGTGCATCCGGCCTCCGCCCCCCCGGCCGCCCAGCATGGCGGGCATCCGCCCCCGGGAGAGCTGCTTGGTCATCTCCTGCATCATCTCGAACTGCTTGAGGAGGCGGTTCACGTCCACGACCTCCAGCCCGCAGCCGGCGGCGATGCGGCGCTTCCGGCTGGCGTTCAGGACCTTGGGGTTCTCCCGCTCCAGGGGGGTCATGGAGAGGATGATGGCCTCGGTGTGGGCCATCTGCCGCTCGTCGATGCTGGCGCCCTGGAGCTGCTTGCCCAGGCCACCGGGCATCATGCCCGCCAGCTGGCTCAGGTCTCCCATGCCACGCAGCTGCTGGAGCTGGTCGTAGTAGTCCTGGAGGGTGAAGCGGTTTTTGCGGAGCTTCTCCTCCAGCTTGGCGGCCTGCTTCTCGTCGTAGGCGGCCTCCGCCTTTTCAATGAAGGAGAGCATATCGCCCATTCCCAGGATGCGGGAGGCCATGCGGTCCGGGTGGAAGGGCTCGATCATATCCAGCTTTTCGCCGGTGCCGGCGAATTTAATGGGCTTTCCCGTGGCCGCCCGGATGGAGAGGGCCGCGCCGCCCCGGGCGTCGCCGTCCAGCTTGGTGAGGATCACGCCGTCGATGCCCAGGGCCTCGTCAAAGGCGCTGGCGGCGTTCACCGCGTCCTGGCCGGTCATGGCGTCCACCACCAGCAGAATCTCGTTGGGGTGGACGGCGGCCTTCATCCGCTTGAGCTCGTCCATGAGCTCCTGGTCCACGTGGAGGCGGCCGGCGGTGTCCAGAAACACCATGTCGCTGCCGTGATCCCGGGCGTGGCGGACGGCGTTTTCAGCGATCTTCACCGGGTCCCCCGGGCCCTGCTCGAACACCGGCAGGTCCAGCTGGCCGCCCACCACCTTCAGCTGCTCAATGGCGGCGGGGCGGTACACGTCGCAGGCGGCCAGCAGCGGCCGCTTTTGGAGCTGTCTGCGCATCAAACCGCCCAGCTTGGCGGTGGTGGTGGTCTTGCCTGCGCCCTGGAGGCCCACCATCATCACAACGGTGGGTCCGCTGCCCGCCATGGCGATCTTGGCGTTGGCGCCGCCCATGAGGGCGGTGAGCTCCTCGTTGACGATCTTCACCACCTGCTGGGCGGGGGTGAGGCTGTCCAGCACGTCCGTTCCCACGGCCCGCTCGGTGACGGAGGCCACAAAGTCCTTGACCACCTTGTAGCTCACATCGGCCTCCAGCAGGGCCAGGCGGACCTCCCGCATGGCCTCCCGGACGTCGTTCTCCGTCAGGCGGCCCTTGCCCCGCAGGCGCTTGAACGTGGCGTTCAGTTTTTCAGTCAGTCCCTCAAATGCCATTGGCTCAGTCCTCTAACGCGGCGGCCTCGGCGAGGATGCGCTCCGCCAGCTCGGCAAGGCGCGCGTCCTCGTGGCGCCGGAGATTGATGGTCTTGATCTCGGCGGCGGCGGCGGAGATGGCCTCTAGATGGGGCCGGCGGCCCTCGAAGCGCCGGATGATCCCTGTCTTGTCCTCGATCTCCTGCATGGCGGCCTCCGCCCGCACGATCACATCCCGGACGCCCTGACGGGAGATGCCCGCGTTCTCCGCGATCTCCGCCAGGGAGAGGTCCTCGTTGTAATAGAGGTCGAAGAACTCCCGCTGCCGGTCGGTCAGCAGCTCGCCGTAGAAGTCATAGAGCATGGTCATGCGGTAGGTTTGGTTCTTCACAGGGGCCGCCTCCATTTCTGTAAAGTTTGAGAGCTTTACAACTTTGACCAGTTTACAGGACTTTGGGACAAATGTCAAGGGGAAAGTTTCTCAAACCGAAAATTTTTCGTATTTTTTGCTTTGCAGTTGAAGCGGCGGCGCTTACTCGCCCTTGCGGGCGGGGCGGGATTCAGCCATGTCGATGGCTGGGCAGATGCACCCCCCATTTTCTCTTTTCGCCGCGCCGAAAAGAGAAAACGGGCCGTGCACGGTCCAAAAGAGAAAA
>CANRYZ010000069.1 GCA_947644365.1 uncultured Oscillibacter sp. | reverse complement strand
GGATGTACCACTTGCGCTCAATGTTGGCCTTGTTTGCCATAAAAGTGGACATGGTGTTTCCTCCGTATGATATATTTGTATTTGCTTTACAAATCAAGCGCTCCGGGGTAAAATCGGAGCAAGACTATTTATAGCACAGAGGGCCGGCGGTGTCAACATGAAATTCATTTAGATGGGTGAAACCTTTGAAAATCTCCGTTTTTCTCTTGTTATCTCATGGATGCTAACTTGCGATTTTAAAAAGCGGAATTGGAAAAGCGCGGAAGATCCGCTCCTCCGCGCTTGTTTTGAACTATGTAGCGGCTATAATACCCACTGAACCAGCAGCAGGAGAACGAATCCCGGCAGGCCCAGGACGCCGATGACCAGGGCGTTCCAGAGATTCATTCCCAGGGTGAGGCCGGTGATCCCCGCCGTCAGGTTGACCGCCCACAGGGCCAAAAAGCCCAGCAGGGTGTTGGCCAGCAGCTTGACCGCCACTTTCAGGGGGGCCTGGAACACCCGCAGCAGGGCGATGAGGAAGAAGCCCGCCAGCAGGGCGGCGATGATCTTCTGGTTCAGGTCCATACGGCCTCCCCCTGGAGATCCGCCGCCGCGGCCTCGGGGCTGCGCTCCTTGATGGCGCGGATGAGGTAATTGCAGCGGGCCTTCACGGCGCTGATCTGGTAGATGCAGGACTCCACCAGCTCCGGGTCCAGGGCGTGGTCAAACTGCTGGTAGGCGCAGGCCAGCTCCCCCTGGGCCTCCAGCAGCTCGGCCTTCAAGGTCAGGAGCTCCGGATCGGGCTGCATCTTCTTGGCAAAGAGCACGTTTTTCATAAGGCATTGTCCCTCCTAGTCTCTATTCATACTGGGAGTTTGGACAAATATTCCAATTTTCATGCGGGAGGCGAAAAGAAAATGGCCGTGGACCGGGAATTCTATATGCGCCAGGCCCTGGACCTGGCCAGGGAGGCCGCCCGGGCGGGGGAGGTGCCCGTGGGGTGCGTCGTCGTCCGGGGGAGTGAGATCGTGGGCCGGGGCCGCAACCGGCGGGAGGAGAAGCGGTCCGCCGCCTCCCACGCGGAGATGGAGGCCATCGCCCAGGCCAACGCGGCCCTGGACACCTGGAGGCTGGAGGACTGCGAGCTGTATGTCACCCTGGAGCCCTGCCCCATGTGCGCCGGGGCGATCCTCAACGCCCGGATCTCCCGGGTGTGGTACGGCGCCCGGGACCCGGCCTTCGGGGCCTGCGGCGGCGTGGTGAATCTCTTTATGGAGGACTTCCCCAATCGCCCCGCCCTGGTGGGGGGGATTCTGGAGGCGGAGTGCCGGGCGGTGCTTTCGTCGTTTTTCGGCGGTCTTCGGCGGGAACGGGACAAGTTGACATAAAAATATTTTGAGATTTAAATCTTTCTTAACAATTGACGCTGGTTTGCTTAACAACTCTCCTGTATCTTAATACTTGCAAGAGACAAAACTTCTTTTCATCCAATCTTCCAAAAAATAGGGAACAGGCCAGCCGGGAGGCTGGCCTGTTCCCTATTTTGCCCCAAAAGCGCGGCGACGGGGCGGAGACCGCCCCATGGGAGAACCCGGAACGCGGGCGCGGAGAGCCGGCCCCGCGCTTTACATAATGTGACAGAAACCGGCATGCCGGAGAACGGCGAGGCCCGGCGGCATGGAGGGTTCCGCGCCGCCGGGCCCCGGATGTTTTGGGCGGGAGGTCAGCCCCAGAGGGCCGACAGGGTGGGGATGACCTGCTTTTTCCGGGACATGATCTTGGGCAGGAAGGCGCTGTTTTTGGCGCCCTTGAGGCCGAAGGCCTGCTCGATGGTGTCCTCGTCCCCCACGTAGAGGAGCCAGGTACCCTCCAGCAGCACGTCGGTGATCATCAGGACCACGGTGTTCAGGTCCCGCTGGCCGTGGACGGCCCGCATGGCGTCCAGGAACTCCTCCTTCCGGGCCATGAGGCGGTCGGAGTCCATGCAGGTGATCTGGCTCACCGCCAGGTTGTGGCCGGCGATGTGGAACTCCTTGTAGTCCGTGTGGAGCATGGCGTCCACCGTCTTGTCGTCCCCGCAGGCGGCGGAGAAGATGGCCTTCCCCAGGTCCTCCAGGGAGAGACTGGCGATGCGGGCCATGCGGTTGGCCACGTCGATGTCCCGCTGGGTGCAGGTGGGGGACTTGAACATGACCGTGTCGGAGATGATGGCCGCCGCCATGAGGCCCGCCATCTTGGCGGTGGGCATGAGCCCCTTCTCCTGGTACATCCCCGCCACGATGGTGGTGGTGCTGCCCACGGGCTCGTTGCGCACGTAGATGGGGTTCTTGGTCTCGATGTCCGCCAGGCGGTGGTGGTCCACGATCTCCAGGATCTCCGCCTGGTCCAGTCCGATGACGGACTGGGCCCTCTCGTTGTGGTCCATGAGCACCACCCGCTTACGG
Source organism: uncultured Oscillibacter sp. (assembly GCA_947644365.1). Classification (GTDB taxonomy): domain Bacteria; phylum Bacillota; class Clostridia; order Oscillospirales; family Oscillospiraceae; genus Oscillibacter. The sequence goes on along the minus strand of CANRYZ010000069.1, from coordinate 6,689 downwards.
CGGGGGCGCAGCAGGTGGAAGCGGGACAGCGTGCCCACCACGTGCTCATTCTCGTCCAGAATGGGGTAGGCCCGGAAACGGCTCTCCAGCACGGCGTCCTGCACGTCGTCGATATAGTCGTCCAGGTGGAAGCAGACCAGGTCCCGGCTGTTGCAGATGTGGGAGATGGGCAGGGCGTGGCAGATCAGGCGCACGGCCTGGTAGGCGTCGATGGGGGTGGAGATGACGCAGGTGCTGGTCTCGGCGTCCAGGATCTCCGGGGACACCTCCGCCTGGCAGACGATGACGCAGTTGACCCCCAGCTCCAGGGCCCGGCGGATCATGTCCGGCTGGTCGCCGCAGACCACGATGCTGTCCTTAGAGGAGAACATAAGATTCTCCCGGCTGGCGGGCAGGGCGATGGTGACCTCGCCGGAGATCACGTCCTTGAGCTCGCCGCCCTCGTTGAGGATCTTGCCCTCCAGCACGGAGAGGAGGTTGTACACCGGAATGTCCCCCATGCGGGGGTTCCGGACGGAGGCCATGTCGTAGTTGGCCACGTCCCCGGCGGAGAGCATACCGTACAGCGTGCCGTCCTCGTTGGCCACAGGCAGGACGGAGATCCGCTCGTTCTGCATGGTCTGCCAGCCCCGGCTGATGGTGGCGGCGGCGGACAGGGTGGGGGGGATGTCGTAGTCCAGGTCCCGGACCTGGGTGCGCAGGTCGCTGATGAGGCGGGGGGGCTGGAAGCCGAAGCGGTCCAGCACGATCTGGGTCTCGTCGCTGATCTGGCCCAGCCGGGCGGCTTTGTACTCCCGGTGGCCCAGGGCGTTTTTCAGCGCGGCGTAGGCCATGGCGGAGACGATGGAATCGGTGTCCGGATTGCGGTGCCCGGTGATATATACGGTGTCCATAGGGAGGCCTCCTTGTGGAAAAATGTGCGCTCTGAGATTATCATACCGTCCGGGAGCGGCTTTGTCAACGAGAGGGACGCGGAATCAGCAGCCGCCCGGCCGCCTGGGACCGCCGGAGTGAATTTTTCCCTTCGCTCCAGCGGAAAACAGGCAATTTTGTACAATCCAATTTCCGCTGCCCGCGGTAGTATATGGAACAGCGGGAAACCGCGGATCATGCTTGAGAGGAGCCGCACAAATGAAGTACATGGATTTATTTGAGGAATTTGAGAAAAGAGGCAGACTGTGCCTGCCGGAGGGGGCCGTTCCCTTTGAGGAGGTCCCGTGGACCAGACATCAGGCCTTTGAAGGTGTGGAGCTGAAGCACATCGTGACTGCCAGGGAGACCGGCGGCCAGTTCAGCTTCCACCTGGTACGGGTGGCGCCCGGCAAGGCCATCGGCATGCATGTCCACCAGATCCAGCTGGAGACGCATGAGGTCATCGCCGGCGTGGGCGTCTGCGTCAGCGGCGGCGCCGAGCTGCGCTACGAGCCCGGCGCCGTCTCCATACTGCCCAGGGGCCTGCCCCACGAGGTGAGGGCAGGAGACAAGGGGCTCTGCCTGTTCGCCAAGTTTATTCCGGCGCTTGTCTGATGGGCGGCGGGAGCACGCGGCAGGACCGCGCGTATTCCGCCGGCGTCAGGCCCACCACCCTTTTGAACTGTCTGGTAAAATGGCTCTGGTCGCAGAATCCTGCGGCCAGGGCCGCTTCGGCTGCTGCGGCGGAGCTCTCCAGCAGCCGCTGTCCCCGGCGGATGCGGTTTTGAATCTGAAACTGATGGGGCGTTAGCCCCACCTCCGCTTTGAAGGTACGGATAAGGCTGTACTTGCTGGTGAACATGAGGGCTGCCATATCGTCAAGATTGTATCTGTGCTCCGGCTCCAGCTCCAGCTGCGCTCGTAAGCTGTCCATGGCAGTCCTCCTCCGCAAGGAGGGAGTTGGATTGAGAGCGGGCAGCTCCTTCAAGGCCCGCATGAGCCTGGCCTCCAGGTCCGCCTGGCCGACGGCGCGGCGCAAAAAGGCCGAGATGGCGGCGGCCCTGCTCTCAAGACTGCCCGCTGCGGCCATGTCCTTGTGTACGCACAGGCTGAAAAGCGTATAGCGGGTCCTGGCGTCTATGCGGTGGGGCGTGTAAGGCGGAATCGCAAATACGCTGTCTCTTCCGCAGATTCTGGTTCTGCTGTCCGCTGTCAGCTCCAATGTGCCGTCCAACACAAGGCCAAGGGTAAATACGGAGATGTGGTTGTGCAGGGGATAGGAAACGGCGGACCGGCGGCATACCACCAGCTCCAGGCCCTCTCCGCGGAAGTATTTGAAATCTCCTGCTTTAGAATGAGCTCCCGTCACAGGACCAGCAGCTCCTTGGGCGCCCGGGTCAGGTTCTCGCAGCCGTCCTCCGTGATGACGATCACATCCTCGATCCGCACGCCCAGCTTCCCGGGGAGATAGATCCCCGGCTCCGCGGAGATCACCGCCCCCGCCGGCAGGGGCTTGTCGTTGGCGGAGGAGGCCCGGGGCTCCTCGTGGATCTCCACGCCCACTCCGTGGCCGAAGCCGTGGCCGAAGTACTTGCCATATCCGGCCTCCTCAATGACCCGCCGGGCGGCGCCGTCCACGTCCTTCCCGGTGACGCCGGCCCGGGCGGCGGCGATGCCCGCCCTCTGGGCGGCCAGCACCGTCTCGTACACGGCGCGCATCTCCTCCGACGCGGACCCCACCGCCACGGTGCGGGTCATGTCGGAGCAGTAGCCGTGGTAGATACAGCCGAAGTCCATGGTGACGAACTCCCCGGACCGGATCTCCTTGTCCGAGGGCACGCCGTGGGGGAGGCTGCCGTTGGGGCCGGAGACCACGATGGGGTCGAAGGACATGTTCTCCGCCCCGTAGTGGAGCATCAGATACTGGAGCCGGGCGGCGATCTCCCGCTCCGTCACGCCTGGGCGAATCTCCTTTAAGATGTCCTCCAGCGCCCGCTCGGCGATGCGCTGGGCGGCGGTCATGACCTCCAGCTCCTCCCGGTCCTTCACCCGGCGCAGCTCCTCCAGCAGGTCCGCGGCGGGCACCAGCTCACAGGGCAGGGCCTTGCGGTAGGTCTCGTAATCCCGGACGGTCATGTAGGCGTCCTCGTAGCCCATTCTCCGGATGGACTGCTCCTCAATGGCCTCCTTGAGCCGCTGGGAGTAGCTCACGCCGCCGCCCACCTCCCGAAGCTCCGCGTTCTGCACGGCGCGGCCTGCGGCCTCGGTGTAGCGGGAGTCGGTGAAGTAATAATTCTTATTTCGAGTGACCAGGGCGCAGCCATCCGTGCCGGAGGAATGGAAGCCGGAGGCGTAGAAGCGGTTGGCCTCGCAGGAGAGGAGCATGGCGTCCAGGCCCTGGCGCTCCAGAGCGGCGGCGATTTGTTTGAAATGGTTCATTTTGAGGTTCTCCTGATTCTATCATTTATTTTGCGGCGATTTGCCTATGGTATACCCTTAACAGGGGGGTGTTTTCGTCCCTGCGGGGCGGGGCTTTTGCTCGCCCTGGCGGGCGGGGCGGGAGATTCAGCCATGTCGATGGCTGGGCAGATGCACCCCCCATTTCTCTTTTCTCTGTCTTGCCAGAGAAAAGAGAAACGGGCCGTGCACGGTCCAAAGAGAAAAGAGAGGCGCCGGGGCGGAATTTGACCGCGAGGGTCAAATTCGCCCAAAGTACGGGGGCTGGCCTGAACCGGTGCCAATGTGAATTGCCGGTCCTCTACCGGCTGCGTCTGACAGCGTACCTTTCGGGGGCGCTCTGCCGCATCTGCAAATACCCCCGAGGCTGTTTTGCTGCTTTGACGCATCGCCCCCAGCTCCTCTTCCCGCGCTTCGCGCCTAGTCTGGCACGTTTGGGCAGGCCCACCCTCCTACCGCCGGTAGACAAACCCTCTTCCCCGCACGGAGTGGACTAGGCGCGAAGCGCGGGAAGAGAAGAACGTCTATGCGTCCACGCATCAAGTCTGCTGAGCGCCCTTCCATCGAAGCGTGAGGCTCCCGCGAGTGCCAAAAGCGCCTCTCTTTTCTCTTCCACCGTGCACGGCGCATTCTCTTTTCTCTGGCAAGACAGAGAAAAGAGAATGGGGGGTGCATTCCCAGCACGGGCAAAGCCCGTGCGCCGTCCCGCGCCCGAGGCGCGATACCCTTCGTCCCCGGCCCGTGGCCGGATTCCCCCGTCCCCGCCCGCGGCGGGAAATCCCCTGTCCCGCCCCCGTGGGGCGGATTCCGAGGGAATTACTCCCCCCGCTCCAGCGCAGCTTTCACAAATCCATAAAATAGCGGATGAGGCCGGTCCGGCCGGCTCTTGAACTCCGGGTGAAACTGAGCGGCCACGAACCAGGGATGGTCCGGCAGCTCCACCACCTCCACCAGGCGGCCGTCGGGGGACGTGCCCGCCAGACGCAGTCCCGCCGCCTGGAGCGGCTCCCGGAACTGGTTGCTGAACTCATACCGGTGCCGGTGCCGCTCAGAGATCTCCGCCGCGCCGTAGAGCCCGCGGCTGCGGGTGCCCTCCGCCAGCACGCAGGGATACCGGCCCAGGCGCATGGTGCCGCCCTTGTCCGTCACGTTCACCTGGTCCGGCATCAGGTCGATGACGGGGTGGGATGTGGCCGGGTCGAACTCCGTGGAGTTGGCGTCCTTCCAGCCCAGGACGTGGCGGGCAAATTCCACCACCGCCATCTGCATCCCCAGGCAGATGCCGAAGTAGGGGACGCGGCGCTCCCGGGCATACTCAACGGCGGAGATCATGCCCTCGATGCCCCGTCCGCCGAAGCCCCCGGGCACCAGCACGCCGGCACAGCCCTCCAGGGTCCGCGATACGTTCTCCGCCGTCAGGGCGCCGGAGTCCACCCACTGGATTTCCACCACGGCGTCGTTGGCGGTGCCCGCGTGGTTCAGCGACTCCACCACGGAGAGATAGGCGTCGTGGAGCTGGGTGTACTTCCCCACCAGGGCGATGCGCACCCGGCGGCAGGCCCCCTTCTCCCGCTTGACCATGGCGGTCCACTCCCGCAGGTCCGGCTGGTGGGTGATGAGGCCCAGCTTCCGGCACACCGCCTCGTCCAGTCCCTCCTCCGCCATCAGCAGGGGCACCTCGTAGAGGGTGGAGGCCGTGGCGTTCTGGATGACGCAGTCCGGCTGGACGTTGCAGAACAGGGCGATCTTGTTCCGCACGTCCTCCGTAATGGGCTCGTCGCACCGGCACACCAGGATGTCCGGCTGGATGCCCAGGGAGAGGAGCTCCTTCACCGAGTGCTGGGTGGGCTTGGATTTCAGCTCCCCGGAGCCCGGGACCTGGACGATGAGGGGCACATGGATGAACACCACGTCCCCCAGGGGCCGCTCCGCCCGGACCTGGCGGATGGCCTCCAGAAAGGGCTGGGACTCGATGTCGCCCACGGTGCCGCCGATCTCGCAGATCACCACGTCCACGTCCTCCCCGGCCATGGCGTAAATCCGCTCCTTGATCTCACCCGTGATGTGGGGGATGATCTGCACCGTGGCGCCCAGGTAGTCCCCCCGGCGCTCCCGGTTCAACACGGACCAGTAGATCTTGCCGGAGGAGATGGAGCTGTTGCCGGAGAGGTCCTCGTCCACGAACCGCTCGTAGTGGCCCAGGTCCAGGTCCGTCTCCGCGCCGTCCTCGGTGACGAAGACCTCCCCGTGCTGGTAGGGGCTCATGGTGCCGGGGTCCACGTTGATGTAGGGGTCGAACTTCTGGTTCCGCACCCGGACGCCCCGCTGCTTTAAGAGCCGTCCCAGGGACGCCGCGCAGATGCCCTTGCCCAGGCCCGACACCACGCCGCCGGTGACAAATACAAATTTTGTTTTCATGGCGCTCACTTACCTTTACTCTACAGTTTGGGAGATTTCGCGAAATTCATACCGGAGACCGAAAGCGGGAAGACTGGGGGAGTGAAACCGCCCCGCTCTAAATAAAAAAACCACCGCGGGACCGTCGCAGGGGGTGAAAAGTCCCAGTCTCTTTCGGGACTCTCAGCTGCGATCCGCGGTGTTTGCCTGTTTGATTGTTGCCTGCGGCACGTGCCGCAAATCGCGGCGTTCCAAAATACCCTCCAACTATACCACCGGAGGCATTTTCTGTCAATCAAAAAGTGGATGGCCGGCGGTTTTGCCGGAAGTACACAAGGACGGCGGGAAACAGGGAGGGCTATTTGTCAAAAGCGACGGTTGACTTTATCTCTTTAAAGCTATATAGTGTAAAAGAATTGGAGAGACATCTCCCAGAGCCAAACAACCATAAGGAGAGATAACGATGAAAAAGAAGATTCTTGCCCTGCTCCTGGCCGCCGTGATGGTCATGGGCCTGGCCGCCTGCGGCGGAAACGCCGGCCAGGGCGGCAATACCCCCGCCGAAGTCTACAAGGTGGGCATCTGCCAGCTGGCCCCCCACCCGGCCCTGGATGCCGCCACCGAGGGCTTTATCGACGCCCTGAATAAGAAGCTCCCCGGCCAGGTGGAGATCGACAACCGGAACGCCGCCGGCGACACCCCCACCTGCGCCACCATCATCAACGGCTTCGTCTCCGGCGGCGTGGACCTGATTATGGCCAACGCCACCGCGCCCCTCCAGGCCGCCGCCTCCGCCACCGCGGACATCCCGGTGCTGGGCACCTCCATCACCGAGTACGGCGTGGCCCTGGGCATCGAGGGCTTTACGGGCACCGTGGGCAGCAACGTCTCCGGCACCTCCGACCTGGCCCCCCTGGACCAGC
>CANRYZ010000068.1 GCA_947644365.1 uncultured Oscillibacter sp. | reverse complement strand
AGAAAAGAGAAACGGGCCGTGCACGGTCCAAAGAGAAAAGAGAGGCGCTGGGGCGAGAATTTGCCTGTGCAGCAAATTTCGCCCAAAATACGGGGGCTGGCCTGAACCGGTGCCAATATGAATTGCCGGTCTTCTGCCGGCTGCGTCTGACAGCGTACCTTGCGGGGGCGCTCTGCCGCATCTGCAAGTACCTCCGAAGTTGTTTTGCTGCTTTGACGCATCGTCCCTAGCTCCTCTTCCCGCGCTTCGCGCCTGGCTGGTCCCGTTAGGGAAAACGGGTTCGTCTACCGTCGGTAAACCGGCTCTCTTCCCCGCACGGAGCCGACTAGGCGCGAAGCGCGGGAAGAGAAGAACGTCGATGCGTCCACGCAGCAGGTTTGCTGAGCGCCCTTCAATCGAAGCGTGAGGCTCCCGCGACCACCAAAAGCGCCTCTCTTTTCTCTTCCACCGTGCACGGCGCATTCTCTTTTCTCTGGCAAGACAGAGAAAAGAGAATGGGGGGTGCATTCCCAGCACGGGCAAAGCCCGTGCGCCGTCCCGCGCCCGAGGCGCGACGCCCCTCGTCCCCGGCCCGTGGCCGGTTTCCCCCGTCCCCGCCCGCGGCGGGAAAACCCCCGTCCCGCCCCCGTGGGGCGGATTCCGCAGGAATACCCCCCTCCCATTTCCCAACGGGAAATCCAAACCAAACTTTTCCCGACGGGATTCTCCCTCCCCACCGGGTAAACTGGTGGAAAACCATGATTTTTGGAGGGACAAGCTGTGAGATACGGTCAAATCACTCTGCGGCGGCAGCCGCCTGCCTGCCTGCTCTCCTGGGGAATCCGGTTCTTCCTGGCGGCGGCCCTGACCGCCAGCCAGCTCCCGGACGGCCACGCCCCCTTCGCCCTGGGCTGCATCGCGGCGGCGGGCCCCGGGGGCGATGGGATCGCCGCCCTGGCCGGCGCGGGGACGGGGGCGCTGCTGTTTCTGGACTTTGGCGACGCCCTGCCCTTCCTGGCGGCGGGCGTCCTGATCCTCACCGCTTCCGCCACCTTCCGGGGAACCGCCCTGTGGAACCGGCCGCTGTTCATGCCCCTGGTATCCGCCGCCCTCTTCGCCGCGGTGGGGGGAATCTACGTTGTCCAGTCCCTGGCGCCCATGGAACACCTGGCGTCCTACATAGCCGCCGCCGTGCTGACGGGAATCTCCGCCTGGTTCCTCCGCTCCCTGCTGCAGCCGGCGAGGGACCGGCCCGCCCCGGAGGGCGTGCTGTTTCTGGCGGCGGCGCTGCTGGCCGCCGTCAGCGACGTCACGCTCTTCGACGTCTCCATGGGGCGCTCCCTGCTGTGCCTGCTGCTGGCCTACACCGCCTATGAAACGGGAGCGTCCGCGGGGGCCGCCGCCGGACTGGGCGCCGGACTGACGGCGGATCTCTGCGCCGGAACCGGGGGAGGATTCTTCGCCGCCGCCTACGGCCTGGGGGGGCTTCTGGCCGGGAGCCGCCTCCCCGGAGGACGGGCGGCGGCGGGCCTCGCCTTCTTTCTCTCCTCCCTGACGGCCCTGCTGCCGACCCAGACGCCCCTGGCGGGGCCGCTGCTGCTGGAGTCCTCCATCGGGACGGCCCTGTTCCTGCTGCTGCCGGGGCGGCTCTTCGGCGGAAAGCGGGTGCGGCGGACGGAGAGCGCGGAGGCCGCCGTGGCCGGCGGGCGGCTGAAGGACCAGCTGAACCGGGCCGCCGCGGCCCTGCGGGAGGTCTACGACAGCATGGGCCGCACGCCGCCCTCCACCGACGAGAACCCCGCCATCGTCTTTGACCGGGCGGCGGAGAAGGTCTGCCGGGGCTGCGCTTTGTGCGACCTCTGCTGGCAGAGGGAATACACCGGAACCTTCAACGCCTTCAACGACGCCACGCCCTACCTGCTGGAGCGGGGCCGGGCCCTGCCCAAGGACTTCCCCGCCCACTTCACCGGCCGCTGTATCCACCTGCCGGACTTCCTGGCCGCCATCAACGGCGAGCTCTCCGCCTTTTTGCTGCGGCGGCAGTACCGCCGCCAGCTGGAGGAGACCCGCCGCAGCGCCAAGGGCCAGTACGCCCAGCTCTCGGAGCTCCTCACCGCCACCGCCGCGGGACTGGGGACCGCGATGACGGCGGCGGGAGACTCCCCGCCCTGCCAGGTAGGAGCGGCCCTGCGGCCCCGGGAGGGGGAGACGGTGTGCGGGGACACGGTAGTGTCCTTCCGGCGGGAGGACGGCCTCTGGTGCCTCCTGCTGGCTGACGGCATGGGCAGCGGCGAGGCCGCCCGGAAGGAGTCCTCCCTCATCTGCCGCCTGCTACGCCAGTTTCTGGAGGCGGGAGTGGAGCCGGAGGCGGCTCTTAAGACTCTGAACTCCGCCATGGCCCTCCGGGGGGCGGAGACCGGGAGCTTCACCACCATCGACCTCTGCATCAGCGACCCCGCCACCGGGGAGACGGCCTTCTACAAATTCGGCGCGGCCCCCAGCTACCTGAAAAAGGGGGGCGTGGTCCGGCGGATCACCGGCGGCGCCCTGCCGGCGGGCCTCCGGGGCGCTCCGGCGGCGCCGGACGTCACCCGGGTAAACCTGGACCCGGGCGGCTTCGCGGTGATGGTCAGCGACGGCGTGGCGGACCCGGGCCGGGACGAGTGGCTCCAGGACCTGCTGGCCGGCTGGGAGGGGGAGGACCCCCAGACCCTGGCGGGGCTGATCCTGTCGGAGAGCATCCGCCGGGAACATCTCCAGGACGACTGCGGCATCCAGGTGCTGTACCGGCCCAGGGCCGGGGCGGCAAAAAAGGTATGATTCGGCAAAGGGCAGTATAAAATTTCCCTCTCTGCGGAAAAATGGAAGTATCTTAAACGGTTAGTTGGAGGCATGGAGCGAGATGGTAAAAGGTATTTCCAGGCGGGTCGTGGTGGTGGATTCCCCGGACCAGCGGTTTTTTGAGCAGGCGATCTTCATTGTGCGCAACGACGCCGCCGGAGAGGGCGTCACCTCCCGGGAGCTGGTGGAGGAGGCCAAGCGGGTGGCCCGCAGCTACGCCGGCAGCGGCCACGGAAAACTGAGCCGGGCCTGGCGGGACCTGAGTCCGGCGCTGTACACTCTAATGGGCGCGGCGGGCATCGGCCTTGTATGGCTGGTGGCAGCGCTGATTTGAAATGGGCAATCCCCTGTAAAAAGCAGCAAAAGCCCCGCGGGCCAAAATGGCCCGCGGGGCTTCATTGCTCTTTGCGTCCTGCAAGCTTATTTTCAAGGAAAACTATCTATGGGGAAAACCGGTAAATTCTTGTTTTGTCAGAAATTAAAATATGGCAACCCGATATATTCTTTAGGCAGACTATCTTCGCAAAACACATTGGTAAGTGTCGCAACCAATACTGACTGTTCATTGCAAATATATTGATTCAAATAATCTATAAAATCTTTTTCAGAATAACATACGCCTATCATACTGCCCATTTTAACACGATATTTTGCAGCATCGGGACTTTCATGCAGCCAATGGCAACAGAACTCCAAGCAGTATTTTTCAAGGTTATCTGCCACTTCATCCGGAACGCTGAACACGCTTATTTCACTGTCTGCACTCAACAACACATTTTTCATAGGTCCTTCACAAATCCCAAACTGTCGGCCTGTTCTCCTCTTCCATCCCTCACACAGGGTTCTCCTCAAAGTACCGCCTCGTGGTCTCCGCGTCGTATGCGATCCTGGCCCGCAGGGCGTCCAGGGAGTCGAAGCGCATCTCGTCCCTCAGGTGCCGGTAAAACTCCAGCCGCAGCGTCTTTCCGTACAGGTCCCCCTGGAAGTCCAGGATGCAGGCCTCCACGGTGACGTCGGCGCCGTTGTCCAGAGTGGGCCGGGTGCCCACGTTGGTGACGGCGGCGTAATTCGCCCCGTCCGGCAGATAGACCCGGGTGACATACACCCCGTGGCTGGGCACCAGCACATGGGGCGGGATGACCAGATTGGCCGTGGGGAACAGCCGGGAGGAACCCACGCCCCGCCCGTGGCGGACGGCCCCCGTCAGGGTGTGGGGGTGGCCCAGAAATTGGGCGGCCCGCTCCGTCTGCCCCAGCTCCAGAAGGCGGCGGATGTAGGTGGAGCTGACCGTGACGCCGCCGACCTCCACCTTGGGAATGACGTCGCACCCCAGCCCCAGCCGGGCGCACTTCTCCCTCAAGAGCTCCGGCGTGCCCGCGTTTTTATGGCCGAAGCGGTGGTCATGGCCCGCCACCAGATGGACGGCGTGATACCGCCTTACCAGAATCTCCGTGATGAAATCCTCCCAGCTGGTGGTCATCATCTCCCGGTCGAAGGGGGCCATGATGACCTCCCGGATGCCGTAGAGGCGGCTCACCAGGTCCCTTCGGTCCTCCGGGGAGTTGATGAGGGGACAGGGAATGCCGGTGACTACCTCCTTTGGGGGGCGGTCAAAGGTGAAGACAGCGGGGGTGCAGCCCCGCCGGGCCGCCTCTTCCGCGGCCCGGCGCAGCAGGGCGGCGTGGCCCAGGTGGACCCCGTCGAAAAAGCCCAGGGCGATCACTCGTTCCTTCATGGCTACGCTCCAAAAAAGTTTTTGATGGCGGTCACCTGGCCGCCGGCGGCCCGGGACAGGCAGAGAAATTCCCCCTCCCGGCCGTAGACCCGGTAGGTGCCGTCGGCAAGGCCGCTCTCCGTGAAGCCTCCGCCGCTGCGGACCCGTCTCTCCACCCCCGCCGAGCGGACGGTGAGGGCCGGGTACCGGGCGAACAGGCTGTCCACAGGCCGCAGCAGCGCCCCGCCCCGCTCCTGGACCTCCTCCAGCGTCACCGCGTCCGCCAGCGTAGACCCCGCCGCCATGGTGCGGCGCAGGGCGCACATGGCGCCGCCGCAGCCCAGAGCCTGCCCCACGTCGTGGCAGAGGGTGCGGATGTAGGTGCCCTTGGAGCAGACGCACCGCAGGCTCCAGTCCGCCTCTCCGGTCTGCTCCAGCAGCTCCAGCTCATAGATGGTCACCGGCCGGGGCCTGCGCTCTACCTCTTTGCCCCGGCGGGCCAGCTCGTAGAGCTTCTTCCCCTGGATCTTCACCGCGGAGTACATGGGGGGGATCTGGCTGATCTCCCCCCGGAAGGCGGCCAGGACCTCCTCCAGTTCCTGCCGGGAGACGGCGGCGGGACGGGTCTCCAGCGTCTGTCCGGTGGTATCCTGGGTGTCGGTCACCAGCCCCAGGCGCAGCCCGGCGGCGTACTCCTTGCGGCTGTTCTCCGCAAATTCCACGGCCTTGGTGGCCTGTCCCACAAACACCGGCAGCACGCCGGTGGCCATGGGGTCCAGCGTCCCGCCGTGGCCCACCCGCCGCTCGTGCAGAATCCCGCGGATCTTGGCGCACACGTCCATGGAGGTCCACCCGGCGGGCTTGTCAATCACTAAAATTCCACTTGGCATGGCAATCAATCAGGAATTTAGAATGCGGAATCCGGGGTGTTTTCACCCCGCAAATCCCTTCCATCCACAATTCCCAAGCTCCTAATCTCTAATCTGCGGAGAAGTCCGGGGCCACCTGGGCCACGGCGTCCAGAATCCTCCGCTTGGCCTCCGCCCAGGGGGCCTCCACCGTGCAGCCCGCCGCCGCCGCGTGGCCGCCGCCGCCCAAAATGCCGCAGGCCCGGGTGGCGTTGACCCGGTCCCCGGTGCGGAGGGACAGCTTCCACACGTCCGGCCGCAGCTCCCGCATGGTAACGGCGCAGTCCACGCCCTGGATCTGCCCTCCCAGGGCGGACAGCTCCTCGGCGTCGCTCTCCGTGGCCTGAAATCTCTCCATCAGGGACAGGGGGACGGACAGCACCGCCACCCGGCCGCGGTCATGGAACTCGCAGCCGCTGAGCATGGCTCCCTCCAGCTGCATCCGCTTCCGGGTCTTGGTGCGGAAGAACACCTTGTTCACGGCGCGGTAGTCGATGCCCGTCTCCATCAGCGCCGCCGCCGTCCGGTGGGTCTCGGCGGTGGTGTTGGAATAGGCGAAGCAGCCGGTGTCCGTGGAGACCGCCACATACAGCGGCAGGGCGATCTCCGGGGTGACGGGGCCCAGCTCCCTCAAAATGTCGTACAGCAGCTCCCCGCAGGCGGCGGCCTCCGCCCGGAGGATATTGGCCCGGCCGAAGCGCTCAAACGAGGAGTGGTGGTCCATGGCCAGGTCCACCCGGTCCCCATACGCCCTGGCGTTCTCCGGCAGCAGCGCCAGCGTGGCGATGTCCGTAGAGACCACCTTGTCCGGCGTGAAGTCCGGCGGGGCGGCGTAGGGGGCAAAATAGGGCCGGGTGGTGTCCGTCAGTCCCGGATTGGGCAGGAGATACGCCGTCTTTCCCAGGGCCCGGAGCCCCGCGCACAGGGCGGCGGCACAGCCCACGGTATCCCCGTCCGGGCGGATGTGGGTGAGGATCAGCACATTGTCAAAGTCCCGCAGCAGCGCGGCGGCCTCAGAGACGGTCAGCATGGCTCACTCCTCCGTCTCCGGCCCGCCCCGAGCCCCGTCCTCCCGCTCCACCTGGCGCAGAACCTCCAGGATGCGGGCGCCGTGGGCAATGGAGTCGTCGCCGATAAACTGGAGCTCCGGCGTATAGCGCAGCTGGAGGGCGCGGCCCAGCTCCCGGCGGAGAAAGCCGGAGGCGGACTTGAGGCCCTTGAGGACGTCCCTCTCCTGGGACTTGTCCAGAACGCTGACATAGACCCGGGCGTAGCGCAGGTCGCCGGTGGTGTCCACGCGGGTGATGGAGACCATGCCCACCTGGGAAACACGGGGGTCCTTCAAGCGGCGGAGCTGCTCACTGAGCTCCCGCTGAATCTCCTCGTTGATGCGGCCAATTCGGTTGCTTGGCATAAAATACCTCCTTTTTGATACAGCCAAAACACTTGAAAATCGATATCCCGATCTTCAACGCGGGCGCCGTCCGCCGGAGCAGGCAAAACCAAGGGGCGGCGGCACAGCCGCCGCCCCCTATTATGCGCAGTTACTGGGGAATCTCCTCCATGGTATACCCCTCGATAATGTCGCCCTCTTTGATGTCGTTGAACTTCTCAATGGTCATGCCGCACTCATACCCGCTGGCGACCTCCTTGGCGGCGTCCTTGAACCGCTGGAGGGAGGCCAGCTGACCCTCGTGGATCACGATGCCGTCCCGCACCACGCGGACGGAGCAGGACCGGACGATCTTGCCGTCCTGGACGTAGCAGCCCGCCACGGTGCCCACGCTGGAGACCTTGTAGGTCTGGCGGATCTCCGCGTGCCCCAGGATGACCTCCCGGAATTTGGGGGCCAGCATACCCTTCATGGCGGCGGTGATCTCGTCGATACAGTCGTAGATGACCCGGTACATCCGCATGTCCACGTTGGCCCGGGCGGCGCTGTCCCGGGCGGCGGCGTCGGGCCGGACGTTGAAGCCCACGATGATGGCGTTGGAGGAGGAGGCCAGCATCACGTCGGACTCGCTGACGGCGCCCACGCCGCCGTGGATCACCCGGACGTTGACCTCGTCGTTGGAGAGCTTCTCCAGAGAGGCCTTCACGGCCTCCACGCTGCCCTGGACGTCGGCCTTGACGATCAGGGCCAGCTCCTTGCGCTCGCCGGCCTGGATCTGGTCGAAGAGGTTCTCCAGAGAGACCTTCTGCACCGGGGCCAGGGCCTTGGCCTTCTCCTCGGCCTTGCGCTGCTCCACCAGCACCCGGGCCATGCGCTCGTCGGCCACGGCGAAGAAGGGACTGCCGGCGGTGGGGGCCTCGCTGAGGCCCGCGATCTCCACGGGCACGGAGGGGCCGGCCTCGGTGAGGCGGTTGCCCTTGTAGTCCAGCATCGTACGGACACGGCCCACGGCGGTGCCGGCGATAATGATGTCGCCCTGCTTCAGGGTGCCGTTCTGCACCAGGAGGGTGGCCACGGGGCCGCGGCCCTTGTCAAGCCTCGCCTCAATGACCGTGCCCTGGCCCGCCCGGTTGGGGTTGGCCTTGAGCTCCTGAATCTCCGCCAGAAGCACCAGGTTCTCCAGCAGGTTCTCAATGCCGATGTTCTTCTTGGCGGAGACCTTGCAGCAGATGGTCTCACCGCCCCACTCCTCCGGCACCAGGCCGTGCTCCGTCAGCTGCTGCATGACGCGGTCGGGGTTGGCGTTCTCCTTGTCGATCTTGTTCACCGCCACAATGATGGGGATGTCGGCGGCCTTGGCGTGGTTGATGGATTCGATGGTCTGGGGCATGATGCCGTCGTCCGCCGCCACCATCAGGATGGCGATGTCCGTGATCATGGCGCCCCGGGCCCGCATGGAGGTGAACGCCTCATGGCCCGGCGTATCCAGGAAGGTGACGGGCTTGCCGTTCACCTGCACCTGGTAGGCGCCGATGTGCTGGGTGATGCCGCCGGCCTCTCCGGCGGCCACGGAGGTGTTGCGGATGGTGTCCAGCAAAGAGGTCTTGCCGTGGTCCACGTGGCCCATGACCACCACCACGGGGGCCCGGGGCACCAGGTCCTCGGGGCGGTCCTCGGTGGCGTCGATGAGCTTCTCCTCAATGGTGACGACCACTTCCTTCTCCACCTTGCAGCCCATCTCCTCCGCCACGAAGGAGGCGGTGTCAAAGTCGATCATCTGGGGCAGAGAGGCCATGATGCCGTTCTTCATCAGCACCTTGACCACCTCCGCGCCAGTCTTCTTCATGCGGCTGGCCAGCTCGCCCACGCTGATCTCGTCGGGGATCTGGACCTTGAGGGGGGCCTTCTTGGCGATCTCCAGCTGGAGGCGGCGCATTTTCTCCGCCTCGTCCTGGCGGCGCTTGTTGGAGAAGGCGGGACCGCCCCGGCGCTGGTTCCGGCCCTGGACCTTCTCCCGGCCGGAGCGCTGCTGGCGCTGCATCCGCTCGCCCTGCTGGCCGCCCAGGGTCTCCAGGCGCTCGTCGTACTTGGCCAGGTTCACGTCGCCGCCCTTGCGGGTGTCCACGATCTTCTTCTGCGGCACCCGGCTGGCGGGCTTTTGTCCCTGCTGCTGCCCGGAGGCGGGCTGCTGACCCGTCTGCTGGCCGCCGGCCGCCTTCTGGCCGGACGCGGCGGGCTGCTGGCCGGGCCTCTGTCCGCCGGGCCTCTGCTGCTGAGCGGGCGTGGGCTTCTGTCCGCCGCCCTGGGGCTGTTTGCCGGACGGGCGGTCTGGCGGGCGCTGG
>CANRYZ010000067.1 GCA_947644365.1 uncultured Oscillibacter sp. | reverse complement strand
TCTACCGGCTGCGTCTGACAGCGTACCTTGCGGGGGCGCTCTGCCGCATCTGCGACTTCCCCCGAGGTTGTTTTGCTGCTTTGACGCATCGTCCCCAGCGCCTCTTCCCGCGCTTCGCGCCTGGCCTGGCACGTTTGGGCAAGTCTGCCCTCCTGCCGCCGGTAGACGTACTTTCTTCCCCGCACGGGACCGACTAGGCGCGAAGCGCGGGAAGAGAAGAAAGTCCATGCGTCCACGCAGCAGGTTTGCTGAGCGCCCTTCAATCGAAGCGTGAGGCTTCCGCAACCACCAAAAGCGCCTCTCTTTTCTCTTCCACCGTGCACGGCGCATTCTCTTTTCTCTGGCAAGACAGAGAAAAGAGAATGGGGGGTGCATTCCCAGCACGGGCAAAGCCCGTGCGTCGTCCCGCGCCCGAGGCGCGACACCCTTCGTCCCCGGCCCGTGGCCGGATTTCCCCGTCCCCGCCCGCGGCGGGAAAACCCCCGTCCCGGCCCCGTGGGCCGGATTCCGAAGGAATCAATCCCCTTCCACCCCAGGGTGGGGTATCCGCACCAGCCGCTGGTGCATCACCGCCATAATCACCAGCAGCCCCGCCAAATACACCGGGAACAGCGCCACGCTGAGATGATTGGCAATGATCCCGAAGAGGAAGGGCATCAGGCAGGTGCCCACATACGCGCTTGCCATCTGCACCCCGATAACCGCCTGGGACCGCTCCGCCCCGAAGTGCTCCGGCGTGGAGTGGATCAGGCAGGGGTAGACCGGGGCGCAGCCCAGGCCCGCCAGCAGCAGCCCTGTCAGCGCGGCCCGCTCCGCCAGGACGGTGCCCGTCCCCAGGGGCAGCAGCAAAATCGCCAACCCCGCCGCCAGGATGGACAGCCCCAGGCGGACCATTTGGACGTCATTGAGGCGCAGGGTCAGAAATCCGCTGGCCCCCCGGCCCGCCGTGACGCCCAGGAAAAACAGGCCGGCAAAGCCCGCCGCCGCCTCAGAGGAGAGGCCCAGGTGCAGAACCAGATAGCTGCTGGCCCACAGGCCGATGGTCTGCTCGGTGGCGCAGTAGCAGAAAAAAGCGGTCATGACCTCCGGCGCGCCCGGGAGGCGGACGACCTGTCCCAGGGAGAGGGGGCGTTCCGGCGCGGCGTCCTCCGGTCCGGGCTCCCCCCGCCGCTTCCAGAGGGGCAGGCTCAAAAGCAGGACGGCGGTGAGGGCGATCTGTAACAGGCCCACGCTCCGGTAGCCCATGTGCCAGCCGTATCCGCCGGTGAGGGCCGCGGACATGATATACGGCCCCAGAGTGGCGCCGATGCCCCACATACAGTGGAGCCAGCTCATGTGGCGGCTGGCGTAGTGGAGGGCCACATAGTTGTTCAGAGAGGCGTCCACGCTGCCGGCCCCCAGGCCGTAGGGCACCGCCCACAGGCACAGCGCCCGGAAGGAGCCGCTGAGGGAGAAGCCCAGCAGCGCCGCGGCGGTGAGCGCCACGCTGGCGGCCGTCACCCGGCCGGTGCCGAAGCGCCGGGTCACGCGGTCGCTCTGGAGGCTGGAGACCACGGTTCCCAGGGCGATAATCATGGAGATGATCCCCGCGTAGGACACCGGCACGCCGAAGGGGCCGTAGACAGAGGGCCACGCCGCCCCCAGCAGGGCGTCCGGCAGGCCCAGGCTGATGAAAGAGAGATAGATGACTGCCAGTAAAAGATGTACCATCCGGTGTTTCCTCCTTGCTTGCTGGAGGGATTATAACATGGGGACCGTCCGGCGGGATAGAACAAAAACGCCCAATTGATGGGACCATTCCGCCGGAAAATCCGGCAGATCGGGCAGATGTCCTGCTGGAGGGGCCCGGAACGAGAAGAGACGCCGCCTGTCCCGCAAGGGACAGGCGGCGTTTTCCGCTGTTATTTCAACAGCTCCGAAAGGGCCTTCGCCATCTCCAGGCCCTGGGCACGGATGGGGGGCTCGGTAAAGTCCGCCCGGACCGGCAGGAGGCCCAGGTCCCAGGCCCGGGTCACGGCGTCCTGCTCCCGGCCCTGAGACAGCGCGGCGGGAACGGGCCCCATGCGCTGTGCCGCCGGGTCCGGCCGGAGGCCCCGGGCCTCCGCCGTCCGGGCGAGGAACGCCGCCGCCTCCCGCCAGGTGATGGGACGGGCGGCGGAGAAGGTCCCGTCCGCCGCGCCTCGGGCCACGCCGGTCTCCTTGGCCCAGGCCAGGGCGGGCAGGAACCACTCGATGCCGAAGCCGTCGGCAAAGGGGAGCTCCTCCCCGGTCTCCACGGCGGGACTGCCCAGGGCCTCATAGAGCTGGCCGATAAAGCGGCCCCGGGTCAGCGGCGCGCCGGGATATTCCTTTGGGACCAGCTTCCCGGGGTGGGCCAGCAGCCACTCCACGGCGGTGTCCCGCCCGGCCAGGGTGTCCGCCAGGGTCTGGGGAACGGGGACGTCCGGCTCCAGAGCCTCCACGCCCCGGCCCGCCCCGGCGTCCAGCAGGGTGTTCAGGTCGATGTACTTGCTGGAGAGCTGCCCCCGGACGCCGGAGTTTGGCAGGGAGAAAACCCGTACCGCGCCGAAGTGGCAGACGCTGCCTCCGGCGCTCTCCCCCACGAGAACGCCGCCCATCTCCTGGATCTCCACGGCGTTGATGAGGGCGGAGGAGAAGGTGGCCTCGCCGATGAGGCCCACCAGCTCCGCGCCGCCGTCCATCTCCTCCCGCAGGACCTCCAGCAGGGGCCAGATGACGCCGTCGGAGCCGCCGCCGTTGTTCCGCAGATCCAGCAGGACCCGGCGGTAGGAGCCGGCGTCCAGGTCCCTGGCCACGGAGGCGGCGAAGTCCGCCATGGGCAGGTCCTCCGCCTCCCGGCAGGCGTTGTACTGGATGTAGTAGGTGCTCCTGTCCAGGGGCTTGGCGAAATAGAAGGCGTCCGCGGCAGCGGTGGCGGGCGTTTTGGCGATGCGGTCCGCCAGACGGGCGAACTCCGTCCGGTTCATGGCGGCCATATCCATGGGCTCCAGGGAGAGAGTCTCCCCGCTTTTCAGGGTGACGGCCAGAGGCGCTCCCGCCTCCACCAGGCCCAGGTACTCATAGATGTCCGCCACGTTGCAGGACTGGCGGAAGCTCCGCCGGAGGTGCGCCGGATTATCGGAGGAGAGCAGGACGCCGAAGGCGTCGACGGCCTCCCCCACCGGCTTCCCCGCCAGCTTTGTGACCTCCCGGCCCAGGAGCTTTTCATTCTCCCGGGAGACGGCGGAGAGATACCAGCGCTCCCCCTGCCGGAGCAGGGCGAGGGGATAGGCCCGGAACTCCGCCGCGCCGCCTATGGAGAGGGTGGTGTGGGAGTCCCCCGCCAGAGCCGTCAGGCACTGGAGGTCCAGGAGAAATTCCACGTCGCTCTCCGTCTCCAGCCGGGACTCGATGTCCTTTTTCAGAGCCAGGAATTCCGATTCCGGCGTGTGGGCGAAGAGGTCCGGGTGGTTTTCCGCCAGCACGGTATGATAGAGGAACTCCAGGTCCTCCCGCCGCTGGTCCGCCTTCGTTTTCTCCGGCTCCGCGGCCAGGGCGGCGGTACACAGCAGCGCCGCCGCCAGGAATGACGCGGCGCACCGCCGCAGGAACTGCCTGATTGGTCTCATCACATATCCGCTCCTTTTATATTATAAAACTAATACAAATATACAATAGCGCAAACCAGCGCCCTTGTCAATAGATCATACGGCGTTGGAGGGAGATTTTCTTCAAAAATTGGACCGAAAATGGAAAACGGGCCTCTGGGGCGGACTGCCATTGGGAAGCGGATACCCGATAAAAAATTGCTTTTCGGCAGGGGCCGCCTTATAATGATCTTATGAACTGAGAGAAACGGAGAAATGCGCTTATGTACAATTATCCCAAAGGGCCGATGGGAAGCATGTTGTTCATGGTGGCGGCCCTGTTTCTTTTCGTCTGGCTTTTCAACTCCTGCCGATTGAGAAAGCTCAAAAAATCAAAGCAGGACGCAAGGAGCAGAAAAAGAGGTGACCTAATAGATACTTTTATAGTCTTTCTCTTCATCATTGGGATCGTTCTGGCAGCCCATGCGCTCGAACCGTTTCTGTAATGGATAATGCGGGTAAATTCCATTTTCCCGTGCTCTCCCGCAGACACGTCTCCCGAAGACGTCACAGCGGGTTAGACAGCTTGAAAAAGGCAAGGCAAACCAATCTGGTTTGCCTTGCCCTCTTTATAAGGTCTTAGCCCGGCGGCCAGTTTTCCTGTGATTTGGAGTTTACCGCTTCAGGGGCAGGGTGAACACAAACCGGGTGACGCCGTCGGCGCTCTCGGCCCGGAGGGTTCCCCGGTGCTCCCGGGCAATGGCGGCGGCGATGCTCAGTCCTAAGCCGAAGCCGGACTGCTCCCCCCGGGAGGCGTCGGCCCGGTAGAACCGCTCGAAGAGACGGGGCAGCTGCTCCGCCGGAATCTCCCCGGGGTTGGAGACCGTCAGCGCCGCCTGCCGCTCCCGGCTCTCCAGGGTCAGGGACACCGCGCCGCCGGGAGCGCCGTACTTGATGGCGTTGTCCAGGAGAATGGACGCCAGCCGCCGCAGCTTCTCCCCGTCCCCCAGAACGCGGACGTCCTCCGCCAGACGGTACTCCAGGGACTTCCCGGCCTCAAAGGCCACGGGCTCGAAGGCCAGGGCGCAGTCCTCCGCGGCCTCGGAGAGGGAGACCTCCCCCAAAACGGCGGCGGGCGCCGTGCTGTCCGCCCGGGCCAGGGTCAGCATCTCCTCCACCAGCGTTTTCATCCGCCGGGCCTCGGAGCGGATGTTGTCCGCCCAGCGGGCGGGGCGGTCCTCCAGGGAGGCGGCGTCCAGCATCTCCGCATTGGAGAGGATGACGGTCAGAGGCGTTTTCAGCTCGTGGGAGGCGTCGGAGAGAAATTGGCGCTGCTGCCGCCAGGCCCGTTCCACCGGCCGGGTGGCCCACCAGGACAGCAGCACCGCCACGGCCAGCAGCAGCAGCAGGGCCGCCCCGCCGATAAAGAGATAGCTGCCCATCATCTCCCGGAGCATGGCCTGTTCCATGGACATGTCCACAAAGGCCAGCCTCTCGTAGAGGCCGCTGTTCCTGCGCAGGTAGCGCAGGTGGTAGTCCCGCACCACGCCCTCCGGCCGGTTCTGGGCCAGGCAGTCGGTGAGGATGGCGGCCAGCTCCTCCGTGTTCTCCAGGTCCCGGTAGGTGCCGCCGGTGACATAGGCGGCGGAGCCCCAGACGTTCACGGTGAAGTAGGGCAGGTAGACCACCCGATCCCGGTCCAGGGAGATGGCGATCTCCGGGCGGCGGGGGTCGTCCTGCTGGATCACCCGGTAGAGCAGCTGGCGGCTCAGGTCCTGGATGTTGCGCTGCATGGCGAGATACACGGCGAGAAAGACCGCCGCCAGAACGGCGGCCACCAGGGCCATGCAGATGGCCACAAATTTCAGCCGCAGTTTTCGGATCAAGGCGGGGCCCCCCTCCTGTCTGAATTCGCTTGGGCCGGAAAGGCGGTACGGGGGCGGTTATCCATCGCCCGCCTCCCGAAAACGCCGGATCTCCCATAGGACGGGCGAATCATATTCGCCTCTGCGCCGTGCCCGCATCTATTGGGCGGCTGGAGAACGGAGATCACTCCCCGCCCTCCAGGCAGTAGCCCACCATGCGGATGGTCCGAATCTTCACCTGGGAGCGGAGGTGGGCCAGCTTCTTCCGCAGGAAGGAGATGTAGACCTCCACATTGTTGTCCTCCGCGTCGGACTCGTAGCCCCAGATTTTCAGCAGCAGGCTCTCCTTGGTGAGGATCTGCCGCCGGTTCAGCATCAGGAGCTCCATCATGTCAAACTCCTTGCGGCTGAGGCGGACGGACCGCTCTCCGCAGGCCAGGGTGAAGGCGCTCCGCTCCAGCCGGAGGTCGCCGCAGGACAGAACGTCTCCGCTCCGCAGCTCCGGCTGCCGCCGGGCCAGGGCCCGGACGCAGGCCAGCAGCTCCTTGGGCTCGAAGGGCTTGGTGAGGTAGTAGTCCGCGCCGCCGTCCAGCCCGGCCACCCGGTCCGAGAGCTCCGAGCGGGCGGTGAGCATCAGCACCGGCACGGCGCTGCCGCTCTCACGCAGGCGGCGCAGCACCGTGAAGCCGTCCATCTTGGGCAGCATTACGTCCAGCACCACCACGTCGTAGATGCCGCTGAGGGCGTTGTCCAGCCCCGACTCCCCGTCGTGGCACACGTCGGCGGCCCAGCCGTCCATCTCCAGCAGGTCCCGGAGAGTGCCGGCCAGCCGGACCTCGTCCTCAACCACCAGTACGCGCATGGGGGACCTCCTCTCTGTTCGATCAGGTGATGTCCAGCCCGTTGACGGCCACCCGCATCAGGGGGTCCAGGGCGGCGGTGGGCAGGGAGTAGATGGTGGTGCTGTCCCCCAGGCGGACATAGCGGCCGGAGCCGTCCAGCACCTGGGCACCGATGGTGAGGGATACGGTCCCGTCCGCGCCGGCGTCCGTGGTATAGTTGACGGTGATAGCCGCGGGGGGCATGTCGAAGCCGCAGATGGCCAGCGCCTCGTCGGAGGGATCGTAGTCCACGCACTTGGTGAGGACCAGGGCCCGGAGGTCCTCCAGCAGGGCCCGGACGGTCTCGTTGGCGGTGACGTTCTCGCTGCCCTGGAGCCAGGTGACGGGGCCCTCCTCGCCGTTCCGTTTGGCGGTGGTGAGGACCGTGACCAGGGCGGGGGTGCCGTCCTCGTTCTCCGGGCCCCGGATGAGGATGGAGCGAATGGAGTCCTCCTCCAGCAGGGGCAGGAGGGGCACGTCGCACATGTCGTAGATGGGCACGCCCATCTGGGTAAACAGCGTGTCGGCGATGATGTACACCGTGGACGGGTCGCTCTGCTCCATGACATAGCGGCTGGTGCCGTCGGTGGTGGTTTTGCCGAAGGTCAGGGCCCGAACGGAGCCGTCCGCCCCGGTGAGGGTCAAAAAGCCCGTGGGCTCGTTCAGGCCATAGGCGCTCAGGTCCTCCTCCGCGGCCAGGGTCTGCTGGGGCCGCCAGTTGATCAGCAGCGCCAGGATGGAGTTGATGGTCTCCTGCCGCAGGGGGAATTTGGGATCATTCTCCCACACCCACTCCCCGCTCTCCGCCACGGTGAAGGACAGCGTGGTGCTGCCGTTGCTGTAAATCAGGGCGGAGTAGCCCTCCACCGTCATAGAGGCCTCCGCCGTGGGCCCGTCCTCCTCCGGCGCCGTTTCGCGGCTCTCCCGGTAGCGGATGCCCAGGACGATCAGCACCGCCGCCAGCAGGGTCAGCAAAACGGCGGTGAGGATCGTAATGGTCCGCCTCTGTCTCCAATCCATTTCCATATAGAGAGAATCCTCCTGTTTATTCTTCGCGGGGCGCGGGGCGGTTATGCCGCCGGCGCGGGCCGCCGCGGATTCGTGCGTTCGGGTAATGCGCGATATTTTATAATTATATCATACCGCGCCTCCTCCAACAAGACCATTTGTGAAGCTGGAGGGGCGGGATTTTGTTTTCTGTAAAAAATCGGGCGTCTGTGGTACAAATTTACAGATTTGCGGACGATAGTGAATTGAATCTTGTGGAAATTCATGGTATAATAATAGAAACTTGTCCCGTTTTGAATTTGTTGGATGAAGGAGAAACGCTATGAACCGATTTGGCATCAACGTGGAGCTGAAAAACACCCCCGTGCTGGACCCGGACTTTATGCCGCTGATGCGCTTTAACCGCGCCTTCCTGGCGGGGGCGAAGAAGCCGGTGGGCATCGCCGTGGAGCGGGCCGACGGCCAGATGGCCTCCTGCCATACGTTCATTCACGGCACCCCCGAGATGGCGGAGGCGGACCACTACTACATCGAGCGGATCGTGAAGACCATCCTGTGGATGAAGGGCGGCTTCAAGGTCTACGTCAGCGGCGACGAGGGGATCTGGAAGTACCTCCAGTCCGTCTACTGCGCCGGCGGGCAGCAGGAGTTCGACTGGGACTATATGGCCAATGTGTTCGAGCACCCCTTCGAGGTGGTGCTGGTGGACCGGATCCCCGAGGCCAAGGACGCGCCCAAGTCCATGGGCGGCCACCTCAAGGGCTGCCGCATCGGCTTTGACGCCGGCGGGTCCGACCGGAAGGTGTCCGCCGTCATCGACGGGGAGACCGTCTACTCCGAGGAGGTGGTGTGGTTCCCCAAGATCAACGCCGACCCGGACTACCACTACGACGGCATCGTGGCGGCCCTCAAGTCCGCCGCGGAGCACATGCCCCGGGTGGACGCCGTGGGCGTCTCCTCCGCCGGCGTGTTCATCAACAACCGGACCATGAACGCCTCGCTGTTCCTCAAGGTCCCCAAGGACCTCTACGACAAGAAGGTGAAGGACATCTACATCCGGGCCATCACCGACACCTTCGGCGACGTGCCCTACTCCGTCATCAACGACGGCGACGTGTCCGCCCTGGCGGGGGCCATGAGCCTCAATGACAACAGCGTGCTGGGCATCGCCATGGGCACCAGCGAGGCCGTGGGCTACGTGGACGAGGAGGGCCGGATCACCGGCTGGCTCAACGAGCTGGCCTTCGTCCCCGTGGACGCCCAGCCCGGCGCCATGCGGGACGAGTGGAGCGGCGACATCGGCTGCGGGGTGAAATACTTCTCCCAGGACGGCGTGATCAAGCTGGCCCCCAGGGCGGGGATCGAGCTGGACGAGAGCGCCTCCCCCGCCGAGAAGCTCAAGGCCGTGCAGGCCCTGATGGCGGAGGACGACCCCCGGGCCGCCAAGGTCTATGAGTCCATCGGCGTGTACCTGGGCCACACGCTGGCCTATTACTTCGACCTGTACGGCTGCCGCCACGTGCTGCTGCTGGGCCGGGTTATGAGCGGCAAGGGCGGGGACCTGATTCTGGACACCGCCAAGAGGGTGCTGGCGGACGAGTACCCGGAGCTGGACGGGAAGATCGTGCCGGAGCTGCCGGACGAGAAGTTCCGCCGGGTGGGGCAGTCCATGGCCGCCGCCAGCCTGCCGGAGATCAAGTAAAGGGCGCGCCCCAAGGGAGGGAGTTTTCTCGCCCTGGCGGACGGGGGCGGGATTCAGCCATGTGGATGGCTGGTCCGGGTTTGCACCCCCCCATTTCTCTTTTCTCTGTCTTGCCAGAGAAAAGAGAAACGGGCCGTGCAC